>CAYXMW010000001.1:0-45069 GCA_964466145.1 uncultured Pseudomonadales bacterium
TATGCATTTAATAAACAAAAGAATCCCGAGTATATGTTTATTTTCTTAAGGAAACCGAGTGATTATATCAATAATAATAAATCACCGCAAGTATCGTTGTACGTTTGTGCTATGTTCTTCTAAATTCTTACCATAGTGTATATCACTATTTCTGCCATGTAAATAGAAAAAGTCTGCCGTTTTTAAAGGCTCCAGAGAAGCCTTAATTGCGTCTAGACCAGGATTGCAGATTGGCTGGGGTGGCAAACCATAATTAAGATATGTATTAAAAGATGAATCTAGTTTCTTATCAATACTAGTGGGTGGTTCCCACCAAGACTGAGTTTGCTCATCATAGCCCTTAATATACTGCAATGTAGCATCAGCCTGTAAGGCCATATTAATATCGTATCGATTCCATAAGATACCAGCCACATGACGCATCTCTTCGTATCCACGAGCTTCTCTTTCTACTATTGAAGCCATTACCAGAACATCATCGAAGCTTCGATTTGATTGTTCAATCTCATTCTCTAAACCAAAGATAACTTTTTTCTCAAAATTACTCTGAATAACTCGATGAATTGTGGTGGCAGTAGACTCTTTGGAAAATAAATAAGTATCTGGAAAAATCCGGCCCTCTTGACCAACGGTCAAATCAAGAAATTCTTGAAGATCAAAACTATTAAAACCATACTCAACTAAACTAGTTGCTATTTGCTCCCTGCGCCAACCCTCTAAAATTGTTACCCAAGTATCATTAGTTCCTTGAGTTAGCTTTAGAGCAATTTCGACCGGAGTCATGGATGGAGAAATTTGGAACGAGCCCGATTGGAGTTTTCCCTCAAGCCCTTTCTGCTTAACTGCCAATCGAAACATGATCGAGCTTCTAATCAAACCCTCATCTTTTAACCTAGAGGCAATGATGCTCACCGCTTGTCCTCGAGGAATAACAAATTGAGTCTTAGCGACAGCACCTGAATTCATGGGTTGAGAGAAAAGGTAAAAATATCCTCCCAAACCAACCACCAAAACCAACGACATCATTAAAATTGAGATGAGGGATTTTTTGAAAGACATGAAAAAAGTATATCACTAATAATTAATATCCAGCCATTCTTGGAGAAAGTCGGCGGCGGCGTAATGATCAATCGGACCCTGGCGTTTTTTTAGCTTCATTGCTGAGGTGGCTAGTTTTTGGTGAACATTTTTAGAACTCAGAGTTTCATCTACAAACTCCAGTGGAATAGTGGTATTTTTTTCAAGCTCTTGCGCAAATATTTTAGTTCTTTGAGCCATCTTGTTTTCAGATAAACCCAATAGGATTAGATTTATCTTCTCACTATCAATAATTTTCCCAATTTTTTTAAAAATTAAATCATCATTGTTTAAAATTGATAAAGGCTCAGCTAAAACATGCTTATTAACTGCCAACCCGATTCGTTGCGTTCCAAAATCTATGGCTAATATTTTTTTCATATAATTAAATGCTAACTAGCTCTGCTGTAACCACACCTCGTCGGAGATAAGTTCCCTCAGGAACACAAGTCACCAGCTTAAGTGTTCTCTTATCATATTGTTGAGCCAAAATATAAGTATCTTCAGGTTTGACATCGGTTTTGTCTGTGACCACATATTTATACCTAGCTCCGTCTTGAGTTAAGTAGATTACATCTCCTTTTTCCAGTGTCATAATGTAACTGAAGATTGAGTTATAGCGGCGAGGATTTTTTTCGCTGGGGTTATAAAACTGGCGTAAAACTGAATGACCAAAAATAACTGGTGATCCTAGCTCACCAGGAAAAGCTGTGCCAGGATAAGCGATTAAGCTTTCATCTAGGTTTGTACCGCCAATTTGAACTTGAGCAGCTTCTATCTCTAACTCAGGAATATCTAGAACATACATGGTATTATTCTGGATTTTTTTCAAGATATCACTCCGACCATCATTAAACCAATTTGTTAAATTAGTGTAATCCAACTCAGTATCTAAAATTACTGGGCCAGACGTTGCTTTTGAATCAGAACCCAATATATTTGAATCATACTTAACCTGAGCCACCACCAACGGCGTCACATCTAAAACATCTTCTTTGGGGATGGGTGTTTTTAATTGCTGTTGACTTAAATCTGGTAAAGACGAAATATAGTATTGAGCCAAAGGTGTAATTGCATTTCCCAGTAAAAATAATCCTACTCCAATGAAAACTATCGGTAGAACTAAAGCGCCATATCTAATTGTTTTTGGCAAACGACGTCTAATTTTAGTTACTCGTTCTTTTTCTTCTTTCTGCTCAACCTTATTGCTTACTTGTACTTTATCTAATTTTTTAGATATTTTTTTTTCAAGCTTATCTAAAGACAAATTTTTTTTCAAAGCTTGACGGTATAAGTCTATTAGTTGTGTGGAGGAAATTTGGCTTACTTGCTTCACTGTAATTCTACCTTGGAAATATCCTTGGGAATATGAGCATAAAGTTTGACAGCTATACTCGGAATTAAATCAATCTTGACTGAATCAATCCCATCTTTAGCTGTTAAAAACTTTTTAGCCTCATCAATACTTTTACCCAAGATATCTTGTTTTAATTCGTCAAAATTTAAATCTGGCTTTGCTTCTACAGAAATATTAACTAATAGATGTACCTCTCCGGAAACCGGTGAATCTTGATCTGGAGAAGACATAATTTGCGGATCACTATTATCCAGGGTATAGCCATCGGGCACATCATCTTCAAGCACTTTTTTAGCTAAGGGTTTTAAGTCTTCTATATTGTAGGCTAAAGCTTGTGCTGTTATTGACAGATCAAGAATCACCGCACCAATCTCATCGCCGGCTTCTGCATCAAATTGTTGATTGTCAACTTTATCAATATTTACTGATGCTAAATACTCTCCCTCACTTAAATTTTCTTCAATATCATTTCGAGCTTCTTCTAATAATTTCTTTCTTAGTTCTTCAACCAACTGATCTAGATCACTTGCAGACACAACTCTGACCTCGCGACTAGAACCACCAGTAAATGTTTCTGCTACGGCTGCAGAATATGTGCCTGGATCAAAACTAGCTACTTGCAGCTCTACTTCTTTTTCTAAATTTGAATCTGCGCCAATATCAAGCGCTGTGACAGCTACGTTTTTTTTGCCATACTCTGTTTCTTTTCCACTAGAAGTTTCTTTTGTGCTGGCTGAAGCTACTTCTACACCCTCATCTAAAGTAAAAACTAAGCCACCTTTAGAAACCCTTGTGCCTTGGTCAAAAGTTTTAACCGCTTCTGTTTTGTTATAAAGAATAATCTCACCAATAGCTTGATCACCCACTACTTCAACACCAGTTGTTTCCTTAGTTTTCTTTGCCGAAACTTTCTTCTCAATCGCATGAGCTGTTAAAACTAATTTGCCCGCACTCGTACTATCCTTATCTGGATTAAGAGTAATAGTGGTTTCTTTTGAAATTAATTCTGTTGCCAATGACAGCTCAACAACCGCCTTAACTCCAGTAGTTAACCATATCCCAACTATCAATAACAAAGCCAACACCCCAGCTAAAAAGCCACCAATAGCAAACGAGCGATGTTTTTTAAACCAATTAATAAATTTCATTTTTATTTTCGAAGATGACTTATTTTTTAAATCAACTGAGTTCGGTAAGTCTACCTTATCTTTAAATTTAATTTCAGGTTTAATTTTTTTCTTAAGATCATTTAAGTTAACTGGTATTCCATAACTAGTAGCTTTAACAGGCGGAGCTTTCTGAGGATCAACTTCAACAGCCAAATTTTTAGCTTTTTTAATCTCCTTAATTACTTCTGATTGTTTTTTTACTGGTGGAATTGGTGACTTTTCAGCTTGAGATTTAACAGTTGATTTATTAACACTGGGAGTAGAACCCCCTCCTTGCTTTATAACTGCCTCTAAAATAATTTCTTGATCTAATAAATCTACTGTGGGTGAATGAGTAAATGGGTGAGAATTAACCCAATCGTGACCAAGTAATAGTTGTTTTTGATCATTCAATTCGGAATTATCTAAGTCTAAAGATGAGATCATTATCTTTGCTGGCAACTTAATCTCTTTTTCCTGATGAGCATTTAGTCTTGCTAGAGCTTCGGCCATATCAGCCATAGTTTCACCAGAACGCCCCACATATTGAGTGCTTACTAATTTACCCTGAGTAATTAAACTCAAAAATAGCTCATACTGACTAAACTCAACTAAAAGCATCGAAAGACGAGGGTTTTCAACTATTAAATGCTTAGCCAAAGCTTCGGAAATCATTACAAATCCGACTGCACTTAAACCCAATCCCTCAGTAATAGCCTTTAATAAAGGTTTCTTTATCGCTATAACTCCTTGCTCATCAACCCAAGTGCGTGGCAAGCCAAAAACTGCATCATTAACTTTTTCTGACTGCTTACCAAGATCCTGGAGAGCTTTATCTGCTTGAGTAACAGCTTGCTTATCGTCACCATACTCATAAATCGATGACTTGTTTAAAATAGTAGTGCCTTGATCATTTTGCTGCCACAGCGCAGCCTGAATATTAGAATCTGACAGTAAAAGAGTAATGTATAAAGAAATAGCTGGTCGTTTAGTTTTAAAAACTGGTGGCAGACCCATATTATTACTATACCTCAACTTAAACCCGAAGAATACTATTTTTATTTATCTCTACTTAAATTTAGCATAAACTCGACGAACACCAGCACTACACGATTGTTCTTTAAATAATCTAATCTTACCTATCTCACCTATCCTATTCACATGAGGACCACCACAAAATTCCTTAGAGATCCCATTAATCGTATAAACACTGACTTCATCCGGGTATTTTTCTATAAAAAAAGCAATTGCTCCCTCGTCAAGAGCAGCTTGTTTACTCATGACCTGCTTAGTAACTGAAAGATCAGCCTCAATCCAAGTATTTATCTGTGTTTCTACTTTACTTAGCTCTTCTTTTGCTAAAGCTTGAGGATGAGAAAAATCAAAGCGTAATCGTTCACCGTTTATATTAGAGCCCTTTTGCTCAACATGAGCTCCTAAAATTTTACGAAGGGCGGCATGAAGTAAATGAGTTGCGGTGTGATATTTAACAGTCGCTTCAGATTGATCACCCAAACCACCTTTAAACTTGCCAGTTGCTGCTTGACGAGATTGATCGGCGTGAGACTGTTTGAGCTTGTTAAAGCTATCTTCAATATTGTCTTCAATCTGAAGATTTTTCTGTTTTGCTTCTTCAATAGACATCTCTAAAGGAAAACCGTAGCTTTCATAAAGATTAAAAGCTGTTGCGCTAGTCAAATGATCCATAGTCTCTTTTTCAAAAACTCGCAAACCTTTACTTAAAGCTTTACCAAACTTTTGCTCTTCTATTTCAAAAATCTGCTGAATATTTTTTACTTGATCAATAACTTTTGGGTAAGCGACTTGATACATCTCTGCCACTACTGGCACTAATCCGGATACAAACTCATTTTCAATCCCGATCATCTGCCCATAGCGAATTGACCTTCTGATTAAACGACGAGAGAAATAACCTTGCTCTTTATTAGATGGATAAACACTATCAGCAGCCAACATTACCGCTGCCTTCATATGATCAGCAATTACACGAAATGCTTGAGTGGTTTTTTTATCTTGACCATACTTTTGCCCAGAATTTTTTTCTAAATAACTAATTATTGGCGTAAACAACTCAGTCTTAAACAGATCGGGGTCATTATTCATCGCTGCTAAAATTCGCTCAAAACCACCTCCAAAATCAATATTTTTATTTTCTAACTCTTCATAGCCCAGCTTTGTTTTGACATAAGTCATGAACACATTGTTGCCTATTTCTAGATATCGGCCACAATCACAGTTTAAATGACAAGACTGGTCTGAAAATTGTGAATTCTGATGATCTTTAGAATCGCTGGCAAAATCATAGAAAACCTCACTACCTGGACCACCTGGCTCTCCGTCTGACATATTAGCTGGTTCGCCTACCCGCGACCACCAATTTTCATTCCCATAGTAAAAAACTCGCTCATCAGTAATACCTTTTTGAGCAAAAAGTCCCTGCCAAATCTGAGCTGCTTCTTCATCACGAGGAATACCTAGTTCTTGATTACCTTCATACACCGTTACATAAAGTCTTTGTGGATTTAATCCACAAATATCAATAAAAAATTCAAAAATCCATTCCAGCTGTTCTTTTTTAAAATAGTCTCCAAAAGACCAATTACCTAACATCTCAAAAAAAGTAGTATGACGATTATCACCCACTTTCTCAATGTCCTGAGATCTGAAACACTTCTGTGAATCAACTACTCGTGTGCCTTTGGGGTGTGGCTGACCTAAAAAATATGACAGTAATGGCTGCATGCCTGAACCAGTAAAAAGAGTGGTTGGATCATTTTCTGGAACTAAAGAGTCTGAGGGTAAAATAGCATGCTTTTTTTGTGCAAAAAAATCTAGATATGCTTGACGAAGTTCATCTGGAGTCATAGACACAAATTATACACCTTTGAACTGCTTTTGTTTTGCTTGTCGTTTATAGGTTCTTTTTTTACGCGGAGCTTTAGCTTTTTTTAATTCAACTGGTTCAACTTCTAATCTTTTTAAAAGCTCATCTTTAGCTACCTGGACCAAATCGCCCAAATTCTTAAACTTAGTGTTTTCACTCAACACTCCCTGATCAGCCAAATGCTGTTGGGCTTTTTCCCACTCATTGGCTAATTTTTTTCTAGTCTTTTCTCCTTGCTTAGTACCAAATAAATAATAACCAACTACACCTGAAAAAAGACCTATTACAAAGCCTGGAGTAAACGAACTATGATTATTTTTTTCCACTTGCTTTAACTTCCTTATCCTTATTTAACCAGCCCACAAAAGCTTCAAAGACCTTCATCCCCGCTCCCAATCCCGAAGCAACTCCAGAAATTTTTTGTAAAGGAGCAATAATAGCTGTTATTTTTTCGTCAGCTGTCTCTAAGGCATCATTGACTTTTTTAAGGGTCTTCTTTAGTTCTAATAAAACTAACACCATCTGCACCCCAACCACACTCAGAACAATGGTTAAAGCTACTAGAGCAATGGCAAAAACTGTTGGAACTAACTCCATAATAATCCTTTCATAAATACGTGAATTTAACTATAACAAATTTACGTTAAAACTTCACCCTGACTGAGCGTTGTATAAGTGTAATCTTACCTCGACGATCTTGAGATTCTATTGAGATTGTGTTTACTCCCTCACGTGGTAAATAAACCTCTGCTTCAAATGAACCATCAGACTGCAGGGCTACTGGCTGAGAATTAACAGTCACAATTGCATCGGCATCCGTTTGACCACTCACACTTACTCTAGCTGCTACTAAAGAATCTTCCACCGGTGAAATTATTCTCAATTCTGGGGGTTGAGCTAATGTATACCATTGAAAACTAACGTAACTAATTAAAGTTATAA
Organism: uncultured Pseudomonadales bacterium; assembly: GCA_964466145.1. Taxonomy (GTDB): domain Bacteria; phylum Patescibacteriota; class Microgenomatia; order UBA1400; family PJMF01; genus JABBGTR01. Next base: position 7,430 of record CAYXMW010000001.1, read on the forward strand.
AGGTTAAAGCTAGTCCTAAAACTACAAAAGTAGCTGGACCCCAAGATTGACGTTTTTTTAAAATCGGCTTTATAAATTCGCGCGGAACCAATCTACCTCTAACACTTTCTTTGAAATCTCTTCGCAAGAGCGCTATTAAAGGTTGATGATCAAAACCAAATAGTTGTGCATAAATTTTAATATAACCTTTAACAAAAGTGGCTGCGGGTAATTGATCAAATTGATTATTCTCTAAAGCTCGCAGGTACTTCTCTTTAACGCGAGTCTTCTGAGCCAACTTTTCAATTGGAAGTCGATGTCGCTCTCTTTCCTCTCTAAGAATTTCACCAATACTTTTGGTTTTCATAAATTTACGACGCTAAAGCCTGGCGTACTAATGCTGAAACTTTACTACCATCAGCTTTACCTTGCACCTTTCCCATCACTTGTCCAATAGCGGGTCCTATTTCAGGATTATCCATCGTACTCAATACTTCATCGATAACTACTTGAAGTTCTTCATCTGACATCTGCTCTGGCAAATATTCTTCTAATATTTTTAACTTAGGTTCTTCCTCAGAAACCAAATCATCTCGACCGGCTTTTTTGTATTCGGTAATAGATTCTTTGACTTGCTTGACTTGCTTGGCTACAATTTTTTCTATGCCAGCATCATCTTGCTCACCATGATCAATCTCATAATTCTTAATTTCCGATCTTAAAAAACGAATCACAGACAACTTAACTTTATCACCAGCTTTCATAGCTTGCTTCATCTCATCGATTAATTGTTGACTCAAAGACATATTCCCTTTCACCTAAATACTGACTAAGTAGTCTCGATTGTAGCATGGGTAATGCTATACTCAAATTTGAGTAAAAAAATAAAATTGAGGACAATATGTGCGGAGCACCTTTTATACCAGCTAAATTTTATTATAAATCTAAAATTAAGGGTCTAAAATGAAAAAACCTTTCTTAACACTAGGAGCAGTAGTAGTAGTTTTAGGAATGTGGCTAATGGGTACCTATAATGGACTAGTGGGACTCGGTCAGCGAGTTGATAGTCAATGGGCTCAAGTAGAAACACAATACCAACGTCGTTTTGACTTAATACCAAATTTAGTTGAGTCAACCAAAGGTTTCTTAACCCAAGAACAGGAAGTTTTTTCTAATATCGCTGAGGCTAGACAAGGATATGCTGGTGCTGGCACTGCCAATGAAAAGGTCGCTGCAACTAACGAAATGGAATCAGCCTTAAGCAGACTATTAGTTATCGTAGAAAATTATCCTGAATTAAAATCTAACGAAACAGTTCAAGATCTAATGGTTGAGTTAGCTGGCTCTGAAAACCGAGTTAGCGTTGAACGAAAACGCTATAACGACACCGTCAAAGGATACAACGTTAAAGTTAAAACTTTCCCTACCATGATGGTGGCAAGTATGTTTGGTTATACTGAAAAACCATATTTTGAAGCAGTTGAGGAAGCAGAAGCTGCTCCAGCAGTAAATCTAGATTTAAATGATTAAAAAAATAATCTTTGGATTCCTGCTATTTTTTATTAGTGGTTTAATTTTAGTATCTCCAGTAAAAGCATTTAATGTGCCCAATTATGAAGGTTTTGTTAATGATTATGCTGAAATTTTATCCCCTGAACTAGAAGACCAATTGGAGACTGAGCTTGGAACTGTGGCTGAGGCCTCTGATGGGGCTGAAATTGCAATAGTGACAATTACTAATCTCGATGGCGATGTGGTTGAAAACGTGGCTCAAGAATTTTTCGATACTTGGAAAATTGGTAAAAAACATTTAGACAATGGAGTGTTATTACTAATTTCTGTGGAAGACAGAAAATTACGAATTCATACTGGCTATGGAGCTGAGCCGATTATCACTGATGCAGAAGCTGGCAGAATCATTAGAAATGTGATTACTCCAGAATTTAAAAATGGAGATTATGAAGCTGGAGTCAGACAAGGAGTCGCTGCTATTGAACAACAGTTTATTGATAGTCCTGGATTTGCTCCTGGTATAGACCCAATTAATAAAAACTCAGGCCTACTCAATTCTTTTGCCAAAGCAATTGGAACCATAGTCGTCTCTGTTTTCTTTATGACACTTGTTACTTATCTAGGGGCGTGGCTGGGGCGCAGTAAATCTTGGTGGCCAGGAGGATTGATGGGGCTTGGAGTCGGAGCATTAATAGGAAGTGTCCTTGCTGGAGTTTTATTTGGACTATTTGGTTTAGTCTTAGATTACATTTTATCTTCAAACTATAAAACTCTAAAAAGGGGTAAAAAGTCTACTGGCTGGAAAAATACCTGGGGAGGATTTAGTACTGGATCTTCATCTAGTAATTCTTCTAGCTCTAGTTCTAGTTTTGGCGGTGGCTCTAGTGGTGGTGGTGGCTCCAGTGGAAGCTGGTAAATATGATCAGACAACTCTCTCCCTACGAGAAAACTCATCTCCGAAGATTTGGTAAAAGTGACATCGATATCGCTGATTATGGTGGAATGCCAGTGGAATACATTACTGGAAAAGTGGAGTTTGGGGGTCAAATATTTGAAGTAAATAAAGATGTTTTAATCCCCAGAGTAGAAACTGAAGAATTTGTGAATTTAGCTTTAAAAAAAATTGCAGAGATTAAAAAAGAAGCTGTAGTAATTGCTGATATAGGTTGTGGCAGCGGGGCAATTGGAATTAGTCTATGGTTAAAACTACAGCCAAAAAATATGGAGCTGTATTTAAGCGATATTTCAGATCAAGTTTTGGAAACAACTAAAAGAAATGTGAAAAAAATAATTGGAAAAAATAAAAATATTAAAATACTTAAATCTGATTTACTAATTAATTACCCTGAAAATATTAAATTCGATTTAATCATGGCTAACCTACCCTATATTCCTTCTACAAGGGTGGCTGTTCTAGATGAGTCAGTACGAGAATATGAGCCACACCTAGCGCTTGATGGTGGTAATGAAGGTCTAAAATATATTAAAAAACTGGTTAAACAAGCTCGCAATAAATTAAATCCTGAAGGAATAATTATATTGGAAGTTGACTACACTCATGATGAAAAGTTTTTAAAAGAAAAATTAGAACTAGATGACTTAAAACTAGAAACCAAACAAGATCAATTTCAGCGCATGCGGTTTGTAATTTTATCCAAAAATTGATTTATCATTTCTTTCATTTCAGCTGATACTGAAAGTTTCTCAATCTGCTGCCGAACTTTAATTTCTAATTCTTTTAAATCACTATTAACCAACTTTTCAATTTGATGTTTTTTCATCAAAATCAGTATTTCTTCTACCCCATTTTCTTCAAAAACATTCTGTATTTCTTGATCAAGATAGTAGTAATAGAGAGTTTTTTTACCTTCGCGAACATCAGCGCCAACTGGTTTACCAGTTTTCTGCTCATCACCAAACAACCCTAGTTCATCATCTTTAATTTGAAAAATTAACCCCAAAGTTTTACCTAATTCATTTAATTGAACTACTAATTCTTCAGACTGTTCTGCCAAAACTGCACCAGCCATGAGTGGCAAACTCACTGTATAACTAGCTGTTTTGTCCATATACATCTGTAGGATGCTATCTTTAGTTACATCTCCACCACTCATCAACGCTAACTCTACATCATGCATCTCACCTAAAATTGTTCTACTTAACTGCTGAGAAAAAAGCTTTAATAATTTTCCAGATAACAACTCATAAGCTAAGAAGAAAATTAGGTCACCAGCGCAGATTGCGAAACTCTCTCCAAACCGCTGAGATTGCTGATATTTTTTCTGCTGTGCCAGTTGCTGATATTGAGAATGCAGAGTTTCTTGACCCCTGCGTAAATTATCTTGATCAATAACATCATCGTGAATCAAAAGACTAGTTCCGATCAATTCTAAAGCCGCAGCAACTTGTAAAACCTCTTGGTTGTATTTTTCACCAGACAATTTTTGATAAGTATTTATGAGCAAACTTCCCCGCAACATTTTTCCACTTATGGCTAAAGGCATTAATCGCTCAAAAATATCTTTAGAAAAATAAGAATCATTCAACTCCTGTTGTTTACTGGGTAAAAAATTAATTAAAAAATTTGAAATTTCTTTTTTATATGAAATGAAATACTGCATAAGCTATATCTTACACCACCTGACTTCTCAATAAAAAATGGTTTACAATACAACCCATATGACAGATTACCAACCATCTCAAAAAATCTTAAATAAATATGCCCAAGTATTGATTAACTGCGCCCTTAATTCCGGTGAGGGTATTAAAAAAGGAGATGTAGTTAAGATAGTAGTCCCAGATATTGCCAAGCCACTAGCTCTAGAACTCCAAAATGTAACTCTCAAAGCAGGTGGTCATCCCATGTTACAACTCATCCCGACTGAGTTTAGTAAAGACTTCTACTCATTAGCCAATGATGACCAACTAACTTTTTTTCCTAAAAAATATCTCCAGGAACGAGTCAAGTTAATCGATCACCAAGTTATTATTATTGCCGACCTCGATCCTTTTGAACTTAAAAATATTGACCCAAAAAAAATTATCAAATCTCGAGATGCTAAAAAATCCTATCGTGACTGGCTAGATAATAAAGAAAATCAAAATAAATTTACTTGGACAGTTGGTTTGTGGGGTGTGCCAGCCAAAGCAGAAATCGTAGAGTTATCATTGAAAGAATACTGGCAACAAATTATTAAAGCTTGTTTTCTAGATAAAGATGACCCAATTGCAGAATGGAAAAGAATTTTTAAAATGCAAAAGTCAATTAAAAAAACACTTAATGAGATGAGCATTGAATGGCTGGACGTTAAAGGTCCTGATATTGATCTTAAGATTAAACTGGACGCTAACCGCATTTGGAATGGCGGTAGCGGCCGCAACATTCCTAGCTTCGAATTTTTTACTTCTCCAGATTGGCGAGAAGTTGATGGTTGGGTGCAATTTAATCAGCCTCTCTACCGTTACGGCAATGTTATTGAAGATATTTATCTAGAACTTAAAGATGGTTTAGTAGTCAAAGCTAAAGCAAAAACTGGCAATAAATTCTTACAAGAAATGCTTAAAAGCCCTAACGCTAATAAAATTGGTGAGTATTCTTTAACTGATAAGCGCATGTCACGCATCACTCATCCCATGGCAGAAACTCTATTTGATGAAAATGTAGGTGGCCCATTTGGCAATACTCACTTAGCTGTTGGCAAAGCATATAAAGATTGCTACCGAGGCAACCCAGCTGATATTAGTAAAAAAGAATGGGAAGAAATGGGTTTTAATGACTCAGCTGAACACACTGATATTGTCTCTACCACTGATCGCACTGTCACCGCTCACATGATTGATGGTAGTCAAAAAGTGATCTATAAAAAAGGAATGTTTACTTTTTATAAGGAATAAATGATTATCAAATCTCAAACCGAACTAGCTACCTATAAAAAAGCTACCCAACTTTCCAAGCAGATATTATCCCAACTTAGAGATGCAATTAAGCCAGGAGTTTACCCAATTGAACTAGATAAACTAGCTGGTGATTTATGTGAAAAACATGGTGTCAGATCCTCTTTTAAAGGCGTAGTAAATGGAAACCTAATCTACAACTTCAACAGCTGTATCTCTGTTAATGATGAAATTCTTCATGGAATTCCCAATGATAAAAGAAAAATTCAAGAAGGCGACTTAGTTAAGATTGATTTTGGAATTATTTATCAAGGATTTTACACCGATCATTGTTTTACTGTTGGAGTGAGTCAGGTTTCAAATGAAGATCAAAAGTTATTAGAAATCGGTCGCAAGGCAGTTCTCAATGCTGTTAAATTGGCCAAAACAGGAAATAAAACTGGAGACTTGGGATATGCCATGCACAGCACTGCCTATAAAGCCGGCTTTGATACCCTAAAACAATACGTGGGACATGGAATTGGAAGAGGTCTCCATGAATACCCTGAAATTCCAGCTTTTGGCAAACCAGGATCAGGAAAAAAGCTAGAGAAAAATATGATTATTTGTGTTGAGTGCCAAATTGTTCCTAGAAGCGATCAGGTTTATGTTGAAGACAATGGCTGGACAGTTAAAACTACTGATGGCGGCAAAGGTGTTATGTTTGAATACATGGTCAGAGTCGATAAAAAGCCAGAAATTTTAACTCAAACTCAAGATTGGTCACTAACAGTTTAAAAAATGAAAAAAAAACTTACTCAACTAGTATTGCCCCTACTACTAGTTGTTTTTACTTTTCTGATCCTTAAACCCCTCTTCTCAAATCAACTTCTATATAGTGATGATGGTGAGCTTCACGCAGCCCGCATTGCCAACTACTACCTAGCCATAAAACAAGATCAGATTCCACCTCGCTGGGCACCAAATTTAAATAGTGGTTATGGCTATCCAGTCTTAAATTTTACCTATCCTTTACCTTATGCGATCAGTACATTTATCTACATGGCATTCCCAATAACCATCGTCATGTCCTTGAATCTAACCATTATTTTATTAACTATGACCGGGGTGTTAGGAATTTATTACTTAGCTCGTCAATTTTCTTTATCCCATCAGAAATCCATTTTAGCTGCTGGAATATATTTAACTGCCCCCTACACCCTGATTAATATCTACTCACGAGTTGCCTTGGGCGAAATAGCATTTTTTGGAATATTACCTTGGGTAATGTGGGGCGTGGAAAATTTTATTAAAAATAAAAAGATAAAACCAACTATCTCTTTAGCTCTACTTGCAAGCCTATCTTTACTTATACTAAGTCATCAAACCTCATTGATTATCACCCTCCCAATACTGACAATTTATTACTTGCTTAGAATGGAAAATAAAAAAGAAATTATTGCTTTAATTAAACGAATCGCACCAATAGGAATAATTTCCCTACTTATCACAGCCTGGTATTGGCTACCAGCACTATGGGAAAAACAGTTTGTCATCATTGATAGAGCAGGTACGGTCACTAATTACTTAGATCAATTTCCAGCTTATTGGTCATTGTTTTTTCATCAGATAACCAATTTAGAAAAACTAGATGTTCTTAAAATTGTTTCTATTGGCTATAGCAACTTAATTATTATTTTAATCAGCTTGTATTTAATTACAAAAAATAAAATTAAAGATCAAAAAGAGATTCGCTACTTATTAACAATTTATTTTCTAATCATCATCTTAATGATGCCTTTTACAAAACCACTTTGGTTAATTTCAGGACTGGGCCACTATATTCAATATCCCTGGCGACTATTATCTATAGTAACTTTAGTCTCAACGCTGTTATTTATTCATCTTTTTAAAAACCAACTGGTTAACAATTTTTTTATTGGAATATTATTTGTAACTAGCTTGCTCTCAGTATTTGTTTATGCTCAACCGCGAGGATTTCAAAGCTGGAGTGATTATGAATTATTTGAGTACTTTAAAACCACCACCACCTTCAATGAATTTCAACCTATTTGGGCAGCAGAACATACTCGTCATTTTCCAGAAGAGAAAATTTCCTTAAGAGTTTCGCAGCAAAAACTATACGATGATGAAATTTTACAACCAGCAGATTATACCAACTTAGAAATTCAAAATTGGAATGGATCACAAATGAACTACACTATTGAAACAAATGAGCTGGTAGATATAATTCAAAAAACTTATTTTTTTCCCGGCTGGGAGTTAACAGTTGATGACCAAAAACAACAAATTAAATATCAAGATGAAGAATTTCCGGGCCATATTACTTATTCTTTAAAACCAGGTCGACATCAAATCCAACTTCAATTTACTCAAAATACACCTACTAGAAAAATTGGAGCTAATGCTTTCTTTATTGGCTTAATTTCCTTAGTTCTATACTTAAATTTAAGTAAGATAACTAAATTATTACACTTGTGGTAGGAATTCATCACTCTGCCCCTTGGCACTAGTTTTTTCACAGAGTAGTATGTGATCAAGATGCTAAGCACCTCAGACAAATCCTATATTGAAGACAAACTAACTAAATTTAGAAGTGATATTCTAAACCATATCGATACTGTCTTGGGAGAAGTCAAAGCCATGAGGGAAGACTTTGCTATTCTCAACCATCGCAGTGCCAACAACAAAAACTCAATTGAAAACCATGAAAACCGAATTAATACCCTAGAAGACAAACTTACAATTAATTAGAATTTAGCTAAAGAAGGAATTAAAATAAAAAATGGAGAAATTCAAAATTTAACGAAGATATTTTTTAACTTCTCTTAAAACTTTTTTACTTCCTGCAAAAGTAATTTTCTGCATCGCCTCTTTATACTCAAACCAGCCATAGTCAGATACTTCTGACTCTTGAATCACAACCTTCTTATCGCTCACCCAAGCTGGATAATAACTGACCGTTTTATGAAAAATCTGACCATCTTTTTGCGGATAATATTCTTCTTGAAAGATTATTGAATTGTCAACTTGATACTGCATAATGCCAGTTTCTTCTTCAAACTCGCGCTGAGCGGTTTCTAAAAATGATTCCTCTCTCTCAGCATGACCTTTAGGAAAAGCCCAGTGGCCCTCAGTGTGTTGAATTAATAAAAACTCAATAACGTCGCCGTCTTTGTGCATTGGTACCAAACCAAAAGAAACATCTTTTTTCATTTTAGACCCTTAATATTCTTTCGAACCCTACTTTTTGTAAAAAAGTAGTTGGTGTAAAATATGCTGTGCATAGTATAAAATTTAGCTGGTATAAAAAGTACCATGTGCATAACAGTGAAATTATAGCAAACTAAAAATTAGTCTTTACTGGGAGTTTCTTTACTACTACGAAGCTTGAGCTGTCTATTCCAACCAGTATCAAGAGCAGACTCTACTTTTTTCTCAGCCTCTTCTAACTCTAATCCCAAAACATGAGCTACTTCTTGCTGAAAACGCATCATCACCATCCCAAAAGTATTACGTTTACTAATAGTAAAGTTTTTATCCTCATCTCTTTTTTCTTCCCAAAGAGTTTTAAGCACTTGAGCAATGTCATGAAGCTCATTGGTGCTAATAATTCTCTTCACTTTTAATTGATTAAACTTAATACGCTCGTAATCACCTTGGCGTAAAAACTTCAGCTCATCATTTAAAATAGTTTTAGAAACTGGCAGTCTAATTGTAGTCTTATCGATATTACTTAGAGAGATAGAAAGCTTCAAAGTCTCATTGCTGCGAGTCTTATAAACAGGCTCAAAGTAAATTAATTTATCTTTTTCGCCATCGTTGTTTTCAATTTTTTCAAGCTTGGTAATTTTATTAACTATCCCAAATCTAATAATTAGATCATTCTTTTTTAGCTCATTTAATTCATCGGTCATAAGATGGTCATTCTAACATAGCCTGGATATAGAGTTAAGTATCTTCTTGTAAGTCTTGCGCTGTTTTTGCAATCAGACTACAATCTGTAGTATGTCGACTGATACAAGTTGTTGCTTAGGACCTTTGGAAAAAAAAGTTTTAGAAATCGTTTGGATTAAAGACTGTCCAAGCGTGAGATGTGTTTTGTTAGAAATCAATAAATCTCGAAAAAAATCAGAAAAACTTGCTTACACTACAGTAATGACAATCATGAAGCGTCTAGTAAAGAAAAAAATCTTAACTAGAAAAAAAGATGGTCGTAGTTACCGCTATGAGCCTAAAGAACCAAAAGAGCAATTTATAAAAAAAGCTGCACATTGTACCGTCCAAAATTTAATCAATAAATTTGGCGATCTAGCTATTAAAGCACTAAAAGAAGAATTGCAATAAACTCACTATTTCCAATGGTTGACAATCATTATCCATAAACACTACACTTCGTAGTATTCTTAATAAGAAAGGAATTTCAATGTCGTCTAGTAACACTCAATTTTTAACTAATAATATCGGAGTTATTTTCCTAGCAATAGTTTTTTTTGCTGGTGGATTTTTTACTGGTACACTCTGGACAGAAAATAAAATGCTAAAACTTGGTGGAACTCCAACTCAAAAACAAGTTGGACAACCAACAGATGTGGCAGATGCAGCTGATGCAGCTGGAGAAAAGGCTAATACCCTGAGTGAGATGCCAGAAATATCAGATAGCGACCATATTTTAGGAGCAGAAAACCCCAAAATTTACCTAGTAGAATACTCTGATTATGAATGTCCTTTCTGTGAAAGATTCCACCCTACTACAAAACAAGTCTTAGAAAAATATGGCGATGATGTCGCTTTAGTATTCCGTCACTACCCACTTAACTTTCACCCCAATGCTCAAGCTGCTGCAGAGGCTGCAGAATGTGTTGCTAGCAAAAACGGTGATGATGCTTTCTGGAAATACACCGATGAAATATTTGTACAAAATAAACAGCTCGGTGGAAAAATCAGTCCTGAAGCTATCGATGCTGCTATCACAGCCAGTGGAGCTGACCTAGCTGCTGTTAAAGAATGCGTGGAAAGTGGAGAAATGACAGAAGTAGTCACCGCTCAACAAAGTGGTGGAGCTGCTGCTGGAATCTCTGGTACTCCTGGTACTATCATAATGACAGCTGATGGCGAATATGAGCTAATTAGCGGAGCACTACCATTAGTTCAAGTAGAACAAGCAATCGACAAGTATCTTTAGTACCTAATGGGACACAGTATTTTTGATGGTTCTCAAGTTAATATTTTAATTGCCTTCATTGCTGGAGGAGTGACATTCTTTGCCAGCTGTCTCCTTCCATTAGTGCCAACCTATTTAGCTTACTTATCTGGAGTAGCTCTCAACGATAATCAAGCAAGTCAAAAAAAATGGCAAGTATTCAAAACTGGTTTAATGTTTGTAGCTGGTTTTATCATTACCTTTATAATGCTGGGATTGCTCGCGAATAAATTTGCTAGTGTCGTTGCTCCATACAGACAAGTTATTGAAAAAATAGCTGGTGTACTATTTGTTGCACTAGGTCTCTTTATGATGGGGATCTTCAAAAGTGCTTTTTTATCACAAGAAAAAAAGTTTAATCTCCAGGGTAAATTTCAACAACACCGCTCTTTACATGCTGTCCTAACTGGGATCGCCTTTGGTTTTGGCTGGACACCCTGCATCGGACCAGTTCTAGCCGTAATCTTATTCTGGGCAGCTCAAGCAGACTCTGCTTTAAAAGGCATAATGCTGCTGACTGCTTATGGAGTTGGATTGGGAATTCCATTCTTAGTCATTGCTTTGGGATTTGAAAAAATCATCCCTTGGATTAAAAAACACACTAAAATCTCACAAATCATGAGCTTCGTCTCTGGATTATTTATCCTGGGCGCTGGAATTCTACTCCTAATGGATCAGTTGCAAAATTTATCCTTGTATTTACTTGATTTACTTAGTCTGAATAGACTTTCAGTCTGATCCATTTACATATATTGATTTGATATATAATTTTGCAGTGATTAAAACAATTATTAGACATGCTAGAATAGATATTTTATGACCTGGCGTCGAGAACACACTATTATTTCAATGATCAAAATTACTGAAGTCTTAGGATTTTCATTGATTTTACCTTTCTTACCTTTTTATGCTCAAAACTTAGGTGCTTCACCATCTCAAGTTGGGCTAGTATTAGCAAGTTTCTCCTTGTTTCAGTTTATCTCTGCCCCAATCATGGGCAAACTCAGTGACACCTATGGTCGAAGGCCACTCCTAATGCTTTCCCAACTATCTACTTTAGTTAGTTTTATTGTCCTAGGATTTGCTAATAGCTTATGGATGCTATTCTTATCAAGAATAATTGATGGCTTACTAGGTAGTAATTTTACTATCGCCCAAGCTTATCTAAGTGATATTACTCCCAAAAAAGATCGAACTAAGATTTACAGTCTAAGTGGAATTGCTTTTAGCATTGGATTTTTTATCGGCCCAGCTCTGGGTGGATATCTTTCTCAATTTAGTTATGCTCTGCCTTCTTTTTTGGCTGCTGGCATGGCTGGTATAACTATTATCACTACCTATCTCTACCTACCAGAAACAATAACTAAATCTAGTAGATTTACTTGGTCGTGGGATATCTTTAAACTCAAACAATTTGAGCTACTTAAAACAAAATCTAAGATCACCCTCCCCCTTTGGGAATTTTTCTTTTACGTTATCACTCATGGGCTCTGGGCTAGTACTTTTGCTCTTTACGCTGAACGACAATTTAACTTTACTGCTAAAGACATTGGGTTTATTTTTGCCATCATTGGTGGAGTAAGTATTTTTATAAAAATCTTAGTCTTACCTAAATTACTTGATCTTATTGATGAGGATAAACTCAGAATTATCGGTGCTTTGTCTATAATTATCGCCCTAGCTTTCACCCCTTGGATGAAATATAGATATTTAATAACTATGGCTACAGTCATGTTTTCTTTTGGGGCTAGTTTACTTAGACCTAGCCTAACTTCTCATATCTCTCGACAAGCTTCAGCTGAAAAACAGGGGGAGATCATGGGCATCACTAACTCACTTGGAAGCATCGCTCAAATTATTGGCCCACTAGCTGGTGGCTTCTTAATTCAAAACTTCTTTCCAGGAAGTCTGGGTTTAACAGCAGCTGCCACAATGACGATTGGATTAATCTTACTGATTATCGATAGAAAAATTAACTACAAAACCACACTCTGATCTGCTGGTTTTTTTTCATCTTCAATTAACACATAAACATCTTGATTATATTTACTCACACCAACTTTTTTAGCTTCACCAGCTAAAACTTTTTCCAAAGGCTTGCAGTGACGACAGCCATCAGCTCCATGAGGACATTTAAAACGCTCTAATTTACGAGCTAGTTTAATTTTTTTAGCAATTGCTAAAATTTCTTCATGAGCTTCAATTAAATCTGGTAGTTTTTGTTCTACTGGCTGATCATGAAGATCAAGATACCAATAACTAGCTTTAACAACTTTCCTCTGTTGGGTATTGTGAACTAACAAATGATAGATAGGCAACTGTAATGATCCACCTTGGTCTTCTCTCTTACTAGTTTTAAAATCAATAATATGAACCGCATCTTCATCTTCTAAATACTCTAGCCAATCAACCTTACCGCATAAAATAATATTATCTTCCTCTGATAACCAGTAGTGGGGTAAGTCTTCTTTTATTTTGATTGCCAAATTATTTAAAAGACCTGGGTTGTTCATTGCTTTTCGGAGCATCTTCTCACCCCGCTCTTTGTACTCTCGTTCTTGCTCATCACTACTAAACCCACCCTTTTCTCCATGATACTTTTTCCAAACCTGGTCAAACTTCTCAATTAATGATTTTTTAAATCGATCCTTAGTGGGAATAATTGACAAAGATTCAAGTACCTCATGAACTGCACCGCCAAGAGCTAATGGGGCACTCATGAGCTGTATTTTACGTCCCGTTTCTGGACTTTTATAAACATTGTTTAAATAATAAGCTCGAGGACATTTAATAAAATCTCCAATAGAACTATGAGAAACCCAGGTGGCGGTAAATTTGTCAGGCATAGGAGTATTCTAAAGCAAAGATCTTACTTTCTCCACAATAGCTGCTGCATCTATTTTTTCAGATGCTAAAAGCTCATCTGGCTGACCACTGCGAGGCTGCTGACCAACAAACAATGAATAAATTGGAGTACTTTGATTGACTAAAGCAGCTTTAACTGCCTCTCCAATTCCTCCAAATTGATAGTGGTCTTCCACAGTAACGAGAGCTTTTGTTTCCTCAGCTGCTTGTTTTAAAGTTTTAATATCTAAGGGCTTAACACTATAGAGATCAATCACTCTAATATTAATCTTATTTTTTCTGAGTTGTCGATAAGCCTTCATTGACTCATGCAATGTTATGCCTGCGGCAATTACTGTAACCATATCTTTCTCTGATTTATAAATAGTTTTACTACCACCAATCTCAAACCCTTCATCTTGTTTATAAATAATTGGCGTATCCATTCTAGTAGTTCTTAGATATGAAATACCTTGATGGATAGCCATTTGTTGGACTAACTTCTCTGTGGATATGGCATCACTGGGATATAGAACTATGCTTTCACGAATTGACCTAAACATGGCAATATCTTCTAGCCCCATCTGAGATGGACCATCTTGACCAATTGAAACTCCCACATGAGAACCTACAAATTTAATGTTTGCTTTTGAGTACTGAGCCATTCTAATTTGATCAAAAGCTCTAGTTAAAAAAGAACCAAAAGTGGAAACAAAAGGAATCTTACCCATTCTAGCTAAACCAACTGCCGCACTAACCATATTTTGCTCAGCAATAAACATCTCAAAATAACGCTTGGGAAAAGCAGCTGCAAAAATATTAGCAAAAGTGGAATTATTCATTTCAGCATCTAAAACTATAATTTTTTGATTTTGAGCTCCTAGCTTAGTAATAGCATTGCCATAAGCTTTGCGAGTAGCTAATTTTTTTTTATCCGACTTAATCAAAAAATTATTTAAATCAACATTTTTTTCTTTAACAACTTTTGCCCTCAAATCTTCTGGTTGAGTAATCTCGCCCCTAACACTGACATCAACATCACCTAATTCAAGTAAAGCTTCTTGCAATTGATCTTCTCTTAAAGCTTTGCCATGCCAATTGTCTTGATCTGCTAAAAAAGAGATTCCTTTACCCTTAATAGTTTTGGCAATAATCATCACTGGAGAATTTTTAATTTGCTCAGCCTTTCGATAAGCCTTAGTGATCTCAGTTAAATTATGACCATCAATCACGATTGTCTCCCACCCAAAAGCCCTTGCTTTATAAGCGTAATCACTCACATCATGACCCAGCATAGTTTCACCTCTTTGGCCCAAACGATTAACATCTATAATGCCAATTAGATTATCTAGTTTGTAGTAACTAGCCAACTGCATTGCTTCCCAAACTTGCCCTTCAGCCATCTCACTATCTCCCAATAAAACATATGTTTTATAAGGTAGTTTATCCAAATACTTAGCATTTAGAGCTAGCCCAACCCCCACAGATAAACCTTGCCCCAAAGAACCAGTGGTTACTTCTGTATATGGAAAGCGAACTCCAGGGTGACCTTCTAAAGGACTATCTATTTGACGCAACGTTTTGAGATCTTTCTCAGTTAATTTGCCTGCCACCGCATAAAGTGCATAAAAAAGTGGTGAAGCATGACCTTTGGAAAAAATAACTCGATCATTGTTGAGGAAATCTGGATTTTCCAGATCATATTTTAAAAATCCAGCAAAATATAAAGCTGTCATTAACTCCACTGCAGACAAAGATGAAGTCAGATGACCAGAACCAGCAGCTGAAGTAGAAACTAAACAATAGTAACGCAGTAACTTAGCAATCTGAGGCAGATGATCCATATTCTTAATTGTACTAAACCAGCTGCTCCCAAGGAAACTCTGCTTTTCCAAAGTGTCCATAAGCAGCAGTGGGTAGATAAATTGATCGACGCAAATCAAAAGCTTTGATAATTCCCTTAACAGAAGTATCTAAAAGATCATCTACAAAAACTTCCATTGCCTTGTCATCGACTTTAGCCGTCCCAAAAGTATCAATTGTTTTCATCACTGGATGAGATTGACCAATACAATAAGCCAGTCCTACCTCAACTTGATCAACTAGACCTTTATCAACTAAATTTTTAGCAATGTATCGAGCAGCATAAGCTCCAGAGCGGTCAACCTTAGTAGGATCTTTACCAGAAAAAGATCCTCCACCAACCCTAGCATAGCCACCATAGCCATCAACAATAATCTTGCGTCCAGTCATACCAGTATCACTGGCTGGACCACCAATATGCCAAACTCCAGTTCCATTAACTGTTAGCTGATCAATTTTAAGATCGAATTTATATTCAGCCAAAACTGGTAAAACCACTTCTTTATACAAATCTTTTTTTACCTGTTCTAAAGAAACATCCTCATCATGAGGTACTGCTAAAACAACAGTTTCTACTTCAACAGGCTTACCATCCTCATATCTAACCGTCACTTGGGTTTTGCCATCAGGACGTAAGTATTCTAGTATTTTATCTTCACGAACTTGATCAATTTTTTGAGCCAACCTATGAGACAAAATAATAGGCAGGGGCATTAACTCTGGCGTTTCTGTGTTTGCGTAGCCAAACATCATTCCCTGATCACCAGCACCATCACTATCTACGCCCGTAGAAATTTCTGGAGATTGCTGATGAATATATAAAGAAACAGGTGACTGATTACTGAAACCAAACTTATTATTGGTATAACCCAATCTTTTTATTTGATCTCTAGCTATCTGCTCATAATCTATTTTGGCTGAAGTAGTTACTTCACCTGCTAGAACCACTCTATCTACAGTCACTAAAGTTTCTACCGCAACTCTGCCAAGCTTGTCTTGATCTAAAACTGCATCTAAAATTGCATCTGAAATTTGATCAGCAACTTTATCAGGATGACCTGCACAAACTGACTCTGAAGTGAAATGGGTCGTAGAAAACATAAAACCTCTCTAATAATTAATATTGAGAGGCTTATTAAGACATCTTTCCTCTCATGGTCGGAATTAGCACCTGCCAATCATAAACTAGCGGTTGCTGGATGAGTCATAAAGCCGAATCTCTACTCATCTCTCTTGATGTAAAAAACATTAAAGCACTTTAAAATGAAAAAAGCAAGAAAGCTTTAATTTGAAGCAGCACTACGAATTTTTAATATAAATTTATCCAGAGTAAACGGTGATAAAACTGCTATTAACTCAAAAGTAAAAATAGATAGCTCAAAAGCAGATGGGATAAGATTAGTGATAAAAAATGCTCCCAAGCCAATTAAGATGCCATTGAATAAATTGGTTTTAAACATCTCATTTTGAGTTATATCTATAATGTTTCGAGCAATGCCTTTTTCCTGTGCCAACTTACCCTGCCTTAAAATATCCTGCAAACCAAACCAAACCACCATCGAAAAAGTAGTTATTGCTGTCACTGTATTTAAAGTACGGTTGGGTATGCTCACGTCTCCAGAAAAAATTCTTATTTCCCAAGCTAAAGGAAATTTTCTAACTAAAATATAAGCAAGAATAAATAAAATTATGGTAGAACTACCTAAAAATCCGATAGTTTGTTTGGATTTTTGCTGAGACTCAAGCTGTGGCTTAGACTGAGTAACTATTTTTTCATCGCTATCTTCACTCTTCTCAGCTTCTGCTTGAGCTTTTTTCTCAGATACCACTTCAAACTTGCGCTTCATTCTCTTGGCAAGATAAATAAAGACGTGGGAAAGTAAAATTAAAATCCAAGCTGAAAATACCATCCACAACCCAAAATCTTTAGACCTAGTTACTATTGGATAAGGAATCTTAAACCATAAACCTTGTAATGGGTAAACTGGGTAAGGAATAAATTTTAATAAAATACTAGGATCAATTTTATTGGCATAGAAATCTGTTAAGAACAATCTCCCAATCGAGATAAATAAAGTTATCTGAACCATAAAATCAACTACATAAAACAAGAAAGTCATGTTACCTTGCCTAAAAGTCTTTTTGACCCTAGCTATCTGTTGCTCATCAACTTTAAGCTCATTAATTTTTTCTTGAAATTTTCTTGTATTATGTGACTGCATTACTCTAATTGTTCGAAAGGGAATCATGAGTAGAGTTTGAGTTACTCCTAACAACACTACTGACACCCAAACTTGTTTGGTTAAAGCATAAAAACCAAATAAAATATTCAAATAAAAATTAAGTGTCCAACCTTTAAAAAAGGCATAAACTAAAAAAATCACAATCGCAGCTACTAAACCACTTAAAACTGGTAATAGTATTCCAGAGGAAGAGACCTTAGTATCTCTAACTAGAGACGGAGAAACTTTATTATCAACCATAACTACTGATTATACATGTCAAACAACTTTATTTTAAGATCGCTAAATCCAGGTTATAATTAACTTCATGAAAATAGATCAGGCAAATAATTCTAGCTTTTGGTCAAAACTAAAAAAACCTTTTATTGGCCTCGCCCCAATGGATGGAGTTACAGATCATCCCTATCGATATATTCAAAAAAAATATGGCCAACCTGACATCATTTACACTGAGTTTGCCACAGTAGAGGGTTTCTGCAGAGGAGTAACTGTACCATTAAAAGATTTGATTTTTGATGAAACTCAGCGACCAATCATTGCACAAATATATGGTAAAACTCCTCAATTTTTTAGAGAAACTGCAACCGCAGTATGCCAATTAGGTTTTGATGGAATTGACATCAACATGGGTTGCCCTGCTAAAAGTGTGGCTAATGGTGGCGCCGGAGCAGCCTTAATCACCACTCCTAAATTAGCCCAAGAAATTATTAAAGCTACTCAAATTGGAATTCAAGACTGGGCTAATGGAAAAACAACCGCAGATTGCAAAAACATCACTCCTGAAATAACTAAGGAGATAGAAAAACGGCATGCAAACTTACCTAAAAAATATCAACAAAAACAAGTTATCCCAGTAAGTATTAAAACTAGAATTGGTTTTGATAGTCCAATTATTGATCAGTGGTTGCCAACACTACTAAAAACAAATCCAGCTGCAATAGCTATTCATGGTAGAACTCTTCGCCAAGGTTATAAAGGAAAAGCTGATTGGGAAGAAATTGGTAAAGCAGTGGAAATGGCTAAAGACACTTCAATTTTAATTATTGGCAACGGTGATGTCTCATCTAGGGCAGATGCAATTGAAAAAGTGACTCAATATAGTGTCGATGGCGTATTAATCGGCAGAGCTAGTTTTGGCAATCCTTGGATTTTTTCCGACAAATATTCTAAAGAAAACATCACTGCTAAACAAAAGACCAAAGTCACCGTTGAGCATGCTCAATTATATGAAAAAACTTTTAATAAAAATGAAAAATACTCTTTTTTACCGATGCGTAAACATCTCGGGTGGTATATCAAAGGCTTTGATAAAGCTAAAGAAATTCGGCAAGAATTAATGCAGACTGATAGCAGTCAAGATGTGATAAAAATTTTAACTCAATATAAATTAATTTAAAAAAAGCTACATTAACCTAATCTATTCTCATACTCATACTTAAACTTTGTCTGGCAATTTTTTCTGCTAGCCACGATGCAGCATTATGGACTTTAATTTTATTCCCCGATAGCTCAGTATCAAATACCTCAGGTCCTTGCCTGATTGTATTAGTAATCCAGAGTTCTTTAATAAGCGAGTCTCTTATTTTTTCAACTGCGTTATTTACCAACAAACCATGAGTGGCGATAAAAAATATATTGGGTTGTCCTGATTCATCCCTACTAACCCCCTCTTTTGCAACAATGTTAGCTAAACCTATTACTGTTCCACCTCCAGCAACCATATCATCTACTGAAACCACAATCTTTCCATCCAAGCTTGGACCCTCATATGAATATGCCTTAGATTCTGCAGTCACACTGCTCCTGGATTTACTTATAAAACCCACTGACGGATGACCTAAAAGCCTACTCGAATAAGCTCTATTTCTTTTAACCGCACTTTCATCAGCAGCTACAAAAACTATTTTATCTAAATCTATATTGTTCTCCACAATTGGCATAAGAAACTCACTAGAAAAAAGAGTTGGAAATGGATTATTAGTAAAGCCAGCTATTTGCTCCTGATGAACATCAACTCCCATATATGCATTTGCTCCTAATGCATCTAGTGTGGTAAGTAAAGCTTTGGTTGCAATGGCAATTTTTGGAGCATCTTTTTTTTCTTGTCTAGCATAAGCCAAGTACGGAAATACTACTGTAATTTTCTTAGCACCGCCTCTTTTGGCTGCATCAATAGCTAATTGAAGCTCTACAATTTGATTGTCTATCCCAAAATCTCCTTCTTCGCGAGGCGGGGAAAATGATTGAACTATTATTACGTGCTGCTCTCCAAGCTCATGCCTATATTGTGGAGATGCTTCCCCATCAGGAAAACGTCTCAGCCTTTCACTATCGTGATGACGCTCCATAACGGGATCTAACTTAGACATTAATTCAGTAGCAATTAATCTAGCTAGTTCTGGATTTCCGGAACAGGTTGTTAACAACACTTTTTTAGATTTAAGAATTTTGTGTAAAAATATCTCTGGCTTATCAATCCAAGTTCTAAGAAGATTGATAATTGAAGAATCAGTGGCAATATCAACAGGTGTTGAGGGAATCTCTGGAGAAGGAACCGGGCTATATTCTTTAATAATACTTGGAGTTAAACCCATCCAAAAAAACTTTCTAGGCAGGAAAAGTATTTGATTGAAGATGATCATAGCATAATTAAGCATCTCTTTCTTGATTATTTAAAACTTAAGCTACAATATAAATTGTATGAAAATGCTTTTTAATAATTTTTTAAACAAAATTAAAACAAATAAAAAAAACTCTCTAATTGTCGCTGGACTATTAATTCTTACTATCTCCGCCACAACTACTTATTTTATTTCCAAGCCTAAACCTAGTGTTGAAGCTGAAAATTTCCCGACTGTTTTATCAGCCCAAACAGAGCTTGATATCTCTCAAACAGCCCCTGAAGATCTTACAACCCTAACAGTACTGTTATTAGGTTATGGTGGTGCCGGTCACCAAGGTGGATTTTTAACTGATGTCATCCAGCTTGCCCAGATTGATTTTGAAAAATCTCAAATTAACTTAATCTCCGTACCTCGTGATCTCTGGGTCAAACTCCCCAACGACAAACAAGCCAAAATAAATACTGCTTTTACTTTAGGAGAAGACCCAAACAAACCCATTGCCAGTGGTGGTGAAGTTGCTAAGCAAATGGCTGCCGCCGTCACGGGATTACAAATTGATTATTTTATCGCTGTAGATTTTGTTGGTTTTAAACGACTCATTGGTGAAGAACTAGACGGACTTGAAGTTAACGTACCTGAAACTCTAGATGATTTTTGGTATCCCATTAAAGGAGAAGAGCTCAATCCCTGCGGAATGACTCCTCAGGAGATAGCTGGGGCAACTGCAAATTACTCTGGGTTTGAGCTAGAAAAACAGTTCGAGTGTCGTTATGAACACCTTTACTTTCCACAAGGATTAGTGAAAATGGAAGGTGGTGATGCTTTAGCATACGTCCGCTCACGTCATGGTTCTGCTGGAGGAGATTTCTCTCGTAGTCAACGCCAGCATGCATTACTCAAAGCCATTGGTAATAAACTTTGGTCAATTAAAGCACTCGAAAATGCGCCAGATTTTTTCAAAAAAACTGCTAAACATTTTACGACCGACATTGATTTGGAAATTGTTAAATATTTAGTGCCAACATTAAAAACCACTAAAGACTTTGAAATCAAAAGTCTAGTCTTAAGCACGGAAAATGTTTTTACTACTTCTAAATCCTCAGCTGGAGCTTTTATCGTTATCCCAAAAACTAACTGGCAAAATGTACACAGCTATATACAACAACAATTAAATTAACTTACTTATTCAGTAGTTTTTCCACCAGCTTCACATCAGGCTCATTGCCGATAAAAAGAGGAATCCGTTGATGTAGTTTTGTAGGCATTATTTCTAAAATATCTTGCTTGCCATCGCTAGCATAACCACCGGCTGCTTTAATTAAAAAAGCAAAAGGAATACCTTCGTATAACAATCTGAGTTTCCCATTGGGATATTTTTTATCTGCTGGATAAAGAAAGATACCACCTTTAAGTAAATTACGATGAAAATCTGCTACTAGTGACCCAATGTAACGAGCCGTTTTAGGTTTACCAGAGATATCTTGGTCTGTTTTCATTTGCTTAATATGGTCAACAAATTCTTGATCCCACTTAGGCTGATAACTCTCATTAACACTATAAATATTACTTTTTTCTGGCAAAGTCATATTCTCATGTGAAAGTAAAAATTCTCCAATATTGGGATCAAGAGTAAAGCCATGTATCCCTTGCCCAGTAGAATATACCAGCATCGTGCTAGAACCATAGAGTACATATCCTGCACAAACTGCATTTTTCCCTGGTTGCAGGTAATCGCTCTCTTCTAGATTTTGCCCAAGGCTTTGCTTGCGATAGATGAGAAAAATAGTCCCCACACTCACATTAACATCAATGTTAGATGAACCATCAAGCGGATCCATATGAACAATATATTCTGCTTGATCATGGTGATCTTCGTTGAATACGATTAAGTCCGGTTCTTCTTCAGAACCAACTGCTTTCACATATGGTGATTGCTTGAGCAATCTCATAAAAATATCATGAGCATACTCATCTAACTTTTGAACTTCCTCATCTTGAACATTGGTTTTTCCAGCAGCACCTAAAATATCAGTCAAGCCAGCTCGGTTAGTTTTATGTGAAACTAACTTGGCCGAAATCATAATCTGATTAAGAATTTCAGCTAACTCGCGACTGCGCTGATTAAAAACATGAGACTTTAAAAGATGATCGATAAGATTAGTAATTGGTGGCATAGTATTTCCTTTCCCAATAATTTACTAATCTGCTAAACCTCTCACATCGTCGTCATTACTCTGAGTAGCGCCAAAGTCAGCTGCAGTTTTAACTGGAACAACAGGCTTAACCAACTCATTTACTAGCTCAACTGTATTGACCACGTTAAGTTGCTCATAGAAAAAGGAGAAGCGCTCGCTTAATGATTGGCGAATTTGAGCTTTGTTTTCTGCCGGGATATCCCAAACTGCTTGCTTAAACTCTCCCCAAGCTTTCTTACGAAACTTATAATGAAATTGCTCATCAGTTTGATCTGGTTTGTGCTCATCACTCATCGTCTCATCTAGCCAAGCATAAATTTTATCTCGCAAATCCTTAGGGAAAGCCTCATGCTCGAACTGAATATTTTGAAAACCAGTTGCTAGATGAACTTCAACTGCTTCAGACTTAGTAAATTGATTAAAATATTCATCTGGAAGAGTCGATGCGCCATGTTGAACAGCACCACCCATCTGATATTCATCTCTACTTACCTGAGAGACATCTTTTAAAACTGAGAAGTCAACGCTTATATCAGCTAAAGAGCCATCTGCTAAAACTACTCCACCGTGATGAGTGCCTGTTTGGATGCTGATTTTACTCATCCCCACCATATCTTCCTTTAAACCCGCATTAAAACCGGACATGTAGGCTCTTAGATCTTCTAAAGTGCTGTTTTTACCACCGATGTGACCAATTTCACCACCTAGAGAAACAGTCACTCCAGCTGGCTCTAAATCTCGCACAAAGTTGGCTATTTCTAAAGAACAATCAATATTTGCTCGTTGCTGTTCATCTTCAGTGGGTTTATCTAAGTCAACTAGAGTAGACATATCGATATCAATGTTATAAAAACCAGCCTTAATTGATTCTGCAATTAAATTTTTAATTGTCTCGATCTCACCCTCTTTAGGTACTCCAGGTGTAACTGCTTTAGATTGAAAATGATCGCCCTGAACAAATAACGGCCCTGACCAACCTTCTCTAAGAGCTGCTGCCATCATTACAATCACATATTCTTCAGGTCGTTGATCGGTGTAACCAATCTCAGAACGAGCAATCTCAAAAATTAAAGCCCCGACATGATGTTTTTTTGCAACTTCAAAGGCAGCTCGAGCGGTATCATAAGCCATACCACGAATATTCATCGCTGGTACAGTTAAGTTTTTGGGTACTCGCCCATCACCTTTAGCTATATAAAAATCATGAATAGAAGCAGGAATAATTCCTGCAGCAATAGCTTGTTGCCAAATTGAAAACCGAGCGGATTGCCTCTGAGCATCATCGCCAAAGACTGCTTGGTAAACCAACTCATCCATGGGGTGACTCAAATCTGGGGAGTTCATAAATAAAATCCTTTTTATTTATTACTAAGAAATTCATTATACACAAACCATATGAATTAACAGCAATTCCTACATTGAGATTCAAATCCAGCCACCAATAATTACGACTCCCATGATTAGCATAATTATGCCAGCAACTAAGTGAAGTGTTTTTAATCTTTTTTGACGAATTTCCTCTGCCTTAGCTGGATCAAATCCTTTGTAAACTGCCACTGATATTAAAATCATCGGCAACACAAAAATTAAGTTATATATTATTAAATAAATCACTGCTTTAGTTTGTGAAACTGCATTTGCCAACATTCCTAAAATCACGATATAAGGACCACTCGTACAAGGTAATAAAAACAAACTAATAATAAAGCCAATTCCAAATGCTCCAACTGGATTTGTGACTGAGTGCATCAATTTTTTAAGATTTGGACGCCAACTCATTGGTACTTCCATCAATACACCCTTGCCATACCACAACCAGTCTTTAAGATTTAACAATCCTAAAACTATTGCCATCCAACCAACTACTTTAAAAAATGCATTAGACAAACCACCTAGCTCCAAAGCCTTATATAAACCTAAACCCATTAAAAAATAAGAAATAAAAATTGAGCTAGCAAAAGCCAAACCAGATTTGAGAGCTTTCTTACCATTTCCAGCCGCTAAAATAGTACTCATTAAAATTATTAAAACTGCAAAAGCACAAGGATTAACAGCGTCAACAATACTAGCACCAATCACTGCTGTTAAAGTCAGATCTAAAGTAATAGGAGCATCAAAACTATCTCGATCTAATTCCTCTTGCTGATCAGCATCATCAATAACATCTGTTAGTAAAAACTTATCTGCTTCAGTAACAAAATTATCAATTATAGATTTATCTCCTAAAATAACTTGGTCACCAATTATCACTAAAGGCACACCCCGCTTATTTTCTGGTACACCCAACTTTGTTAAGAGAGAACTAAATAAGAGGGCATTATCTCGATTAGAATAAATTTCTTTTTTTTCAACTGGATATTTAGCATACAAATCTTGAGTTTCAAAATATTCTTCAACAATAGAACAGTGAGGACAACCCTGACCATAAAATAAATAAATTTTTGAGTTCTCTTGTGCTTGAGCTACTTGAACTGCAATTACAAATATAAAAATAAATAATAAACTTAATTTAACTAATCTTTTAATCATTGTTTTTCCTGTTTACTAAAAATATAAGCTGCCATTATTGTAGCTAATGGCGCAGCTAAAACCAAGCCAATACTACCAACTAACATCCGCACAATCTCTTCGGCAATTAGTTCATACTCTAAAATATCTAAAAAAGTTTTTTGACTATCAAAAAAAAGTAATAATAATGGTAAAGATGAACCTGAATAAACTAATACTAAAGTATTAACCATTGAAGAAACGTGATCTTGTCCAACCCTCATCCCATCTTTAAATAACTCTAAAAAATTTATCTCAGGCTTTGCTTTTTTAAGTTGCTTGACTACAGATGCCTGACCGATAGTCACATCATCTAGAATTCCTAAAGTTCCGATAATAATACCTGCTAAAAGCAAACCTCTGATATCGATCGCACCCTGTTTCTCTACTTGTAAAAATCCTGCTTCTTCAGAGGCAAAACCAGTCAAATAAGTAGCGTCTGCAAAATAAGTAGCCAACAAACCAGTGATAATCAAACCAATAAAAGTTGCTGCTATTCCAACGTGGGTTTTTTTATTAAACCCATGAGAAATATAAAAAGTGGTCGGAATAATAATTACCGAACCTAAAATTGCAGCTAAAATAGGGTTAATACCTTGGATAATTAATGGAATAATAAGTTTAAAAATAACCACAAATGAAGTTAACAACCCCAATAAAGATAGGACACCCCAAATTCTCCCCACTAGTAACACCACTATTATAAATAGGAGCACTAGTATTAGTAAGCCACCACGCTTAACCATGCCATCAAGAGAATAAATCGTTTCTCCATTCATATCTTGCTGTGTAAAAATTTTAACTTTATCTCCTATTTGGTACTGTTGATACTTAGCACCAACTACTTCTAAGCCTGCGGCTGAGTTTTCAACTTTAATTAACTCATCCGTTTTCTCTCCTTTAGTAACTCTAATCTCTAACTCTTGAAACTCAACTAATTCATCTAAAAAACTTTTCTTACCACTATCTATAATTTTAGTGATCACACCTTCCTTAGCCTCAATAGCAACTTCTTGAGCAAATACATCTGGAGAAATATTTATAAAAAAAACTATAAAAATAATTAATGATAAAAAAATACGAATCAAAAGTCGTTGCATAAAGTGTAATTATACGACTATTTTTTTAAATAAAAAGAGAAAAATAACTAGATCTAAAAGCCTATAACTTGCATACATATAAACAGTGTGTTACAATCACTTTTGTTAAAATAAAAATACCCAATGGGTTTAAGCTCGCAGATAGATTTTTGAATCTTCGTTTTTTTCAATTTTCCAAGTTTTTTGCTTCTTGTCTTTTGCCTCTCGTATTTATAAAGAAAGAAGTATTGTATGTATCGTTCAAGACGATCTTTTTCTAATTCTAGAAGCAATCATCGTGGTGGCAATAATCGTCGCCCCGGTAGATTTTCTAGAGGTAGAGGAAGAAGAGGAAAAAATGGATCTTTTGATCCCTCAATGTTAATTAAAAAAGCTGTCAGAGATGTCGCTCCTAAACCAACATGTGTGGTAGAAAATAAATTTGTTGATTTTGCTATTAGCGATCAACTTAAACACAACATTGTTGCTAGAGGTTATGAAGACCCTACTCCGATTCAGGATCAAATTATCCCTCATGTTTTAGAGGGCAGAGATGTGGTTGGCTTAGCTAACACCGGCACTGGTAAAACAGCTGCCTTCCTCGTTCCTTTGATTGATAATATTTATCAGCGAAAATCTAAAAAAGTACTTATCATGGCACCAACTAGAGAATTGGCGGTTCAAATAGAATCAGAACTAAGACTCTTTACCAGAGGCATGAGAATAAATTCTAGCTTATGCATCGGTGGGGCATCGATCAATCGTCAAATTGATTCTTTGCGAAGAAATCCAGAATTTGTCATTGGTACTCCAGGTAGATTAATTGACTTGGAAAAACGTAGATTTTTAGATTTCAATTCTTTCTCAACCATTGTTCTAGACGAAGTCGATCGAATGTTTGATATGGGCTTTATCCATGATATGAAATATGTGATTGCTCGCCTCCCACAAGATCGACATTCTCTATTTTTCTCCGCTACACTACCTCGTAAACTAGATGAGGTTGTCAATAGTTTCTCGACTAACCCTATTAAAATAGAAGTAGAAACTCAAAAAGCTTCTACCAACGTTGATCAAGACGTCATTAAAATTAATGGTCAATCAAAAGTAGACTTACTAGATGATTTATTAAATCAAGAAGGCTTCAATAAAGTTTTGGTTTTTGGTAGAACCAAACGTGGCTTAGACAAGCTAGATAGAACTTTATATAAAAGAGGTTTTAGTGTCGCTGCTATCCACGGTAATAAATCTCAGAGTCAACGCCAACGAGTTCTTAAACAATTCAAGAAAAGTAATATTCAAGTACTTCTAGCAACTGACATCGCTTCTAGAGGCTTAGATATTGATGATGTAACTCACGTCATTAACTACGACCTTCCCCAAACAAAGGATGATTATATCCATCGTATCGGTAGAACCGGTAGAGCTAATAAAACTGGGATTGCTTTAAGTTTTGTGGATTAATCCTCCATAAGGTTAATCTCCCAAAAAAACTGCCCTAACCAATCAAGCATCCTATTCTTCTTAAAAGTATTTTTTGAGATAAGATTATTCTTTTCTTTACTATCTTTGTTAAGGTCATATGGTTATTCAAAAAACAGCAATATCTCTGCATGGAGTCTTAAAAGAAAATATTTTTTCTAAATAGGGTATAATTAAGCTTATGTCTCTCAGGGGGAAAAGAATTGGCACAGTCTTATCGATGACGTCTTTAGTGAGTAAAAATGCTCAACCGGGCACCTTTGCAGCTGGAGAAAAATTTATTGATTGGTTAGCTAAATCTAAACAAAATGCGTGGCAGGTTTTACCACTTCATCAAACTCAACTAGAAAAAGGATCTGCTATTAAACATATCCCCTCACCCTATAAAGGCTATGGCATTGGATTAAACCCCCGCTTTTTAAGCAATGATGCACCTCAACCATCACCTGAACAACTAGCTGAATTTATTAAAAATAATAATTATTGGCTAGAAGATTATGTTTTATTTTGCGCTCTACGAGATCAATTTGGAACCGACAGCTGGAATCAGTGGCCAGCTGATATTAGAAAAAGAAATAAAAATAGCATTAAAAAATGGCAAAAAAAACTAGCTTCTCAAATCAATGCCCACATCAAAACTCAAGCACAACTACATCTTTCTTATAAGCAGCTTCAAAAAAAAGCTGCTAGCAAAGAGGTGATGCTGATTGGAGATCTACCTCTTTATTTAAGCCTAAATAGTTCTCTGGTGTGGCAATTTCAAAATCTATTTGATATTAGCAAAGATGGAAAGATGCAACGAACAAGTGGCGTACCAATAGGTCCAAAATCCCATTTTGGAAGACAAATCTGGGGTCATCCTCTATATAAGTGGCAAGAGAGAAATTTAATCCCAAAAATAGAAAAATTATTTGAAATTAGACTCAAGTACCTAGCTCAGCTTTTTGATTGGGTGAGAATCGATCATGCTAAAGGCCTCTTTACTTACGCTGCCATGGATTTAACTACAAGAAATGCTGATCAGTATTTGCCAGGTCCTGGAAAAAAATTCTTAGAAAAAATAATTAATTTTGCCCATCAACAAAACTTAAACATTTATGCAGAAGATACTGGGGATAAACTTAAAGACCTGAGGGAGTGTTTACAGTCTCACCAAATACCAGGCATTAAAATTTTCATATATGCTTACAATGAAAAGAAAAAGAGATTCGTAGATCAATATCTAGAGGTTGATCAATATCAACCCAATAATTTTGCCTATACCACTACTCATGATACAGAAACCTTAATGGGTTACTTGCAACAACTTTCAGCAACTGAAATCAATACTTTAATTAAAAAACTAAATATCAATAAGACTGATAATTTGAAACTTCTAGCTAAGCAAATCAAAGATAAAATAATTAATTCCCCAGCAAAAATAGCACTCATTACTCTTCAAGATTGGCTGTATACTACCGAACGCATCAATATCCCTGGCACTGAAAAAGAAATCGATGATCCAAACTGGAGATATCAAATGATCACGCCAATAGAAGACCTACCGACAAACCTATGAAAAAATGCAGATCATCTTGCATACCAGCTAATTTTTCTGCACTCTGTTTGAAAAAGTCAGGGTCCGTAATATGAAAATATTAATGGTCACCGCTGAAGCCGCTCCCTTTGTGAGGATAGGTGGACTCTCACAAGTTATCTACTTTTTATCTAAAGAACTAATTAAACAAGGTCATGATGTGCGTGTTTTTATGCCAAAGTATGGGGTAATTAAAAAAACATTTGAAACAAAGCAAGTGGCAACAGATTTAGAAATACCATTCGGTAAACTTAATAAGAATAAAGTTTTGTGCAATGTGAAAGTTAACCATTCTCAGAAAAATTCTCCATCAACTTACTTCTTAGAAAACAGGGAGTATTACGAGTTGCGAGCTAATGTTTTTGCTTATAAAGATGATCATCTTCGTTTTTTACTCCTATCAAGAGGTTGTTTAGAGTGGTTATCACTTGAACAACAAAAAAAAGATGGTTGGAAGCCAGATATTATCCATTGTCATGACTGGCATACTGGGTACCTGATTGATGAAATTCGCCGCAACCCTCGCTACTCAAAAAAATTCTCTAAGACACCAACTCTATACACTGTTCATAACTTTAAATACCAAGGTAATACAATCTTTAAATATAAATCTCCTCAAAAGCAAGACAATGGCGTTAGACTATTAAATACTACTGATGAAAAGAAGCTTCTTAACCAAAACCCCCTATTACGAGGCATGCTCTATGCAGATTGGGTAAATACAGTTTCTAAATCTCATGCTCTAGAAGCAATGACCGCCGAGTATGGCGAAGGCCTCGAAAAAATTATTACCAAAATGAAGGGAAAGTTCTCAGGAATCTTAAATGGATTAGACAATAAAGAGTTTAATCCTAGCACTGATCCGTTTTTAGAAAAAAACTACTCAGTTAATTCAATTGAAAAAAGAGCCTCTAACAAAACAGAGCTCCAAAAAGATTTTAATTTGCCTGAAGATGAAAATGCTTTTTTACTTGGATTTGTGGGTCGTCTTTCTAAACAAAAAGGCCTAGACATCTTAATCCCTGTCGTCAAAAGATTTTTGGAAGAATTTTCAGCTCAATTTATTTTTCTAGGCAGTGGAAATGGCGAATATAAAAATCAGCTAAATAAACTCCAAAAAAAATTCCCCAATAATGTTAGCGTTCATCTTTATCCTGATTTTAAACTGCCTCGGAAAATATTTTCTGGAGCTGATGCAGTTCTAATACCTAGTATTTTTGAGCCAGGTGGAATTGTAGCTCTGGAAGCAATGAGGTATGGGGCAATCCCAATTGTTAGAAAAACTGGTGGCTTAGCTGACAGTGTCATTGACTTTGATCCGCAAACAAAAGCCGGAAATGGTTTTATTTTCGAACAATTTTCTCAGTGGTCATTGTTTGCTACTTTAGTCAGAGCCATGACCATCAACCAACAACCATCATTATGGAAAAAACTTGTTAGAAACGCCATGAAATCTGACTTTTCTTGGAGAGTAACTGCTGGTGAATATCAAAGTTTATATCAGCGAATCATCAAACAAAGAAAAAGATTTATCAGCATTAATCCACACTTAGCCTATGATCCTCTTCACAAAGACTAATTAAAATTTGCTAGGATGAAATACATATCGCATAAATATGATTAATCCTGCCTCAAAAATCAGTAAATCTAATCAACACCTCGATCTATCTAAATCTCTTTCGGTAGCTTATTTCTGCATGGAATTTGCTTTAGATGATGACTACGGCATCTATTCCGGAGGTCTGGGAATACTGGCAGGCGACATACTTCATCAAGCAAACGACAGTAAAGCCAGACTAGCTGGAATAGGCTTGGCTTATGACCTAACTTACAAACAAAAATTAGCTAAAGATGGTCGGCAGATTGAAGAAGATATTCTGATTGACCCAGAAGTAAATGGATTAACTAAAATAACCGACAGTAGTTCCAAGCCGATTGAGATCACTATTCCCATCCAAGACAGACAAGTTAAGATTCAAGCCTGGATAAAAAAAATAGGTCAAACCAGCATTATTCTACTTGATACTAACGTTCCAGAAAACTCAACTGCAGACCAAAATATTACTAATCAACTCTATACTGGTGATCGAGAACATCGTCTTCTTCAGGAAATGGTGCTGGGAATTGGTGGGGTGCGAATACTACATGCCATGGGACTAGAACCAGACGTTTACCATATGAATGAAGGTCACAGTGCCTTTTTATCTCTGGAAGTAGCCCATCATTTCAAACATCACACTGAAGGCATGAGCCTTGATTTAGCCATTAAAAAATGTAGCCAAAAAATTGTTTTTACCAATCACACTTTAGTAGCTGCTGGCAAAGACGTTTTCTCATTTGATTTAGTTTCTACTTATTTACTTGAATATGCCAAAGAAATTGAGATACCGATTGATCAAATTATTAAGATGGGAAAGATTAAAGATACTTCATTGTTTTCGGTGGACATGATGGCATTACGCAATGCTTGCCGGACTAATGCTGTTAGTGAGTATCATGCCGAGAAAGCGAAAGAGATTTGGACAAATCATCCTTTAATTCCAATTACCAATGGTATTTATATTCCCCGCTGGATATCACCTCATAAAGCAGCACTTATTGAAAATGGACTCACGGAGCAATCTGGAAAAGATTTTTGGCTAGCTCACCAGCAAGATAAGATAGAATTAATTAAATACGTTCAAGAACATACAGAGAAAACTATTCCTCAGGATGCTTTAATTATCTCTTGGGCCCGGAGGTTTGTTTCTTACAAGCGCCCCCTAGCTTTGTTTTGGCAATTAGATTGGCTGGAGCAAATTATTAAAGATAGCCCCGTCCCGATTCACTTTCTGTTTGGCGGCAAACTACATCCTAATAATGATGAAGGTAAAGAGCTCATGTCTCAGGTGGTTAACTTATCAAAAGGAGATCGCTTTAAAAACCACTTAACTTTTGTACCTAATTACAATCTTGAGGTAGCTAAGTATTTGGTGCGAGGCAGCGATGTTTGGCTTAATACTCCAATTGAAGGTTATGAAGCTTGTGGCACTAGTGGGATGAAGGCAGCTCTCAATGGCGTCCTCCAGTGCAGCACTAATGATGGCTGGGTCAGAGAAGTGGATTGGAGTAAGATTGGCTGGATCCTCGATAGCGAGCACATTTCCGAATCACTCTACGAAACTATCGAAAAACAGATTATTCCTTTATTTACTGATCGTCAAAAAGACTATCCGAAACAATGGGTGAAGCAAATGATTAAATCTAGCAATATTAGTAAAAATGGTTACTCAGCTGAAAGAATGCTCAACGATTACTACATTCAGCTGTATGGGGTGGAGTAAGAAAATAACTCTAGTTCAATCTTCGATGAGGTCTCACAGATTCATCTTTAAGCTCTAGTCTCTGGTAAATTTGTTTCATTTGACCTCTTCTACTCCAATGATCATTTAACCCTAGCCTATCAATCATAAAACCAGCCGCTAAAATAGCTAATACAAAAGATACTACAATTAACTTAAAATTCTTTTGATAAGAAAAGTCATATTTTCTAAGAAGATTTATTCCCAAAACAACTCCAACAACTGCCAATACTGGTATCCACCAAGGAAAATTCTTTAGCATCATCTGTAATTTCCAAGAAACCATTGGTCCACGCCCTCTTAAAGTAAAAACAGTCAAATTAACTAAAAACATTGCTCCCATACCAAGAGTAATAATTCCACTTAAAAGAGATATTGAACCCACCACGAAATACCACTTAGGCTTCATCTTAATCTGCCCAGTTTTAACCTGGGACATGATTTTTTCTGCTAGTTTTAATTGACTTTTTTTATTTGACATTTTTTTTTCATTATTAATTTAGCTCTATTTATTCTAGTTCCCACAGTTCCAGTAGGAATTCGTAAAATATCACTAATTTCACTATATGATTTATCTTCTAAAAAATACAAACTCAAAGGCTCTCTGTATAAGAGTGGTATTTCTTCAAGACAATCATTCACCATTTTTTCAATTTCTTTTTTAGTATATTCTTCCTCAATATTGATGCCACTATCAAAATTGACATCTTCAAAAAGAGGTTTCTCTTTTTTATATTTATTAATTAAATTAATCGCTTCATTATGAACAATCCGATAAATCCAGCTTGAAAATTGACGCTTACTATCAAAGCTGTTGAGCTTAACATACGCCTTAATAAATGCATCTTGAACCACATCTGCAGCTCTATCGTCATCATTTACTAAGTATTTCGCATATCTCATCAATTTTTTTTGATAGCGCTTCACTACTTCAGCATAAACTTCTTTATCTTTGTTTCTAGTAATTTCAATAACTTCCTCATCGGAAAGTTTTGATAAATCAAGCATTATTTTCTAATTATATATTTTTATATCTACGCTTAAACCCCCACTTAAAAGTGAGGGAGTAAGCGTGTAACTGATCAATTATTTACTATATCGACCTCTACCGTTACCTTTCTGACCTGGGCCAGAACCATTGCGCAAACCTAAACCGAGCTCTTCTCTAATTTGCTTGGCTTCATCTAATTTCCCTGCTTGAGCTAATTGATGAGCTTCTGCAAAACGAGCAAAATTATCTTGGTTGACAACTTGCGTGACTCTGCCTTTATCCTGCATCTGCTCTCTCCAAGCATTGTAGTCATTACTATCAAATGCCTGAGTCATAGCTTGATGTCGCTCTGCGGAATAATCTGGACCTTGAGCGCCAGGGTCACCCCTGTAAGCTTCTACTTGACCAGAAAGAGTAGAAAGTCCTGCTAAAGATAGTGCTAAAGCACCTAAAACTAATCCTGTCTTTTTCATATTTACCTCCTTTCCCTCTGCTTATTTGTTACTTACTCTTAATACAAAGTAAGTCCCAAATTTATTTCATGGAAAAGAGGCAGTTATTCTAAATAACTCTTAGTTAGCAAGTAGCTTAGCTAGCCAGCCAAAAAGACTGAATCCCGAGAGCTGCTCTGTGAGTTGAGCTTCAAGTCCATCTGCTTCAGTTTGTAGCTCATTAATAGAGACCTGAACATCTTCAGCGTCAGCGGATAAAGAATCTTCTTTAATTTGTTCTAGTTTTTTAATATCATTTCTTAAACCAACCACATCACTTCTCACTTGACCAGCATTTTTATAATCAGGACCAATCATAAATTTTAAGGCCTGATTTCTTTGATCCATTTGGTGAAGAGCTGTCTTGGTTCTGACTTGCACCTGCTCATGATTTTGAACCATAGATCTAACTTGCTCACCAACTTCTGGGTTATTATTACGCTCAGCAACTCGTTTTAGACTCCCAATCGCTTTCCCAAAGCCCTCATTGACTGTTCCAACTTCTCCTTGCTGTCCACCCTGACCCAATTGATCACCTTGGGGAGGAACCACTCCTGTTTCAACAACAGTAATAGGATCTTGAATTCCTCGCTGAGTTCCGGTCATGCTTGGTTTGTTGCCTTGAGCTAATACAAAGGATGGTGCCGTAAGCACTGCTAGTGAGATAGCTGAGACGGTAATTACTTTTTTCACAATTTTCTCCCTTTAATTAATTATTATTTTTAGAATCAATCTGTGATATCGCGCTATATCAACATACTAGTTCAAGCCTACTAGAATAGCAACTTTTTTTTCTAAAAAATTTATTGCGAACCTTACCTATATAACATTTGCCTGATATAATGGTGATTACATAAATTTAAGAAAATTTGATTATGAGAAATTTTAACGATAACAATAGATCTAGAAGACCTCGTGGCGGAAGAGATTTTGACCGAAGAGGAAGAAGAGATAGTGGTCGGCGCCGAATGCATGACGCCATTTGCGCGGACTGTGGTGACAACTGCAAAGTTCCTTTTATACCTAGCTCTGGAAAACCTGTTTACTGTAGCAACTGTTTTGAAAAAAGAGGAAATGGAAATCGTAACTCTAGACAAGACTCCAGAAGACCTAGTTTTTCCAACAGAGATAATAGATCATCTAGAGATAGTCGCCCAGCTAGAAATAGTCGTCCTCAAAAAGATTACGATCAACAGTTTGAGACCATTGATGCCAAACTCAACAAAATTCTAGGAATATTAATCCCAAAAAAAGAAGCGGCCGAAATTAAACCAGCTGCCGTTATCGAAGAAGCAATGGTTAAAGAACCAATCGTTGAAGTTGAGACTCAAGAAGAGCCAGTTGTAGAAAAAGCAGCTGTTGAAGAAAAGGTTGTCCCAGCCGAAACAGAAGCAGAAATAGCTGCTAAAGAAATTATTGAAACAGAAGTAGAAGCAGCTGTTGAAGAAAAAACTGTCGCAGCCGAAACAGAAGCAGCTGTTGAAGAAAAAACTGTTTAATTAAGACTTTTCTTTTTTAATTGTTTTCCAGTGATACAGATAAACTGGTGTTCCAACTATAATCATGGCTAAAGAGTTACTCATCTGGCGTTTTCGCTGGTTAGTCTCTTCTGCCTCATTCCTCTCATCCATTTCTTCTACAGATAGCTGAGGTTTTCCTTCCAATGTTGGCTCAGGATAATAAACTCGATTACTGACTTTAAACACATAAACTTTCAATCCCAAGTCAACTAACTGCACGCTGCCGATAATCGTAGTAAAAAGACCCACGAAAGCAAAAAGATATAAATAGAGCAAGCGGATATTAAATTTCATAAATCCTCCTTTGAACTAAGTCTATCATTAAAAATTTACCTGGCGTGAAGAATTTAAAAAAAAACGGACGACACTTGTTTTAAACTCCAAAAAATCTGGAGACAGTAATTCGTCCGTAGTAGTAAACAAAAAAGTCGTCAAATAATCTGGCACTAGCTCTTTAAAGTTGAATAGAATTAAGATGCTTCCGCTACTCCGTAATAGATTCTGCTAAATTTTGTGAGGTTTCCACAATTGAACCCAAATCAACTTTATGCAAAACTGTCTCCTTAGTTTCTTCACCAACTTTCATCTCAACTTTGACATCACCGTTCTCTAATGTCTCTCCACTAAGAGCTATCTGCCTAGCCCACTTATCACTCATTTCAGCTGGCATCCACTCACCATTATCACCCAGTTGCATTTTTATCCAATCAGAATCACCCTCAATATGAGTGGCACCCTCAGACCAGGTTGGCTGAGAACTATGAACTAATAGTCTAACTTCATGAATGGGACCATGAGGGCTGGCCACTACTTGCTTATCTGGAAAATGTTTATTATCTACTTTTGTACCAGCTGTATACCAAACTGAGGCTTTAGTCCTATCACTAAAACTTAATCTTTCATCAAACTGATTAACATGAGTTTCCAGCCCATCAGAGCTTAATTTAACTCCCTCAATATTTTGCTCTCTTAAGGTTTCAGGTAATAATTGACCGCCACTTAAAGTTACTTCCACCATTCTTCTTTCACTATCAGGGCCAACTAATGGTTTTTGAACATCAAAACCAAAATATGCTCCTGAAGAATAATGCTGCCCATCTACTTCTCCAGAGCCAATGTAACCATCAACTCTATTAAGATTGCCCCAATAATCTCTAGAATCTATTATTCCATTCCAAGCAGAAAACTTAGCCTGAGCATCTGTGTCTTTATATCTAATATCACGAGTTTGATAGTTACCACTGTGACTTCTTTGAGCCCAATTATAGTCATCTCTTTCCATTCTATCTTGCTGTTGAGGATCATTCCATAAATTATCAAATCTCTGAGCTAAATTTTCTAACTTATCTATGACCTCATCTTGTTTCATTTCTTCTGGAGTAGCTATTTTTTCAGCCACCCACCTGGAAGCAGCATTTTTATCTGAATGCTCTTGCCCATATATACTCTCTTTTATTTTTTTTCTAAGACCAGACAACATTCCTTTATGTTTTAATTCAACATCCTGACCACCCATTGTTTCAACCATAATAACTCCCTAAAGATATACTATTACTACCATAGTACTAAAAATTAAATTTTTTATAAACAAGTGACTGGATTTTGTTTTTGACTTGGTCAGACATTGGTTTCATTATAATCTGAAATGAATTGGATTTATTTACCCAAACCAATCCTAGTTTTGCAAAGTTCTAGTACTAGATGATAGCTTTGCGTGACTATTTCTACTGTTGATAAACACCCACTTAATCATCTCCACTAGCATCAATTGGCCAAGCCCTAAAGCCAGTAGGCTGATCATAGTTTTAGCGCTCAGGCTAGTGGTATCAAGCAATGCCTGCAGTGGAGCCCAATAAACACTAGCTATAATGGCCAAAAAGCTAACAAATACCGACACCAACATAAACTTATTATTTAACAAATTCTCATGCCAGATATTTTTTCTTAAGCTCTTTACAGAGAACAGATAGAGCAATGAATCGGTTGCTAGTAATACAAAAATGATTGTTCTGATCTCAATCATGGGGGTGCCAATATTTCTTAACCAACCATACAAAACTAACATCAAGATATCCACCAAGCTCACAATCACAATTATAGTTACCATCTCACTATCAATAATTGACTTTTCTTTACCTTTCGGAGCATCCTCCATCACTTGATCATCACTCGTTTCGAAGGCTAGGGATAGACCTGGTAAACTATCTTCCACAAGATTAACCCACAGAATTTGAACAGCAGTAATCGGTAGTGGCC
>CAYXMW010000002.1:0-14898 GCA_964466145.1 uncultured Pseudomonadales bacterium
TAATTGCATTTGACCTAAACTTGATCTTTAACATGACTTGGTCTTTCTTATTAGTGCTTTTAAATACGATGTTTTTAATCAAAGCTTTCAAGCCACTTCGCAAAAATGACGCAGTGGGATGGATTTACCTTTTTTGGGCCAATATCTTGGGGACAATAAACTCTACTATTAATATCATTAGCGGAGATGGACAGGTTCTGCTCACTGTTTTTCTAACCCTTTTAGGGTTTTACTTAATCTTCGAAATTGGGCAGTTTTACGAATATAAGAGTGAGTAAGAATATTTTAAGAGATTAAAATCATCGGGTAGAAATGAAGTTTTTTCTGCTGGAAGCAGTTCGCTGATTTCTGGCAATAGTTTTCTAATTCCAAGATGTTGATCTGGGTTTAAAATTTGAAATATTTTTACCAGCCTTAGTTTGAGAATATGGGATTTCTGGAATAAATTCTAAATCTTGAAGCATGTCAATGTTTCCCTGCTCCACAATTCGAAGAAGATCTACTGTGGAGAAATCCCTTACATTATTTTTATCGACTCCTGAAATTTCTATTGGGAATATCTCTCCCTCAATGGCTTTAAATAAGTATGAGCTTCCAGAATAATATCCACCCGACAATCCAAAAATCCCCCTCCATGAATAAATAATTTGGCGAATATCTATTATTTTATTTGTCCTATTTTCTTCAAGATGACGATGTTGAGAAGGAAGAATCTGCCCATCATTTAAAAGATTATTAATAAAATTAACATACTCATCATCACTGAGTGATTCGAGGTGTTCATCCATAAATTGAATATATCCGACTGGATCTTGGTCTAAGGCAAACTGAAGAGTGACCTCATCATCAAAATTAAATGCTTTAGTAATCCCCAGCCCAATACTCACATGTTGAAGATACTCGCGCGGCACTTGATTTTCCCCATCTATTTCGGGATGTCTTTTATTTAACTCAGTGTGGATGGTGATTGCAAGCCTTTCTGTCAATTCTTCTAGAATACCTATTGTCATTGAGTCAGTTGGTAGGGCGCCATATATTCCAATTTTATGGAGCACTTGCTCATGGATACCTTCATGAATTAGGGTGTGAATAGATTTTGTTTTTGCTTTACTTGCTTTTTTACCATCAATTATCTTATTTATTTTTACTCCGCTTTCAACTACCTTTTCAAAATTGACTACCGCCAATGGCCCTTCAACTCCAATTGCTATATAGGCATTATTTTTATCTTGGATTGGCGTTTCAATAGTACAAACACCACTACAAGATCTGCCATTATAATCTTGATCATTGGATGTTAACCAAACTATAGTGCTTGGACTCAACTCACCAAAATTTAAGGCACCTTCTCCAAACAAATCTCT
This sequence comes from uncultured Pseudomonadales bacterium, assembly GCA_964466145.1. GTDB lineage: Bacteria > Patescibacteriota > Microgenomatia > UBA1400 > PJMF01 > JABBGTR01. The sequence continues at coordinate 1,365 of CAYXMW010000002.1, forward strand.
GATGGTACTCAACACCTCATTATTATAAGTATCTAAAACCGGTTTCCAAAAATCTTGGTATGCTCTGTAGTGTGCTAGGTTGTATGCTAATAAATTAGCTAAAACCTGTGGTAAATCCTCGATATCTCCCTTTGACTCTTTAAGAAATACATCTAAAATTTTAGATAAAGGTCCAACTCCATAACCATCTGTTGTGTTTAAAATTGCCACCAACGTTCTTTGAGCTCTCCCTATTTCAGTTGAGGGATCTTTATAAGACGACTCTATCGCTGCGATTAACTCCGCATCACTTGAAAAGTTTCCCGAGTTAGGCAGCCACATATGAGAAGATACTAAACTGGCCAACTCAATGACATTATCTACATCTGAGTCATCTAAAGTGTATTCTACATGTTGAAGACCATCCCCATCTTCTGATAACTCTTGAAGTCTTACCTTATAATTTCTTCTAATCTCAACATCTCTCTCTTCAAACTCTCTCTGATGATATCTATCTGGCCCTATTTCTCCCAATGCTTTTTTAATTCTATATCCAATATTATGAACCTCAACTACCTCCGAGTAAAAACTTTCCCTCTCTTCCCCCGAATACCATTCGGGGACAAAACTTAAAATTGCTGATCTAGCATTCTCATCCGAAATGTTTATTAGCTCTCGAACACTCTCGCTTTTCTCTAGCTTGTTAATGATGATGCTCCTACTGATTTTGTTAAAAAACAACTGAGCCACTCTTCCCGTTCTTAGAAGTGATTGAGCAAATAGGGCAGTTTTTTGTACAAAATTAAAGTCACCACCAACATCTCTAGCTATTAATGTTTCTTCTGGAATTATTTCTATTCTTAGAATTTCATTCCCATCGTAACTAGCGTCCTTAAAAATAAGTGTAATTTTTTTTGTTTTAATCCCATACTTATCAAGTTTTATTTCACCATTATATTGACCCTTTGGATTGTAGTCTGATCCATAATCTATCTCATAAGAAACTGCTTCTCCCACTGCTGGAATTGATATTCCTCCAATCAAATCACCTTCTTTAAGAATAACTTGTTCTCCCTCAGAAATTACAAACTGCATAGAGCCTGATTGCAGCTGCCTTTGCTCTCTAGAAAATAACCCACTGATAAAATTGGCAAATCTCGAAGCTGAGGACTTAATCCTATCTATAACGCTGAGTGAGGAAGATTTTTTTGAAGCTACTTCTTCCAACCCGTCATTCTGTGTTAACTCTGAGCTATCATCTTTCTCATCAACCTCACCCGTATCTTCTTCCTCAACCAAGCTCATATCATCACCAATAATAGTTCCATCTGGAGCATATAAGTTCTGATCTGGATCACTTATACTTGGCAAGACTACTTCGATAAATTTAGGATTTTGTAGTTGAGTTAATATTTGCTGAGCTAAACCAAGATTAGTTTCTGAAATATCTACACCTGTTTTAATTCTTGAGATTAATTCTTGTTTTTCTAAAACAAACTGCTGACGACCCCCATCTTGGTCAAGAAAACTTAAGACAGGATAAATACCCTCATCATTTTCTTCGTAATGAAATGATGTTATATATTCCAAATCCTTGGTTACCCCCAATAAAATTTTATTACCTGTAACTTCAGCATCATTCACTCCTTCTTCTCTGTTAATAATTTCTATATATCTATAAGTATTCAGCTCACGATCAGAAATATTGCCGTTGATTTGATAACCTAATTGCGTAGCCTCACCTACCTTTTGAAGAGATGGGTCAAGAATAAGATATTGTTTATCAGAATTTTGCTCTGATTTTTTACTAACAGTTAAAAATATGTGGTTGTTGTGTTTTTGAGAAAAAAACTGTGGCTCTTGACCACGAGCTATAGACACTTCTAAATCTAAATCAGCTAATTCTTCAACCAATCCTGATTTTTGAAGGTCAGAAAAAAGACTGAAGGAAATATCACTGCACTCTCCAAAACTTACGCTACAACCTAAATCAGTTGCTTGATTAAAATGAACGTATCCAAAATCATCAAGGTATTTATCTTGATTAGCTAGATATTCTGCTTTTCTAATTATATTTGAATATGAGCCCTTGTATTTCTCAAATAGGTTTAAAATTTGATTACTAAGACCAGAGCTAATATTAAAGTTTTTAAACGAATCATCTACTCCCACCTCCTTCCCAAATTTTTGCCTCCAGACCGTATTGAAACTCCTTCCCCAAATCCTGAGCTGATCTCCAGCATCAAAAATATATCCTTTAGTCACCGATTTTTTAAGACCATGAAGACTGCCGCCAACTGTCCTCCTTCTATTTAACTTTCCTTGCTCATCTCTCTCAAACTCAGCCATCTGCCTGAGTCCTGGAATGTCATCATTGCCATCCAACATGTTTTCTATATCAGTGAGGTCTTCAGATACTAATCCTAAGACCTCAGCTTTTCTGCCAATTCCCAAGAATCCCTGGCGGTCAACCACCTCCATCTCGTTAGTTGATAGCAGCTCTTCAGCTATGACTGTGGCTCGATATACAGAAGCTATGGCTTTATTGGTGTCACTATTATTTTGTCTAATCTCTGCCTCTCTTGTATCTACCCAGGCATTTAAATAAAGCTGTACGCATTGATTCTGCATACCGTGTTCATTCACTACTTCTTTTCTAGTTCTATCAATTAGAGCCAAGGCCTGCTTTCTCAGTTTCTCTGCCTCTTGATCTAAATTTTTAGCTGCTGCTTCTAGCTCTTTAACCTTATTTTGACCACCTTCTAAACTTGAATTCTGAGCTAACTCTCTATTTGCTCGAGCCAACTCTTGCTTAGTAATATTTTCATTTATAAGTGCATCAACTTGCTGCACACCTTCTTGAGTTTGATCTCTAACCTCAGCACATGATGAACAAAGATCTTTGAAGGAGTCATTTGAAGAGCTAGTTGTATCAGCCAATGACTCGACTGCTTCTTTACCTGATATTTCTAAAAGCTTAAACAGCTCAGGATCTAACACTGCTTCTTCAAAATTTCTATTGAGATCTAGAATTAGTTCTTGTTGCTCTGCTTGTTTTTCTTTCTCTAGAGAAAACTTTTTTAGACTAAGACCTTTTTCTTTAAGACTAGCCTTAAAACTAAAGACATTGTCACCAAGTGTAATTACATCTGAATGATCAATTGCAAACCATTCATTTGTCTTTATTTTTTGACCATTTATGAAAGTTCCATTTGTACTTTCCAGGTCTTTTAATAAGATTTGGCCATCTGGACCGACTTTAATCATGAGGTGTCTAGTAGAAATTTGACCTAATAAATTTTTATCTGCAACAACACTTGCTAGGTTGTTTCTTCCAAATAACTTCCAGACAGAGTTATTGTGACCCTGACTCACTCTATTGGGATAAAAACCTTTTACCATCCTATAGTCTTTTATCGGTAATAGCAGATCTATTAGGGATGTAATGTCCTGATAACTTGATCCTAGAACTTCTTTCTTTAAATGATTGGGAACGGCAGTCACTTGATCGGAGTAATCTAGAGGTTTTAAAGTTAGGATGCCACTATTAATAACCTCTTGGAGGTTACCATAGCTGATAACTTTCGAGTCGGCTAAGTAGATATTGTTAATCCAAACTTTTCCATCAACTGTCCTCGCCATCTCCCAATTAAGCGGTCTTTCTTCTCCGTCTATAGTTGCAAAGCGCTGATATGTTTCATAGGTAACTTCTCCCAAGAACTCATGTTGATTCTTACGAACCATTACGGGATCTCCAGAGAAATCTGGCATAAAATTAATAACATCTTCCATTCCTGAAATGTTTTTTTCTATGTCTTCTATTTTAGCTGGAGATAAAAATTCACTAGTTAGTTTTCCAGGAAGATATTCTGCAATTTGACTTGAAATTTTGACTTCTTGAGGAGCTTCATTTTCATAGGTATTTATTCTATTTTTCGACAATTCCTCTGCATTAAAATGCTCATCAATTGGATCATAACTGACATATCTTGAGTTATTTTCAACTTCTATCTGTTCAACTAAGTCTAAGAAGGGAGGGGAGAGTTGGGTTTCAACAGCATACAAGTTTTTATTTCTTCCCTTAGCATAAAGGAGTTTATTGGTCTTCTTATTTCTTATAGCTCCAGGAGTCGCTCTCCAGGATCCCTGGGATTGAGATTTATATAAAATTCTAGGATAAAGTTTTCCGTTTTCCCCCTCTATGTAGAAGACCATGAACTTTCTTTTATTTCTTTGTCTTTGAATTGGTCCTGTAAAGTAGGCTTTTTTACCACCCATGTTAGCAACATATTTAGGATAATAAGCGCCATTCTCTTTACTGGAAAACAGTTTTTTTACAATATCTATCTGAGAACTAATAAGCACATTAAATTGTCTAACATCTCTGCGAGAAATTTTAGACCATTCAAAATCTTTTTGAACAAATTCTTCTCCGCCTTTCCAATTAACCAACTCCAAAGGAATTTCTATCTTATCTCTCTCTTTATTTAGATAATCTTCTAGGGTTGTTTTTTGGTCTCTTAAACTCTTTAAGGTTGTAGAAATTCTTATGTTTTTTAAATTTAGCGTGCCTATTAAATTTTTTACCTGAGATAAAAGAGCAACGTATTCTTGTTCTGTTTCTTTAAAAATTAATGCAATAGCTCTAAATTTAGTTATTATTCCCCCGTCTAGTTGATTATTTTCTAGTTCCTCAACAATACGATTGATTCTACTTAAACTTTCACTCAGTGAGCCTAGTGATAGAGATGCTACTTCAGAACCCCCAATCATTTCTAGTTGATTTAAAAACTGTTCAACTTTATCTAAAGAAATTGCTGGAGCTGATTGTTCAATTTCTTCAGCCAATTCTTCTTCTCCTAATTCAAGTGGGAAGTCTATTGCTAAAGCTTTAAGATCATTTTGTTGTTCAGCAACCTGGTTTTCTTTATAACCCTTGTATGCAGCAGAGCCTGTTCTCACTACCCCCTTAGCTTTTCTGTAATCACGAATTGGTTTTAGGTGGTCTAGAATAGGAGTGATGTCTCCATAATTTCCTTTGGGGGAAATAAAATTTTGATCTAAAGCATCTATTTGATTCTCATAATCCAATGGCTTGGAGGTTAAAATCCCAGCATCTATTACTGTTTTAGAGGTACCGTAAGTTGAAATATCTCCATTAGCAAAATAGATATTAGAGATCCAAACTCTACCCTCGCTGTCCTTTGCCACTAACCACTTAATTTCTTCCTCTCTAAATGTAGCTCCTCCATAAATTTCGTAAGTCACATCTCCCAAATAATTATGTGATTCTTGATAAGAAAATTCTGGATTTTGAGTAAAATCTGGAATAAATTCGTCTGGAAAACTGAGTTTTTCTAATTCTTCATTGCTAATTTCTCCATGGAGTCTTTCTGTTAAGCTCCCTGGAGCGTATTTAGTAATATTACTAAGCTCGTCAAATAATTTTGTTTCAATTTCTTCACCAAAGGAGTACCAACCCATACTTATAGCAAAAGATGGACGAAACAATGTGCTGTAATTATCCGTATTTATTATTTCAAATTGATCAAATTCCTTACTTAAAAAGCTATTCAACCTTGGATCTAATTGCCCAGTTTGGACATAGTGTCCATGTACATCATCCTCTAAAGCTTCCTTATATGAGAATCCTCCATCAATTCCAGGGCTTCCTCTCCAAATACCTCCTGAGATAGATTTATAAAAGATCCTAGGAATAAATTTATTCCCCACTTTTGCGTACATTAATACAGAGCTACTTCCTCCTACTCTGGAATTTTTCTCTGCCAATAACCACTCATTCCCGTCGATTTTTAAAGACTTAGTAGGCAAATAATCTTCTCCAAAAGCTTTCCATTGTTTATTTTTTGAAAAATTTTCAAGAATGGAAAAATAATATCCATTAACTTTAAACCAATTTTCAGACTCAATGCGAGCTGCTTCTATCATTTCCTCATCTAATTTAGAACCATTTATCCAATTTTTAAACTCCTCTGTTTCTAAAGATGTTAAATCTCTAATTTCAAGACCGGGAATTTCGCCTGTTTCTTCTATTCCCACATCTTCTGCAGCTAACCTTTCAATTTCTCTTTCAGCCTCTGCTTTAAACGTAGATAAGTTCTTACTACCATCAATGCGAACTATGATGAGCTCTTCACCCTCATCACTAGTTTTTATGAAGCTTATGCCTGATTCTTCTTCCAAAGTTGAGATCTCTGCCAAAATTCCAAGCAATCTATTTTCTTCAGCTGCAAATACTTCCTCGTCATTAATCACCTTGAAAGTAGTTCCTATTGCTTTAAACTGATCCTTCAGTTGTTGATAAGCAACCTCCCTAGTTGTTATAAATACCTCTAAACTCTCAACTGATTTTAAAGAATTAATGTTGGCCAATATCTTTGGATCGACAATCTTTAAGTCGGTAATTATCTGCTCTTTCCTATCAATTAATTCTGGATTTTCTTTGAATAATATCGCCAGCCGATCCCCAATTACTGAAATGCCAGGAATCATTCTGGTTGTCACTGCTCTTCCAAGAGCAAATCCGAACGCTTCCGTTCGAGTTCTTCCATCTGAATTAACTTTTGCTATAGACTTAGTTTCAACCTTAGTCTCTGTTTTTACTTCATCTATTCTATTTTTTCTCTTATTCCAGGCTTTTGCCAAAGAAAACCCAATGTCATTTACTAAAGTTTTTTCATCTGTAGTTGACTTACCTGTTTTATCACTTCTTCTACTCCAAGCTTTTCCAAGAGCAAACCCGATATCTCCTACTAAAGTCCCCTCACCATTTTCAACCCCTTGCTCTTGAACATCACTCTCGTTTTGTTCTGCCAATTTACTTCGATCTTTCAAAAATACGCTGACTCTAGTAGCAAACTTAGATTCGCCCAAAGCTGTTTTAGCTTGCTTAATTCTTTCAACTATGTCTGCTTGAGCTATTCTGTCTTTTGTATTAGCTAACTTTTCGTTTAAAGCCTTAAGATCTGCCAATCGCTTTTCATACTGGAGCTGTCCATTTTTTTTGACTTCTTTTATATCCGGTATCCATGATGGTAAATTTTTAGGAAGCTTAATTAGGTTTTTAGAAAGCTGGCTAGTTTTAGCACGATCGATCAGCCCCGGGATAGCTTTCAAAGGGTTGGAGATATTAATGCTAACATTTCTCAGACCCTTAACTAAGTCTACTACTTGAGTAATTCTAGCCCTAGCTTTATTTGCAGCCACGCTATTTCTCTGGGTATTAGTTGCGATTTGATCAACCATTGGTGATCTTCCACTATCAGCCACATATTTATTTTCTGAATCTGCAGCCACATATTTATTGTGCCTATCGACAAACTCTGACAAGTTAGCCGCAGTCATCACTGATTCTTTACTGCCCGACTCAGTCTCTGCATAAGCTAATTTTTGATCATTAGCATTCACATTACTTCTCATTTGATCGTAAAGCTCTGGGTGGAGTTTTTTAATGGTATCTAGAATATTTATATTAGATTTGTCAGTGAGTAGTCTTTCCCAACTATCTACTTGAACCGATATTTTTTTCTGTCTCGCTAATAGTGATTCTTGAGATCCTCCATCAAGACTTAGGTCGCGCTGAGTTTCTTCAGCATAAAAATCTAATAATTTATTAGACGCCCATTTTTGAATTTCAGGTACAGTTGAGTTTCTAATTAAATCAGATAGCACCCTAGTGCTAGAAGCTACCACGCCCTGATCTAAGGCTTGAGTATTCTTGGCTTGTTCCACAGTTTTTTGAACTTCAGTAACCTGATTTCTAAAAGCCGTAAAGTCTGATTCTGTCATTTGGGAAATTCTCAGAAAATCGACTGGATTATCAATGTTTAGTCGCGTGGTATTACGATTAATAATCAGTGCATATTGGTCTGCAATATCTGATCCACGATCAATACGAGCTCCGGCTTGAGCAACTAAGCCCTCTGGAGCATCAAAGCTAGTTATGGTTACACCAGGAATATTCCTAGCTGTTTTAATACTATCTCCAGTTGCTCCACCGCGACCAATGATAGTAATTAAGTTCTGAGCTGGGTTATTCTTGTCGTTGTATAGATCTTGAATAGCATTGATATTAATATCTCTTGAACTCACTGTTTCTCCCGAAGAATCAATTTTAATTAAAGAGTAACTTCCATCAGCATTCTGGACAGCAAACTCTGCCTGATCAAAAGCTCTAGATTTAGCCATTTCTACAGCAAAGTCTAAAGGATTCTTAGCTCCGTCAAAGCCCATTACAATTTTTAAGTTACCCCTCGCATCTTCACCCGTGCTTTGATTTAGTTTTCCAGCCAATTTTAGCGCCACCAGAGCATCGACATCTCCATCTCTATTAATTTGATACGAGCGATCTACATTAATTCTCTCACCAGTTGAGCTGCCCTCAATGCTTAATATTTTTTCGACTGCTTCAGTGGACCGATAAGTAACTAATCCCAAAGCTGTTTCTGCTACTCCACGACCATCAGCTAAAGCTCCAGTAACTGCTCCCACCGAGCTACCTCTTAAATCTCCCAAATAATCAGCAATGGTGGATTTATAAGCTAAACTAGGTGAAGAAGTTAGACCTTTAAAGTTAGGGATTTCGTTGTTGGCCCGAGCACCAATATACTCCATTGCCACTTGTAGCTTAGCAGCATAACTTTGGCCTTCATTAGCTACTGCTCCAGCAGCAGGAACAGTCACAGGTCTTTCGAGACCACCATTATTAGCTAAAACACTATCTCTCATTCTTTGATAGTCAGTTCCGTTTCTCATCTTTAATCCCTGAGCGAAAGTGTTAACCATATCTATTTGGTCAAATATTTTTTCTGCATCTGAAGGAGATAGCTTGACTCCCAAAGTAGCTAGTTTTTGCTTTAAGATTTCTACATCTTGGCCGAGCGCTCTTTCTAGCTCGGGTGCATTATTTTTGACTAGATCATAATCAGCCGCAGAAACACCCATCTTTTTAGCCAGAGCAGTAAAGATATCTTTTTGAGCAGATTGGCTAAACTTAGCAACTTCTGCCCCTTCACTAGTTCTTAGAACTAAAAAGTCATTGTCACCTAAACCCCAACCACCATTTTTTAATAAAGTTTCATCTAAAGCCTCACCCACTAAACGAGCCGAGTTTTTATAGGCATCGGGGATATCCTCACTACTAGCTCCCACTGAGTTGATAGCTTGACGACTAGGATCTAAATTAATCTGTAACTCGTCAATATAAAGAGAGGTATTTTCAGTAAGTTTCTTATAAACATCATTGGCAGTTTTAAAGTTGGGATCATCAAAATTGTTGGCGCTATTTCTAATAAACTGCAAGTTAGATGGATCTGCCACTACAAAACGACTAGCCAACAATGAGGAAATATATTCAGGCTCAGAGAGCCTAGAGGAATCTAAAATTATTACTTTCTCCTCACCAACCCCATAGGACTTCATCATTGATCTTTGAATATCTGCTTCTTGACCCGGCTTAGCTATATAGATGCCAGTGTCATAACCTAGGATCTCCACTTGAGTTTTTAATAAAATAGAACCGACAAAGGTTTTTCCACCAGCTGTGGTTAGCTCAATTGCCACTCTTTCTCCCTGTAAAATCTTCAGATAAGTGTCCATCTGATTGGATCTAGAATTGAAAAACTCAATTCCCTCTGATGCTCCAGCTCTAAACTCAACATCGTGAATAATTGTTTCTAATCTAGCAGCCAATGCAGAGTCTTCAACTGGAACACTAGCTTCTTTACTAGACAAAATACTAATTGCGCCATCATCGTCACCCACTGCTCTAGCAGATCTAGCAGCAGTCAAAACATCCATGTTCTTTAAAAATTGTTGCGCAGAGCTCAATCTTTGATAATCAGCAGCTTCAGGAGAGCTTCCTAAGATACTCTCATTTAACTCAGATAGTTTTTGATTATATAGATCGCGTTGCAGCACTAAGTCTTCCGCAGAGGAGCTATTCACCATACTTGATTTTATTTTTAGCAAATCCTCAATAATACTATCTTGCCTACTACTTAAGCCGATTTTATTTTGAGCCAATCTACTCAACTCATCTGTTCTGATCATGCCCAATACCTCATCAAAATCACCATCCTGTTGAGCCTGAGTGAGTTTTTGTGCAACATCTACTGAGAGAATAGGCTGGAGGAGCTGATCTTCCAAACGATTAATGGAGTTAGAAATAATTCTTTTAGCATCTTCTACCTCCACCACTCTACTTAAAATTTCATCTTTTCTAGCAACTTGCTCTTCTGAGAATGACTCTGTTTGTCTTTCCAAATCAGCTAATTCCTGATTTAACCTGGTAATTTCTGAATTATATTTTTTAACCTTATTTTGATTTCCAGTTAACTCATTGTAACTATTTTTAGCTGTTGCCAATTGATCTTTAATTGCAGCCACAGCTTCAGCCTGCTGAACAATATTTTCTTCAGTTACTTGATATTTAGTATCAAAATCTTGCTGAGCAGACCCTGCACTTTGATTTCGTGAAGGTAGAATCTTACTTAAACTTTCCAGAGAACCAGAGAAGAAAGCTGCTATTCTACTGGTCTGAGGATCAAGGGCTATCTGAGCTCTATCTGAGATACCTTTTACCAAACCTTCCGCCTCAGCATATCTTTGATCTATAACTTCTAGCCTTACTGAAAGATCACTGGCTCTTAATTTATCACTTGCACTTAAAGAGCTTTGATCGGCTAATCTAGAAATCTCTTGGGCAATTGTGGCCCTTTCTTGCCTAATGGAGCTCATTTCACTCGCAGCCAGCATCGCCCGATCGTAGCTTTGAGCTGTCTTCTGAGAAGGTAAAATAGCTGTTAATCTTTGCCAGAAGCTAGGTTCTCCTCCAATATCGGAGGGTGTCACTTGATCAACTACTTTATTAGCATCAACAATTTTTTGGTCAATACTAGCAAGCTCAGTTTCCAGTGATCTAACTAAGGGATCATCGGCATCAATCTGCCTATATATTTCTAAGTCTTGTTCTATTTGAGTTTTTTGAGTATTCAAACTATCTATTTCATGAAGTCGTGTTTGGAGGGTGGCTAAATCTAAGGCTTTATTTTGTTCAGCTGAACCTGGTATTAACAAAGCCAAACCAGTTCTTTTTTTAGGAGAATCATCATCTGGAGGTGGTAAATTAAGTCTTTCTAAATTGACAGCCTGATCCTCAGCCAATCGAGCATTATCATAGGTTTCCAGAGCCTCACTTACTCTAGTAGAAGCCAATAGTTGTAAATTATCCTGATCTAGATTAGCCGTCTTAAAAGGCTGATTATTAATTCTTGACTCTAGATCATCTACCAAACCTCCTCTTTTACCCCTTAAGCTTTCAATTTCTAAATCTGACATTCGACTAGACTCTTGACTGATCTGTCGGTCAATGTCTGCTACTTCGCCATAGATTCTTAAAACATCCTGTTGATGATTCCAACTATCCTCAGCCTGCCTAACTAACCTCGTAGCTAACTCTCCATTACTAGCTTTTACTTCATTGGCTCTTTGAACAAGAGATTCATAGTTTTGTCTAGATACATCTGTTATTTTTTGCGTGTCAACACTAGTAATATTGTTAATCTTAGCTAATTCTGGAATAACTAAACCAGCATTTAGCCTTGAGGCTTCCAGAGATAATTGTTGTCGATATGATCTAAGGTCTAATAGTTCTAAATTAGCCGCCATAGATCTACTATCATTCTCTACCAATCCCAACATTCTTTGATCCAATAAAGAAATTCTTTGAGCATAGTCTCCAGCAAGACTTAAGTTGGTGAGCTGTTCATTTTGATAGTTTTTAAATGATGAAGTGCTATTTCTAACCTGAGCTACATCCTGAGTTATGCTTAGGGCCAACCCTATCCAAGCGTCTCGGCAATCATCCTCTCCTGATGGATAGCTTGAGTTGAAACAAGATTGACTTACATTTTGTGCATCAACAGCTACTCCTGCAGGCACATTCATAATGTCTAGAATTAAATCTGTTTTGGTTGTAATAGCCTGGGTTTGTAAAGAAGGATTCCGAATGAAACCAAAGGTATTGCCCACCACTCCTGAGGCTGCCACAAAAGAGCTTAATCCACTCATGGCAACCTGACCTTTGAGTTCACTTTTTTTAGCAGCGGCCTCTGCTTCGGTCATAGTTCCACTGGCTACCAAAGCATCTATTCCCGACAAAATATTGGCAGCAGCAACTGCTTGTTGTCCAGAATTAATGGCATTATAAGAACTCAACCCAATTCCTCCCACTCGTCCGACAGTGCTCATTGTTTGGCTAACATTCATAGCTATTTGCGTACTTCTAGCAACAGTTCCTCCTGCGGCGATAGCTGCCTGAGCGCCTGCATTAAAACCATTGATAATCCCTGCACCACTAGTAAGTCCGGCCACCGCAGAACTAGCGATCATAATATTGCCCTGTTTGTTCAACATCTCCACCTGCTCCTCAACGGCTACCATTGTTTCTTGATAAGCAGTGTCATAACTAGGATCTTTATAAGTTATTCCCTGCGCACCAAGAGTTGCTAATACTTGTGCATTTTTTCGATTATCTATGCCCTCACTAATTACTACTTTTTCTAACTCCAAGGCTTGAGCTTTAATTCCAGCTCCCTGGTAAAGTGAAAATGTACTTGAAGCAACCCCCGCTACAACCCCAATTCCCGCTCCACTAGCTACAGCTATAGGTAAAACAATCACTGCTGCTACTGGAGCAACTACTTTTTCTACTGTTTCCCAATTCAACTCTTGTCTAGACCTAACTATTTCCTCATCTGTTTGAAAACTTATGTATTGGTCTAAATCAATTTTGTCGGCCTCAGTTTCGGCATTCTGGTTATGCTGTTCTACTAAATTCTCCATATCATCTTGTCTAACTACTACTGCTGCTACATCACCGGCTTCTTGGGCTTGTTCTGCAATATCAGTCAAATCAATATCGGTGGTGGTAGCATGAGCAGTAGCAGCACTCTCTATCACTAAAGCAGTGTATGTTCCAGCAGTCACCGCCCAGTCCGTTATAGTTGCACCTACATTACTTGCTCCTTGTTGGAAATAATGACCAGCTTGAGCTTCTTGATAGTCGTAGTCAAGAACCCCTAAGTTTTGAGCTGATTGGAGAGCAAGATTGGCAACATTAGTATTAGCTGGACCCGTGTAATCTAATTGAGCTGCAATTGCATAATTTGTCGCAATATTTTCAACATTATTAGTTACATTAAAGGCTTGAGTTTCGATTTGATTCCAAGTCATGCTAAAAGCATCGCCACCCGACAATCCAAGGTCGTCTTGAAGATCAAGTTCTCGATCAAAAGGATTATCGTACATAATATAATTACCAAAAGCTGTTGCCCAAACATAGTCAGATAAATCTGCTCTTACCTCTGTTTGGCTTGCATATTCATAAATAGTACTCTCATCCCAATTCTCATTTGCTAATACAGCTACCTCATAGTTTGCCTGAGCTTCTGTGTACGCTTCGTTAGCTTCACTTATTGTTTCCTGAGATGAATCTAAAAATATAGCAGAAGTGCCATAAGCATTCGTCACCTGA
>CAYXMW010000002.1:14998-23393 GCA_964466145.1 uncultured Pseudomonadales bacterium
TTCCTGAGATGAATCTAAAAATATAGCAGAAGTGCCATAAGCATTCGTCACCTGACTTGAATAGAGCATCGCCCCCAACTCATCCCAAAAACCTTCATCTTTTGCTTGTTCTGTTGCTGCTTTAAGCTGATTAGAATAAGCCACTGTCATATCTGCAATGTTTGCATCTGTACCCTCATAAGCAATCTCAAGTAGTTGTCCTAATATTTCAGGAGCATTTTCAGAACCAATATTGCAACTACTCCCTAAGGCACTACTACAAACTGACTCTAGTTGAGTTGGGTTTTTGGTATAATTATTAACAGCATCACTTAGCAGATTTGGTAAAACAAAACTATTGTAAATCTCCAAGCCATCTTCTCTACCAAACATACTCTCTATGAGAAATTTTTCATTACCAATAATATTATTATTGTTAATAATTGCAGCTGTGCTTTTACCACTGAAATAATTTTTTTCTAAAAAGCCAGTGTCTCCGGTATCTAAATATGCTTGTAAGGCAATTCCCGGATTATGTTCAGAAATTACCAAAAGCATCTCACTACTAGTCATTCTGTAAGGAACACCATGTCCCTCATAAAACTTGTACAAATCCATCAAAACACTTGCATTATCGGGATCATCCTGATAACTAGCCAATAATTTTCCTTCTTGGTCTATTTTTTCTTGTATTTCTTGTTGCTGAGCTACAAACTGCTCTTGGGTGGCTTGCTGAGCTATAAGCTGCTCCTGAGCCATCTGTTGTTCTTCAACTTGCTTTACATAAGCTGTTCTATCTTTTTCTAATTGAGCGGGATCAATGCCAAAAGCCTTTAAAACTCCATTAGTTTCTCCATATTTCTCTGATGGGTCGTAGCCAAAAATTTCTATAAATTTTTCAGAGGTAATTTGACTCAATTTTTGATTATCTCCAGCCACAATTAGCTCTTGATACATATCGTTGACTGCTTTAGTAATTGTAGTTTGTTGAACAGTTGATTCAGATAATTGATCTAGTACTTGATAACTTTTATCCAAATTCTCATTTGTAATAAGTTGTTGATTAAAATCATAAAGTGATTGCTCAGCAGCCGTTAGACTACTTCCTTCTCTTATTTTCTTACCCAAAGCTGCATTTTGTTCAGCAGCTTTTCCTTTTAAAACGTCAGCATTAGTTAATGCTGATATTAAAGCTTGAACCTTTAACATCCCAGCATTATCAGCATTGGGATCAAAAAGCCCGCCTATTTCAAAAGAAATTCCATAAGTCTCCTGATAAAGCTTTTCTAATTGAGCATAATCACCATTATTTTCATAGGTTTCAACAGCACTTTGCCAATCATCGTATGATGTGTCAATCTTCTTAAGATGAGCATAGCAATAATCACCTGTACTATTATCACAATCATCATCTCTACTAGGCATAACCAAATAACCATTAACATTAGATCCATAGGCATAACAAATTCCACCAATTGGCAAACCGTCACCCCCACAATCTGCACCCAAATCATCAGCCGATCCTAAATTTTGTGAAACTGTTTCTGCACCATAATTTAAACTTTCATAAGTTGCTTTCTTCTCCATGTAAGGATAGTTATATCGACCAGACTCAACCACGATATAACCCCCAGCAATTTCATCTCCCGGCATATAACAAAATTCATTCCGCCACACACCTCCACAGACATCCTGAGTAGTAGCTCGATCTCCAGCATAAGAAGTCGATAAAATTCCTTTATGTTGCAATTCACTATCTTCTTCAACAACAACTCTTGCACCATCGAAATCTACGATTACACAATTACTATCATTGACATCACAAGAGCAGTAGGGATCGCCAACACCGCAGCCACCACTAGCTTGTTGCCGGATATCTTGACTAGATTTGACCAAGAAAAAAGCAGCCGCAATTCCTACAATAAGTAGAAAAAGAGATAAAAGAGGAACAATAAATCTTTTTTTAGTACTTTGCAACATTAAGCTACTTATTTCTTACAAAAAAAATACAAAAGGAGTTGTCTCCCTCTATCTTTAAATATACTATATTGAGAGTAACAAAAAAAGAGAAAAACCTGGGGTAAATAGTAATAATTTTAAATAAATTATTAGTTCTTTAAAAACCCATCCACGATCAGCTTTTCAGCTTGTTTTTTACTTAACCCCCGACTCATTAAATAAAACAAGTGTTTCTCTGAAATATTGCTAATACTAGCTGCATGTGAGCATTGCACATCATCAGTTAAGATCTCTAGATCAGGAATGGTTTCTGCATGAGCTTGATCAGATAAAAGTAAAATTCGTTCAGTCAAAAATGAATTGCTTTGCCCACAGTCGGGATCAATAATAATCAACCCCATAAATTTGAGACTACTACTGTCTCGCGCCACTCCTTTAAGAGTAGTGTTAGCTAGAGTGCGAGGAGCTTGATGATGAATAACTACTTCCACCTCGACTCGCTCCTTATCCTTAGTTTCAAAAACGCCCACTACCTCCACTTCCTCGCCTGGTTTTTTAAGTTCAATCACATGTTTACCTGGTTTTTTTAAGATTATTTTTTTCATCCAATACTACCTTCCATCTCATGATCAATGAGTCGATTCATCTCCACCGCATACTCTAAAGGTAATTTTTTGACTAAATCTTCAATAAAACCATTCACAATCATCTTCCGTGCTGTTTCCTGCGTAATCCCACGGCTCATTAGGTAGAACAGCTGATCATCACCAATTTTAGAAACTGTCGCCTCATGCTGTACCTCTACTTGAGAATTAAAAACTTTATCTACTGGATAAGTATCGCTCCGAGAAGCTGGATCTAGTAATAAAGCATCGCAGACTACAGTATTTTTACTGTGATGAGCCTTAGGACCAATTGAAACCAGACCACGATAGCTAGCCCGACCACCGTTCTTACTAATGGACTTAGAAATAATCGTTGAGCTAGTATGAGGAGCTAAATGAACTGCCTTAGCACCAGTATCTTGATGTTGGTCAGCTCCAGCCAAAGCCATAGATAAAACTTCACCTTTAGCACCTTGACCAGCTAAGATAAATCCTGGGTACTTCATGGTCGCCTTTGAGCCCATATTGAAATCAGTCCAAACCATCTTCCCCTCTTCTTCTACATAAGCTCGCTGGGTCACCAAATTATAAATATTTTTATACCAATTCTGAACAGTAGTGTACTGACATTGAGCACCTTTTTTGACAAAAATTTCTATGACTCCACTGTGGAGGGAACTGGCGGAGAAGTTTGGTGCAGTGCAGTTATGAACTGCTACTCCATCGGCCACATAACTCTCATCATCTTGCACGCTAAAGTTATAAACATCTATATTGCTTACCTGATTTTTATCAATACTCCTGATCGGAGAGTACAAATATTTAACATCTAAATGATAAGCCGTAGCTCGTTTTTTACCATGTAACACTGATTTAATTTTTTTACCAACTATCTCACCAAACTTAACCATATACTGACCACCAATAACTAAAGTAAACATTGTTTGTCTATTTTCATGCTGTCTAATACGTCGATTAACCCCACAAGCAATATCTAATCTCAATAAAATTTGTCTCATTTGGTGAACTAATGTTTTTGAAATTGTATTAACCCTAAAAATTTCCTTCAAACCATATTTTAATTGTTTTTTATAGTAATTACCGTCACCTCGGTACCAACCAAGGATTAATGGTGCTTGTTTTTCTAAAGAAGCCCTCATCACCCAACTAGGAACTCGCTTAGACGCTGCTGATGTCCCAAACTGTTTGAAGATTCTACATAACTTGGTGGAACTCACCACCACAGAAGTACCATGATTAGTTTTATGATGACTCTCTCTAATCTTATCCTCATTAAAAACTAACTTAAGAAGTTTCTTTACATCTTCAATGTACTCTCTTTCTTGAGAATTAAAGGAAAAATTAAGGTAGTGACCACTACTAATACTACCTTCAGCTAAATAATAACCAATTAATCTAAATAACTCAGGGGTAGAGGGAATTTTAACTTTAACTGGTGAAAAACCAGCTCTACCTTTTCCCATCATAATCGTTTGCTCAATAGAATCAGAGTCTTCAACTGTTCTGTCTATGGGAACACAAGCATAGTCATTTTTTTGGACATCTTTAATTGCTAACCACTCTGGATTCCAAATTTTATTACGCTCATTTTTATATTTGCGCTTCACCACTAAAAATGGATGTTCTGCTGTCGCTTCAATAATCTGGTGAGGGCTGCCAGTCACTCTAACCTGATATAAATCACCAGAATATTTTCTGACCTGAGTATGACCAACGGGCTTAATTTTTCCAGTGTGAGTTAATACTTCATCAGTAACTTTTACATCTTCAATAGCAACTATGCCTCTTTTAGTAAAAATTTCTGTACCAGCTGAAAAACAACCTTCAATATAATGAACTTTGGCCCCTTCATCCACAATAATTAAAGTTCTTTCAAACTGACCAGAATTTTGCGCGTTGATTCTAAAGTAGGCTTGAAGTGGTAGTTTCACATCTACTCCTGGAGGCACATAAACAAATGAACCACCCGACCAAACCGCTGCATTTAAAGCTGAAAACTTATTATCAGCAGCCGGCACCACTTTCCCAAAATATTCTTTAACTAAATCTTCATGTTTTTTTAAACCCTCATCCATCGATAAAAACTCAACTCCGTATTTAGCCCAAACATTTTTCAATGAACCATAAACTACTTCACTATCAAGTTGTGTTTTGACACCAGCTAAAACTTTTTGCTCAGCTTCAGGAATTCCTAACTTATCAAATGTCTCCTTAACTTCTGGCGGTACATCTTGCCATGAGGAGACTTGATTATCAGTGGGACGCAAGTAATATCTAATTTGATCAAAATCTATTCCAGATAAGTCAACTCCCCAACTAGGCATGGGCTTAAATTTAAAAATTTCATAAGCTTTAAGGCGCTGCTCCAGCATCCACTCAGGTTCATTCTTAAGTGCGGAAATTTCTTTAATGACTTGTTTGTTTAAACCAGGCTTAGAAATGTGTTTATAAAAATCAGTTGAGAAGGAATCACCATGCTTGTAACGGGCCATGCTAACTCCACTTCTGATAACCATCTGCTTCTAATTTTTTAACTAAAGTTTTATCACCACTCTCAACTACTTTGCCCTTCACCATGACGTGAACAAAATCAGGCTCAATGTAATCTAAAATTCGCTGATAGTGGGTAATTAATAAAATGCCAGTCTTGTATTTTTGAACATTCTGCTTAATCCCGGCTGCCACTGCTTTGATGGCATCGATATCTAATCCAGAATCAACTTCATCTAAAACTGCAAATTTTGGCTCTAGAACTGCCATTTGCAAAATCTCCAAGCGCTTCTTTTCACCACCAGAAAAACCTTCATTCAAGCCACGTTTAAGTAATTCTGGATTAACTTGCAACTCCTCCGCTAATTTTTCCAAATGTTTTCTAAATGCTAGTACTGAGTCAAACTGTTTTCTCTTTTGCTTCTCAAATCGTGCGTTGTAAGCTTGGCGAAGAAAATTCCGAACTTTAACACCTGGAATCTCTGTTGGATATTGAAAAGCTAAAAACAATCCAGCTTGAGCGCGTTTATCTGGAGACATCTCCAATAAATTTTTCTTATCTAGTTTTACTTCGCCACCGGTGACTTCATAATTAGGATGACCAGCCAATGTATAAGCTAGGGTAGATTTGCCAGAACCATTCGGACCCATAACCACATGGACTTCACCAGAAGAAATATTAAAATCAACTCCCTTGAGAATTTCTTTTTGATCAATTTTTACTTGTAAGTTTGAAATATTTAGTTTTGACATAATTTAAAAGCAGTTTTTATCTCCTGAGCTACATTACCATAAAGTCCTAAATCATCAAGCTCATCTAAAGAAAACCAGCCAATTCCATCAGTTTCTTCAGTATTTTCTTTAAAATCTAAGTTTTTGGTAGCTGGCTCGACTAAAAAAAAGAAGTTACAGTGTTGTTCACAGCCTTTTTTCCAGAGTTTGCTATTTACAGTTGGTTTGTTGGCTTGAGTTCTAATCTGATAATTATCTTGACTCACCCAATGCAAATTAGTCAAAACTGGGTTGGGCACGTACTCACTACCATCATCATTGTCTTGAATTATCTTGGGATCACAAGCTTTGACTTTAACTCCCGTCTCTTCCCAAAACTCTCGCTCTGCAGCTTGATGGGGTAATTCATTGGAATCAATGTGACCACCGGGACAAAGCCATCCACCCACCTTTTTATGCTTGACCAACATCACCTTACCCTCATGAATTAAACATCCAGAAGCAGTTAGACAAACCTTGGCGTCAATATTTTGAAGAGAAGTCATGAGGCATCATTATATCAAACTCATCTGCACCCCATTATCTTTATCAGGCGTAAAACTGAAATCTACATCACACTCAATGAGACGATTCCATCTGTTTCTAAACTTAATTTGCCCCTTAGCTAAACCATAATCATAAACATCTCTAGTCACTGCCACATCTTGTAAACAATAATCTTTTAGCTTATCCAGCTGACCAGTTTGGTAATACTTAATTGCATCTAGACCATCACCAGATTTACCAATTCCCAAAGTTTCTTTAGCCACCGCATCTAAACCAATTCGATGGCCGACACTGTCTTTGATTCGATTCATAATATCTAAGGTTGGAATTTGAGCAATATCACCAGAATAATAATTGGTCATAGTGGGCATATCAAAGCCATCGATGTTAAACCCCACCACCACATCCGCAGTTTCTAAAATTGGCCACAAATCAGGTAAATCATTCTCAAAGAAACCCCTCATCTCTCCTTTGCCAGTCATTCCATCACGAATAGCAATCCCCACAAAAGAAATACCTAGTTTCTCAGGAAAAAAACCACTCACATCATCAAAGGTACGCTTAGTCTCTACATCCAAAAAAATATGTCTCATTAATTAATTTCTGACAGGTGGCGAGCTACTTCTTTCCAATTTACAATACTCCAAAAAGATTTAATATAATCAGCTCGACGATTTTGATACTTCAAATAATAAGCATGTTCCCAAACATCTAAGCACAAAATAGGCGTCTCATCTTCAGATAAAGGTGAGTCTTGATTGCCAGTCGCATGAACTTGCAAATCACCATCATCATCAACTGTCAGCCAAGCCCAACCAGAACCAAATTGAGCGAGTGCTGCTGCTTCAAACTCTTCTTTAAAATCAGCCATGGTTCCAAACCTAGTTTTAATTGCTTCTAGCAAATCACCTTCTGGCTCACCACCTTCATCTGGAGAAATAACTGTCCAGAACAAAGAGTGATTCACATAACCACCACCATTGTTTCTAACTCCAGCCTGAATATCAGCGGGCAGATCATCCATATTTCTCAATAAATCGGCAGCATCTTTTTCTAATAAATCTGGGTGGTCCTCTAAAGTAGCATTAAGTTTATTCACATAGCCTTGGTGATGCTTGGAGTGATGAATCTCCATAGTTTGAGCATCTATATGGGGCTCAAGAGCATCATATTCGAATGTTAGGTCTGGTAAAACAAACATAATTTATCCTTTATTTTTATTTTAACTCATTGGTAATTCTAACTAACTCTATCATACGATCGCGAGTAGTAGTTTCAATAAAACGTTGAATCGCTGATAAATCAAGACTTTCGTCTTCTTGACGAAAACTACTAATTTCTGACCACAAACTATTACCAATCATAAAGCCACGAGCTCCATTTTCTAGAGCAGTCCGAAGCTCATTTTTATTTTGTTCATGGTCCTGACTAACTAAACTCACTACCCAAGGATGATCTAGCTCGGCAGTAATTGTAGCTGCTGCCAAAGCATTGCTGGGATATTGAATAGATAGTAAATGGCAACTATCCCTCAGCTCTTGAATAGCTTGAAACTGAGTTTCTTGTAAAACAATTGGATTTTTAGCCTCATCTGGCTGAGAATAAATATTTAATTTCAATAATAAATCTATACCTACGTGCTGACAGTACTCAAATAGCTCTGCGGTCATTTTTTTCTTACTTAAGGCTGTCTCTTCTGCAGGATGATACTGCAACTCAAGTTTAGCCACCGCATAGTTGTTAGAAATCTCATCTACTCCCCATTGGCGAGCAAACTGAGGCAAAGACTCCTTCGGAGTTTCTTTATTTGCTTCATCTAAACGGAGTATCAAACCCTTCTCAACATCATCCATTAACAATGGCAAACTAAAAATTGGATCAGCCACCACTGCCGATGGCTGACTAACCAAATTAGTAATTAAACTTTTGAGAATAACATTCAACTGCTCAAGTCCACCTTGAATATTAATATCCAAACCTAAATCAATAGCCAGTTGATAGCCAAAGTCTAGCTCTAAGATTGAAAATGTCTTTGAATCTGACTGAAGGGCAGGTAGATGCAT
>CAYXMW010000002.1:23493-36302 GCA_964466145.1 uncultured Pseudomonadales bacterium
GTCCTTGAGAATGGTACCATTTTGGTACCATTTCCAAGAGTTGTGAGGATACAGAGAGGATACAGAAATGAGTTGGTACTAATTTAAAGTTTCCACTCATCCCAACTTATATCTCTGCCCAGATAAGCTACTTTTTTAAATGGCCATTTTTCGTTTATCCATTTTTTTACTATCTCTATAAAGATCGTCATCCAATCCATCTTTGAAAACACTCTCTCTTACCCACACATATACTTCTACTTCATAGTTAGCTTTATTGGTCGGAAAAATATACATACACCCCAAACAAACACTTTCGTCTCCAAAGATTTAGAAACCAAAAAACTATCCGGAACTAATTTTTTCATAATCCTATTTTACCAAATCCAGAAAACAACCACTAGCGACGGTCATCTCTGCCACCGAATCTAGGTCGATCACCACCTCGGCCAGAGTTATCACGACGGCCACCATTGCGGTTGCCACCTCGATCACCTCTGAAAGGAGCTCTCTCGCTACGATTGGATCTAGCTTTTTGACGCTCTTCTTCACTGAGTAAAGAAAGTGAAACCTTACCCCCGTCTTTGATCTCAATAATTCGGACATGGACCTCTTGGCCCATCTTAACCACTTCGTTAGGATCACCGACGTACTCTGAAGACATCTCTGAGACATGGACTAAACCATCATTACCCGGTAGATATTCGACAAAAGCACCGTAGTTCTCGATCCGAACTACTTCACCGTCAAACTCATCTCCAACTTGAGGTTCATACATAACATTAGCGATCATTTCCTTAGCCTTATCAATAGCTTCTTGATTGGGTGAGGAAATATTAACTAATCCCACACCTCGCTCTTCATCTTCATCGACATCGACTTCAGCTAGTGAGACAGCAATAATATTTTTGATTACTTTTCCACCAGGACCAATCAACTCACCGATCCGATCAGTAGGAACAGTGACTTGCTCAATTTTAGGTGCATAAGAGGATAGTTTAGTTCTAGCTTCTGGGAGAGCCTTGAGCATCTCATCCATGATGTGGATGCGACCTACTCGAGCTCGTTCAAGAGCTTCCTTAAGGACTTCCATTGAAAGACCGGTTAACTTGATATCCATCTGGATAGCAGTGATACCTTCTCTGGTTCCGGAAACTTTAAAGTCCATATCACCCACATGATCTTCTAAACCTTGAATATCGGATAAGACCACGTAGTTTTCTTTATCACTAATCATGCCCATAGCAATTCCAGCTACAGGGCGCTTGATAGGAACTCCAGCTGCCATGAGTGACATAGTTGAACCACAGACACTGGCTTGAGAAGTAGAGCCATTTGAGCTCAAGATCTCAGAAACTACACTAATAGTGTAAGGGAAATCTTCTTGTGAAGGGATGACTGGTAATAGAGCTCGCTCAGCGAGGACACCATGACCAATTTCTCGACGTTTAGGGAAACCAAAGCGACCGGTTCCACCCCAAGAGTAAGGAGGCATATTATAGAAGTGCATATAAGTCTTCACTTCTTCACCATGCATATCCTCAATGTGCTGACCTAAAGAAGGAGCACCGAGGGTAGTCACCGTGACGGCTTGCGTAGCACCGCGTTTAAACATGGCGCTGCCATGAGTACGAGGGAAGATATCAACTTCTGACCAAATCTGACGAATCTCTTCAGGATTCCGTCCATCTGGACGGGCTTTATCTTCTAAGATCATGCGACGAGTTTCTTTTTTCATTAAACTGTCGACAATTTTGCCTAGTTCTTTAGCGTTTATTTTCAAAACTGCCTCAGCGTCGTCTTCATTGCCAAACTCAGTCACTAGCTTTTTGACAAACTCATCTTTACCAGTTTCTGCTAAAGTACCTTTTTTTTTGACCATCTCAACGATAGTAGCTTGGTGCTTGGTAGAAATTTTCTTGGTCAGCTCTTCGCGAGCAGCAGTGATGTCTTCATCAGGTTTATCAACTAAAACTACTTTTTCTTTACCAATTGCTTTCGCAATTTTACTAATTTCGGCGGTAACTTTGCCCAATTCTTCCTGAGCTTTAGCTAAAGCCTCGATCATCACTTCTTCAGTGACTTCATCAGCTCCAGCCTCGACCATGACAATTCTGTCTCCAGAACCTGAGACGATTAAGTCTAAATCATTAATTTTACGCTCTTCCTCGGTAGGATTGAAATTAAAAGCTTGAGTTTCTTTGGAATAACCAACTCGGACACCAGCAATAGGACCAGAGAAAGGAATTTGGGAGACTTCTAAGCCCAACCCAACTCCTAGTAGAGCCAACATGTCAGGATCATTAACGCCGTCATAAGAAAAGACGGTGTTAATTATTTGAACTTCATTGGTGACACCTTCTGGAAAAAGAGGGCGAATGGTGCGATCAATGACGCGAGCTTTTGAAATCGCTTCGTCAGTAGGCCGACCATCACGTTTTACCCAGCGTGAGCCTTTAATAATACCGGCTGCATAAAGCTTTTCTGCAAAATCTACAGAAAGAGGGAAATATCCCCAATCTACTTTTTTATTACCTAAACCAATCGTGGTCAAAACGATGGTTTCGCCACATTGAGTTACTACTGCTGCAGCAACTTGCTGAGAGAACTTCCCAATCTGGACTTTTACTTTTTTATCACCCACCGCAATCTCTTGCTCGTAGATGTTTTCATAACTTGGATAAGAATTCATTCTTTCCCTTTCAAAAATCACAACCTTTACTGGTTGTTTTTTACTATATTTGAGAAAAGATGGAAAAATATTAACTTAATTTATAGGCAGTGGGAGGATCTCAATAGTCAAGTGATAATTGCCTAAGCGCGGCATTCATTACTTGACTCTCGAAAAATCTCCAAACTTGTTTTTCGCAATCTTTTCAATTTTTAACTAGATCTATTATACACTAGAAACGAAATTACTAGGCTCTAAAGGATTTAATCTTAAAAATAATTTACTTACTCAACTCAAGTTTCTTAAGAATCTCTTTATAGCGATCTTCGCTACGAGTTTTTAAGAAACCGAACAAACGACGACGTTTAGCGACTTGCTTGAGTAAACCACGTCGAGAGTGGTCATCTTTTTTGTGTTGTTTTAAGTGAGTAGTCAGCTCTTGGATAGAAGCAGTCAATAAAGCTACTTGCACCTCAGGAGAGCCAGTATCACCTTCAAAAAGTTGAAAGTCTTTAATAATTTTATTTTTTTGCTTTTTTGTTAAAGCCATGGTATTCCTTTCAGCCCTTGTTTACCCAGTTGTCCGGCGACAACCAAGTAGCAAAGTAACCATTTTAAATATTAAGAACCGTATTATACCCTATTAATCTTCCTCTATATAGGCAATTATTTTATCACCCACCTGGAAATCTAATTTTTTCTTTCTAAAAGTAATCCCACATTCGCTTTTAGTAGTCACTTTATCTACTTCATCCTTACCATGCTGCATTGAAGAAATTACTGGATTAAGCAAAATTTCATCACCTCTTTTAAGATGTAACAGATCACTTTTTTTGATTTCACCAGTGGTAATTTTACAACCAGCAATCTTGCGACCTTTCATCTCAAAAATCTGTAAAATCTCCGCCTCTCCCGTCTGAATTTCATCAATAGTAGGCTCAATCAATTTTAGCATCTGCTTCTGTAAATCTTCAATCAACTTATAAATAATCTTGTATTCATTGATCTTAACTTCCTGTAACTTAGCCATTTTCTTGACTTTTCCGGGAACTTTAGTGTGAAAAGCAATAATTCGAGCCCCAGTAGTACTAGCTAATTCGACATCACTTTCAGTCACAATCCCGACTCCAGAATGGATAATCTCAGCACTGTCTTCATCAATAGTCTGTAAAATTGCTTCTAAAGTACCTTGAACGTCAGATTTAATAATTAATTTCAATTTCTCTTTTTCCTCACTTGCTATCGCTGCATCAAAATCCCAACCTGCATAAGGATCAGCTACCTCAGCTTCTTCTTCTTTCTCTTCTTCTTTTACTATTTGATAATCTGCTTGAACATCGTGGATTATTGACCCTACATCTGGGACTTCATTAAAACCCTGGATTTCAGCTGGACTGCCAGGAAAAACCTCAGCTAACTGTTGACCATGTTCATTAGTTAAAGCTCTGACTCGGCCAGTAATTTGACCATCTTCAGTAATTAATTCTTGACGTTTTTTAAGTGTGCCTTGTTTAACAATTACTGTCGCTACAGAACCTTTGTGTTGATCAACTGAAGACTCAATCACCACCGCTTCCAGTGGAGCATCAACATCAGTTTTTAATTCAAGTAATTCTGCCATAGTAACTACAGTTTCTAAAAGCTTATCTACTCCCTTACCAGTTTTAGCAGATAACTCAACTGACTCGACTTCACCACCAATATCGGTCACTAAAATATCATGCTCGGCTAACTCCCCCTTAACTATATCTGGATAAGTATCTTTTATATCAATTTTATTAATTACGACTATGACTGATACATTGCTTTCCTTTATATGACGAATTGATTCAATAGTTTGTGGTTTGACACCATCATTAACAGCTACCACTAAGACCACAATGTCAGTGGTTTGAGCTCCACGCTGACGCATCTTTGCAAAAGCAGCATGACCAGGAGTGTCAATAAATGTAATTTTTTGACCTTTATGATCAATTTGATACGCACCAATATGTTGGGTAATACCACCGGCTTCTTTAGCCTGTACATTAGCTTTTCTAATGTAGTCTAATAAAGTTGTTTTACCATGATCAACATGACCCATGATGGTTACAACTGGTGGTCTAGTTTGATTAGCCATAAATTTATTCTTTTTTAGATTTTTCTTTTACTACTGTATCGACAACCTTATCATCACTATCAGAAAATTTTGGGAGCTCAGTTTCTCGAGCTGCCATCTTCGCGTCAAACTCATCAACTTTTTTCTGGAGTAACTTTTTCTGGTCATCAGCCAAACCCTCCATGTCTTGCCATTTGTCCTTAAATCTGGCTAAATCACCAACGGTGGTTAACTTGAACTGAACTAAGGTGTCTCGAGCTTCTTCTGTTAAGCCTTTATAGGTATCGATCTCATACTCCTCATTACCTGTCATTTTAGACTCAACCTTACCCTCAGCAGATTTAATAGTGATTTGATAACCAACTAGCTTAGCTGCCAAACGCACATTCTGTCCACCTCGACCAATTGCTAATGAAAGTTGTTCGTCTGGAGCGGTAACCACAATTGTTTTGTAGTCATCATCAACATCAATTTGTAGACTCTCTGCAGGAGATAAAACTCCGCGTAAGAAAAGCTGGAAGTCATCTGAGTGAGGAATAATATCAATTTTCTCATTATTTAACTCTTTAATTACCTCTTGAACACGGACGCCTCGTTGACCGACACATGAGCCAACTGGATCAACACCTTCTTGAGTACTTTTAACTGCCAATTTTGTTCTAACTCCAGCCTCACGAGCAATGGAAACAATCTCAACTGCACCAGAAGATACCTCTGGTACTTCACGCTCAAATAACTTAGAAACTAAATTTGCATCAGCTCGAGAAACAACTATACGTTGACCACGAACAGTGTCTTCAATTTCTTTAAGATAAACGGTAATTCTTGAATTAAGACGATAAAACTCACCGCGCATCTGCTCTTCAGGAGGCATAAAGCCCTGACCTCGACCCAAGTCAATAATGACTGTGCCACGGCTCATTCTCAAAATCTGACCAGTGACAATTTCACCCACGCGACCGCTAAAATCAGCGATAATTTGATCTTTCTCTGATTCACGAATTTTTTGTAAAATAACTTGCTTGGCAGTTTGGGCAGCAATTCGACCAAAACCAGCTGGAGTTACATCAACAGCTTTACTTTCATCCCATGAAGTAATCTCCTCAGTTTCCTCATCTCGCTCTAAAACTGGAGCTTCAAAAATTTTAGCTGCGCCAGTGCCTTCATCAAGCTCAACAAAATAGTACATCTCATCTTCTAAAATTCCAGCTTCCTTACGGTAAGCTGAGATTAAAGCCTGACGAATAGCCTCAAGAACTGCTTCTGGCTTAATCTTACGCTCAGTGGCGATTTGATTAATAGCAGCTGCAAATTCTGTTCTAACAACGTCTGAAAGACTTGACATATTATTTCCTTTTAATTTGTTTCTTTATTTGACTTCAGAGGTCTTATTGTAACAAAAAAGGACCAACCTGGGGTCCCTATCTGCACCTAAATAAAAATCAACCTCTAAGCTAACATCAGAATTATACCATGAAATGATCTGGTTATAGATCTGCCAACTGTTCAAGTAAGTTTTTTTCTTCTTTACTTAGTTTTTCTGGAATTTTGACAATTAAACGCACATAAAGATCACCTTTACCACGACCACGCAAATGTTGAACTCCTTCACCACGCAATCTCACCAAAGTATGAGATTGAGTGCCAGGCCTGATCTTGAGTTTCAGCTTCCCATCAAGAGTTTCCACTTCAACTTTCCCACCTAAAGCTGCCATTGAAAAACTAATCTTTTGATCTATAAATACATCATAACCATCGCGTTTAAATTTCGGATGAGTCTTTACATTAAAACTAATATCAAAATCATCAAATCTAATCCGTGTGCCGTCACTGGCGCCCGCGGGAACTTTAATCTTATGTTTTTTACCATTTATTTTGACCTCTTTTTCAACACCATTGACCGCATCCATAAAATCTATGTTTAAAGAGTAACGCTGACGTTGTCTGAAGCCACCTCGTTGACCACCGCCGAAAAATGACTCAAAAATATCAAAAGGATCATTGAAATCCATGTTACCAAAAGGATTCTGTCCAGCTGCACCACTAGAGGTAGAATACTGCCAAGTAAATGGTCCCTGACGAGAACCACCACTAAAGGGATTACCACCCATGCCACTAGCAGGATCAAAAGCAGCATGACCAAATTGGTCATAGGTTTTTTTCTTTTCACTATCAGACAAGATTTGATAGGCTTCGTTGATTTCTTTAAATTTTTCCTCAGCATTTGTAGCTTTATTTTTGTCAGGATGATACTTCAAAGCCATCTTGCGATAAGCAGATTTTATTTCTGTAGCCGAAGATTTTTTATTTATTCCTAAAATTTCGTAATAATCTCGTTTTGTTGCCATAGGAGAAGATTTTAACAGTAAATTGAGCTCTTGTTAAGCAGACAAATGATGTGAGTGCTAATAAGTTCTTAGTTTATAAAATTTTTCTTGAAGTAAACGCTGCTTGTCACCTGCCCAACTCCGGACATACCACCAAGCTTGCCGGGGGTGAGTTAAGCAGTACTTAAGATCGTTTTTACAGTTGGGAGCAAAGTAGATAGTGGTTTCCAATTCAAGTTGCTCATTAATTTTAAATTTAACTGTCGCCTTCATTGGTTCAGCAGCCATAAAATCATAGAATTGAGGATCATCTGCCAAAACTGAGTCTGGATCAGTAACTAACTTAACTTGAGTCTCAATTTTTGGTGGAACTTCTAGCTTGACTGCCACCCCCTGATCATCGCGGGGCATAAACACTACTCGGACAGGATTGCGTTCCGCCACAGCATAGGGATTATCTGCGTAAAGCCGAGAGTTTCCGGTAGAGAGCTGGCCAGCTCGCTGTTCTGGCAAAAACGATCTAGCTTGATCTTCTTGAGCTTGAGCAAAAAGGTTGGGATTTACTTGGGGTGTGTACCAACAAGATTTAGCTTCACAACTAGCCACTAATTGGTAAACAATCTCATCTCCCAACATCCAAGACAAACTATCTTCCTCAATTTTGAGAGGCAGGTTGAACTTAGTTGGCTTAAATATCAGTTGGGATAATCCTAATTCACTTTCATAATTAATAGCTAGAGTTTGAGCATCTATTTGTTCTAGTGTAAGTTGATCTGGAGCTGAACTTGCCATTGGTAACTGCCAACACTCTGGCTTAGTCACCATGTCTGGCAAAGGTAGCGAACCGTCACTAGAGTATTCTTTGCCAAGCCAAGATTTTTCTTGAGTATAAAATCTAGAGCCATCGACTAAAAATGGCGCCACCCAGTAACTCAAATCTTGAGCTTGATGGTCAGCATAGTAGTCTTTGATTGAAGGATCGTAAAGACGGACATCATCGATGCAAACCTGAGTGTCTTTCTTAATGATTCGAACTCGATAGTTTTGCCCAGTTATCCAGATAGCTGCCGAAGAAGTCTCTTTTACAAAATCCTGGCCCTGATAAACTGTGGGAGTTGTATCTTGCCAGGCGGCTTGTAATGTTTCTAAGCTGGGTAAAGTTATTTTTTGTTGTTGCTGATAATCAGCTACTAGCTGAAGCTGCTGGTAAAAAAGCTGTTGATGTTTATCTTCCATCGAGTTTTCCAAACCCAATAGAGCAAAACCAACTTGATTGGCTGACTGCCCAAATAAAGCTTGATCAAATATTTTTTTAAAGTACTCAAAACCCTTACCATCTTGAGAAAAATCATTGGGCTGACTAGTAAAACGAGATTGGGTGTCGCCGTAATTCCAAACTGGATCAGTTAGAGTTTGGCGGACGATTAAAGTGGGGTCTGAAACTGCATAATCTGGCATTAAAAGCCAGTTTTTACTGGCTGGATAAGGATAATGAGGTGGGCCACCATAGATGGTGTAGCTATCTGTGCCCCATTGCTCGCGGGTGATTTGGTGAACGCTGACTCCGTACTCATCATGAAGATAATTGAGGGTGGGGGTATCGATAATCCAGCTAGTGATCAGAGTGGGATACTCGCCAAAAACTGTTTCATACTTGGCCATGATGGTGTCGACTAATTTTTCTCTATCTGCTAGTAAATAACCTAGGGTGTAGGCGTGTTGAGCTTGATACCAATTCTTGGGCGTGCCAATGTAAGTAACGTCAGCTGCTTTGGCTAAGTCAGGAGTGATTTCTAAAAATAATCCCCAGGAAAATAATTCTGGATCGGCTTGCTTGATAATTTCAATAAAATCGGAATCATTTAGGGCATCCCAACGCAGAGTAAAAAATGCGGGTAGTTTTTGATCAGTTAAAAAATTAAGCTGCTCTGCTAAAACTTCAGCTGTGCCTGGCTCGCAGCATTCTGTGCCACGAACTTGATTGATGATTAATACTTGAGGTAAATCATTGGCATAAATTGGCGAAACTAAACTCAAGAAAACTAATATACTAACTAAGAAACTTAATAAGTGCTTCATAATTTTCTTTTAATTATCAACCATAGTCCACTAATTATAACGGTGAGGCTTGAGATAACTAAACCAAGATAAAACCACCGAGGTGAGTAATAAAACCTAACCTTATTCTCACCAGGCTGAATCTCTATTATTCTCATCCCTTGATAATTTTCTACTTCCACTGGCTCACCATTAACTTCAGCCTGCCAATCTTCATCATATCGATCTGCCATGATCAACCATCGCTTGTTGTTCATATTTTCAAAAGTAAATTCGATGACATTGGGATTTTCCCTAAAATTACCAAACTCCACTGCTGCATTATTTTCAAATCTAAATCGAGGTAGGGCTTCTAGCTCGTAGAGCTGCCAGTGATCCTTTTGAGCAATCGGCCGTAATTCTTCTACACCAGTTGGATATGGAAACCAAGTGTCGACGATGTAATATTTTACCGCCCATTGCTTTAAAAGCTCATTATTAAGAGAAATAGGTGGTAAAGAGTTAATCGACACCGTTGAAGAGCTATTAAACTCTTGATCCATGCCCTGAGGCAACAAAGTTGTATAACCATGAATCATTGGAACTTGTGCTGACATATTCCAGTCTGGAGTTAAACCATTTTTCATTCGTAATAAATAATCCCAATCCTGCATTTCAGCTGAATCTACATATGAATCTGAAAAGGGCTGACGAATACCAAGAGCATCCCAATATGCTCCATAGTCTGTGTAAGATTGATTAAAATTACGAGTTAAGACTCGAGCCTGATTATCTTGCACCTCAGAAAAAACTAATTCGCGGTTTTTCTGATAAAGAGAAGTGGGAGCAAAAAACAAATGCCCCTGAGTAAAAAAGACTAATTCAGAAACTAAAACTATAATCACTAACGGCTTATATTTGTGCAACCCCCACCACGCTAATCCTAGAAATAAGAAATGCAACCAAAGATGGGAAGCAAATGCTGTCATCAACACTTCTAGCTTTTGAAAATTAAAGAATCCACCCGCTGGTAAATAATCAGCCAGCAGTTGATAAATCCAATTAAAGTTAAAACTAACTAAAACAAATACTGCAGCTGATCCTAAAATACCCAGCCACAAGCTAACATTCAAAAACTTAAAATTATTTTTTTGTTTAATCCTAGTGATTAACTCACCTATCCAGAGTGCAAAAACAAAAGAAGTAATCATTAAAATAATACTCGGCCCCCTCATTGCATCACCAAAAGGCAATGATTTTTGTAAAAAAACAAAGCCAGGTAAGTAACCACCTAAAGACAAAATCAAGCTAGCTATAATTACTCCCAAATAAAACCTATCTTTAGATTTGAATTTTTTAGTTTTCAAAATAAAAAATGGAAGTAGTAGTCCCAGCCAACTCACATAAATCCCAGGGTTGGGAAAACCATTCCAGTTAATTCCCCAACGATAACCAGTGGTTGGTTTTTCAAAAAAATAAGGGAAGATTATCTTTATCAGCTCTACTGGATGAAGAGAGCCAGTCGTCAACTGACTAGAGCTTTGGATCATTCTTGTAGAATTAGTTAAATTTTCTAAAAAAGGTAACCAAATGAAACTAGTTATCCCAACTGTAATTAAGCCTGTCATTAGCCAAGATCTCAACCAAACTAGCCAATTTATTTTCCGCTGACTAAATAGTGAAAAAATTACGCTCAGTAAAATTGTAAATAAAATATGCTGTGGATAGCCGGCTAAGAACTGAGCTAAAACAAACAATGAAAAAACCAACCATGTTTTAGGTTTTTTATTCAAATTTATGCCAGCCAAAACTAGCCACGGCACCCACGATAGTGACTGAATAATAGAGAGGTTATTAATTGCCCCAGTTAGTTGTGGAGACAGCGTCCACACCACACTCGCCACCAATGCGCCAAAGTGTTTAATTTTGACTTTTTTTGCCACCATATAAGTGCCGATAAAAGTCAGGCTTAGATGAGCTAACAAGTTAATATTTAAAGCCCATCCTGGAGAAAAAAATAAGAATAAAAAAGTGCTGGGATAAAACATCGATTGGTTGATGTCACCCACCCATGAGATGCCACCTAAAATAGTTGGATTCCAAAGTGGAAAAACAACTTTTTGAATCCAAAAAGAAGTAAATAATTTTCCCGGTACCATGAGACTAAAATTATCACCATAAATGGGTGATTGATTGAGAAAGAATGGATAAAATCTAACCGCCAAAAGTAATCCTAAAGTTAAGCAAACTTGCACCCAAGGTAAGCCTAGCCACTTGCTAAAACTGTAGGCTGTTTTTTTGGCAGACATAAGACTATGACTTGAATAATGAAGGTGGTAAAAATCTAATTCCTATTACCACGCGAAAGGCATCTAAACCATCGCGCCAAGTAATTTTTTTACCTTGTGAAAAATCTCGTCCCACATAACTGATTGGTACTTCAAAAATCCGATGTCCTTGCCGCAATAACTTACAAGTAATTTCTGGCTCTAGATCAAAAGCATTAGCTGAGATATTTAGTTTTCTAAATAAAGCAGTAGGCAATAATTTATAACAAGTCTCCATATCAGAAAGAGTGGTATTGTAAAACACATTCACAATTAAATTTAAAAAAGCATTGCCAACTCGATGCCAAAATAAAAGGTTGGAGTGAGCACCAATAAAACGGGAGCCATAGATGACTTCAACACCTTCTCTATCTAAAGGTTCTAGTAATAAAGGAATTTCACGAGGGTCATATTCTAAATCTGCGTCTTGGATCAAGGTGTAATCACCAGTAACTTTAGAAAGCCCTAACCTAACTGCACTACCCTTACCACCATTTGATTTTTTAAAGTATTTGATTTTTTTACTTTTAACTTTTTTAATTTCTTTTTCTGTCTCATCAGTTGAGCCGTCATTAACCACAATTACTTCGTTAACTTCTTTGACTTTGACTAAACTGGATAAAACTTTTTTGACTGTGGGAGCTTCATTATAAACTGGGACGATAACAGAAAGATTCATATTACGGACCCTGCTTTTTCAAGTGAAACGCAGGAAAAGTAGCTGGTACGCAAAATGCTGTGCATGCTGGAGCTATTCTAGCATTAAAAAAATGTCAGTAAGAAGTGGAAACTGGCTGTACTTCTCTCCAGCAGTACTGATACTGAAATGCTGCTGGCTTGGTTTGATAATTAATTCTCCACCCAACTTACTAGAAATATACTTAGCATGATCCAAAGGACAGTAAGGGTCATCATCGGAGTGAATAAAAATAAATCTTTTAGCTTTAGTTTTAATGTAGTCATAGTCAAAAGGAGTCTCAAATAACTCACTTAAATTAGACCAACCCAAGCCATCTTTAAAAACACCCACTAGAATACAAGTATCGACTTGAACATCTGCGGGGAGCGCCTGCAATAACCCTAAAATAGCCACTGCTCCTGAAGAGTGACCAATTAGAGTAGATTGATTATTAAACTCCCAATTTGAGCTAAAAATGAACTCGTTATAACGCTTAATACTGGGTTGTTTTGCTTGAGGTAATTGTGGCACCCAGGTTTTATAACCCTTTTGTTCTAGCTCATTTTTGAGCCACGGAAACCAATTCTTGTTTGGATTATCGCCTGTGCCATGGAGGATGAGAGCGGATTTCATAAAATTAATTATACTTTATTTTTAATAAACTGACCCCCGATAGCCAACCTCTAGAATC
>CAYXMW010000003.1:0-24697 GCA_964466145.1 uncultured Pseudomonadales bacterium
ATGAGCAGCTTTATTGCGTGCACGCCTGCTTAGCTTCATATAGATTGAATTCTGATCGCAAAAACAACGACACTCATCAGAATTACTACCAGGAGATTAATGCTTGGATGCCGGAAAAGTTGAGTTTGTTTGGTAAAATTATTTGGCGTCAGCTTGCTAAAATTGCCCATCATGCAAAGCTGAGCTCAGCCATTTATTATGATCAAGAAAAACTAAAGTGGTATTTTCGTAAAAATATATTTAGTATTATGTCTTTTGAGCCAAGGAAACCATGAGAAGACATGCAATTTTATTAGTGGTTGTTGTGGTTTTGAGTTATTTAAATTTTTTATCTAATTCAAAACAAGAAACTAATTGGCAATTTTTAGTTGAAAATCAAATTGGGGCACA
This sequence comes from uncultured Pseudomonadales bacterium, assembly GCA_964466145.1. GTDB lineage: Bacteria > Patescibacteriota > Microgenomatia > UBA1400 > PJMF01 > JABBGTR01. The sequence goes on from CAYXMW010000003.1 coordinate 391, forward strand.
ATCAGTTCTTAATATTGGTAAAAATTTAACTTTTGATGATGAGTTTGTTTATTTTAGTGATGGGAAAAATACCATTTATTCGCTTAACCAAAAAAATGGTCAAATTAACTGGACAAGCAAACTGAATGATCACACCCCATTCCGAATAACCCAAGATGATAGCTGGCTTTATATAGCCAGTTTTGATAGTCAAATCTATAAATTAGACAAGAAAAACGGCTATATTGTCTGGAGCTTTGCTATTCCCAATCAATATTGGCCAGATACAGAAGTATTTTTTGATGAAAATGATCAGTATGTATTTTTTGCTGACCGTGGTGGTTTTTTGTATGCACTAGAAAAAACCACTGGTCATGAGGTTTGGAAAAAAGAATTTGAAACTATTGATAATACCAGGGTTTTTAAAGAAGGCTCAATTCACTTTGGTTTTTTAGATCAAAGAGAAGAAGAGTTAGTGATAAATCATTTTCCTAGTAACATTGTCTATGTAGTAGATAAGAGTAATGGCTTAGTTGTTTCTCAAGAAGAATTTTCTCCACGCATTGATTTGCCACAGGAAAAAGAATTCTTATCGTTTGATCTATATGATTTAATCATAGAGAATAATGTAATTAAGCAGCCCATTTTTCACTTATTTGATCAGGACCGGAATATTATTTGGTCTTACCAAACTAGACAAAAAATTAATCATAAAGAAATTTATCGGGACAAAAACAGAATTTATTACTTAGGTATAAACAATCAAATTTTGTCATCCATCTTTATTAATAGCTCTCTTCCAAGTGACTCCAATTTTCATAAAGTTAACTTTGAAACCGAAGAAAGTTTTTCCTCACATGGGCCATTTAATGTACATCCTAATCCGCATATTCGTTATATTAGCTATCAAAAAGAAGAGAAAAATTGGAGTTTAAAAATTAAAGAAAAAATAAATTATTGCAGGTATTTATTAAGTAATCTGAGCCAAATTAGTCAATTCGCCATGAATGTTGAAGAGAAATCAGAATTTTTAGAATTAGATATACTTCATCAAGATAATTTTTATAAAAATAAGTTTGATCAAGTAAAAATTAGCGGTAAGTTTACAAATAACTCTAATCAAGAAAAAGTTGAAGTAAATGGTTTTTATTATGATAAAAATACTTGGAAGCTAAGGGTTAAACTGGATCCAGGTGAATGGCAATACGCTATCAAAATTAATACCCCATTTTGGAATAAAAAGTTTAAAGGTGTTGTTCGGGCTTATGAAATAAGGCAGCCAAAATTAACAATTGATAATAAGGGATTTGCAGTTGGAGACAGTGTTTTTGTACCACTTGGACTGCAAGACTCGTTTGTTGACTCCAGCAAAGACGGGAACCGACTCAATAAACTGGGTTATGCATTTTCACAAACACCAGCCACTGATCGCGATGACTACCGCTATTTGCCGCTTGAAGATTATCTAGAACTATATAAAAACGAAGCAGCTATTAATATGTTCCGCTATGGTCCAGATAACGCCGCACCATCGATTTGGCAAAATTTAGCTACTCCCAAACAATTTGCCATGGATATCAAAGGCAATCTTCAGGGAGATTTTTTAGTTGAAGAAGCTAAGAAAAGAGAATACAGAGTTATGATGAGCATCTTTTCTTTTTATCCACCACATTCTTCTCAAAAATCTTTTGCAAAAAAATCAAATCGAAGAGTATTGGAAAAATATTTAGATTATGTTATTGCTCGTTATGCAGCATCGGTAGATATTTGGGAAATAACAAATGAAGCTGTTCCAATTTTAGAGTGGCAAAATTTTATCAGTGATTATTTATTAGAAAATGATCCTTACAAGCACCCCATCACCACTAGTTTGGAAGAGTCAAGTTTAAACAACTCCGAGCTTTTATCGATTCACTATGTTATTGAGACTCCAGTGAGTAACAAAGATATTGTTGATGAAGTTATTGATTTTAATTCAAGCCATGAACAAGAAAAAGCGAAGATTATTAGTGAATTTGGTTTTGCAGATGCTAATCATTTTACTAATTCGGCAGATTGGCTGCGCAAGTTTACGTGGATTTTTATGTTTCAAAGAACTGGAATTATTTTCTGGAATACAGGTACTCTTCTATATACAAACCCAAAAACAAAGAATAGCAACGTCTATATGGGTCCTAAAGAAAGATTTTATTTAAAAACTTTAGTAAATTTTTTGCCTCCAATCAATGTAGCCGCAACTAATAAATTTTATTTAAAGAACGAAGACAAACTAGCAGTATATGAATTAGAAGATGAAAATAGTTATTTATTTTATTTACTCAATCTCAGTTCAGCAAATGAAAGGCAAAAACTAGAGATTGAAATTAAGAAAAATGGCTCCATAACTTTTATTGACCCCAAAACCGGTCGTGTTTTACAGAAGACATCAATTAGTAAGGGAGAGCAAAAGCTGTCACTACCTATTTTTAAAGATGATTTAGCAATAAAAATTGATTATGAATAAATTTATTTGAGGTAAAATTTTTCAAGCTGTTTGGCAACACTCTCCCAAGAAAGTGACTCAGCGGTTTTTCGTGCATTTTCACCTAAAGTTTTTAGCTGCGTTGGCTTTTTTAGTAGCTCATGAATGGCCTGCGCAAATAATTTTGGATTTTCAGGTGCTAAGATACCCACTTGTTTTTTTTGTAGTATTTTTTTAACTTCCCCAGTCGGATTAGAAATTATTGGTCTGCCAGCCGCAAGATAATCCCCAAGTTTATTGGGGGATTTTCCTAAATTAATTTTTTTATTAGTAAAAGGCAACAACATAATATCGCCAGCTGCTAAGTACCAAGGTAATAATTCTCTAGATATCAAACCAGGATGAATAATTTTTTTAATTAAATCTGGATTTGATTTGATTAAACTATAGAATTTGGGAATACTATTGGGACCAATGAGTAGCAGATTTATATCTTTGCGTAATTGATATAATTCTAAAAGTGATTTAGCTAAGAATACTTCATCATATGTCTCAATAAATAGATAAACTAAGATGGGGGTTTTTTTAAATATCCCCAGCTTTTTTCGAGCTTTTAATTTTGGAATTGGATGTATGTGGTTGATGCTTGCTCCCACTGGTAAATAAAAAATATTCTTTTTAGAAGATCTAATTTTTATTGCTTTTTTCATTAAATTATCACTAATACAAGTTAGATAGGGGGCAGACTTAATAAAAAATTGCTCTGCTCGATGGTCGGTCCAAGATGTTATTTTTTTTAGAGGACCATGTCTTCTGTCTGCAATGCCACCTTCCCCCCAAAGGTCAGCCCAATCTATAAACCACTTTGTTTGTGGGTAAAAAAAAGATTTAACTAATCCTGGAATAGAAGCTGCTGGGCGGTGATTAAAACTCTGAATAATTTTAGCTGGAGATAATAAAATTATTAAGGTTCTAAGTAGCACATCAAATGGGTCATAGCCACCCCTTCTAAACCTGTATGGAAGTAGACCTATTGACTGAATAACGCGAACATTTTTTTCTAAAGATGTTTTAGTTTTAATACTAATATTTTTTGCACTAGTCCAGAGTGTGACTGTGTGTCCCAATTTAACTAATTCTTGAGCCAAGGAAAGTGACCTCAAATAGCTTCCACCGATCTCCTTTGTTTCATAGGTAGAAAAAATAATATTCATTGGTTGTGTTTATTGATATCAAATTCAAAATTGATGATTTCATCAATGATATTATCTAGATTTTTTGAAAGTTTCCAGTTTGGATAGTGCTTAGAAAATTTAGAAAAATCAGTAATGTAGACAATGTGATCACCTTTTCTGTTATTTTTTTTGTAACTAATGATTGGTTTTTTATTTATTTTTTTCGAAATAATTTCAATTAGCTCTTTGATTGAAGCAGCATTTTTAGAACCTCCGCCTAAGTTAAACACTTCTCCTTGATTGGGGTTTTTAATAATTTCATTTATAGCTGTAACAACATCATCTGCATGGATTTGATCCCTAACCTGCTTGCCTTTATAACCAATGATTTCATATTGATTATTATGAACTAAAGATTTGATTAAGAACGACAAAAATCCGTGCAATTTGACTCCGGCATGCATTGATCCAGTCACACAACCCAAACGCAAACAAGAAGTTTTTAATCCAAAGTATCGACCATACTCTTGCACATATATATCTGCAGCGGTTTTACTAGCTCCAAACAAGGAATGCAGATTCTGATCAATAGAACATGATTCATCGATTCCAAGTCTATGATCAGCGTAGATGTATTTATCTCCTTTTTCTTTTAATGGTATTTTGTTTGGATTGTCTCCATAAACTTTGTTAGTGCTGGTAAAAATAAAAGTAGCGTTAGGCTGATATTTTCTTGTTGCCTCCAATAGATTTAAGGTTCCAGTGGCATTTATTTCGAAATCCAGCATGGGTATTTGTTGAGCTTTGTCATGACTGGGTTGAGCGGCAGTGTGAACTACTGCGTCTATATCATGTTTTATAAAAAGAGATGAGATTTGATCCCACTTTCTAATATCAAAATCATAATGTGTGTAAGAGCTATTCTTTTGTAGCTCTTGGCATTGAAAGGAAGTATCTCCTTTTAAACCAAACAATTTTTTCCTCATGTTATTGTCCAAGCCAATAACATTGTGATTTTGTTTTAAAAAATAATGGGCAGCTGTAGAACCAATAAGTCCATTTGAGCCAGTTATTAAAATAGTCATGTTGTGCTTTATATTTTTCTAAATATTTTTTTAATTATAATACTCAATATGTATTTGGGAATTATGACCAAGTATCTTTCAGATAGTCTTAGGGGTTCAGTGATTAATCTAAACAGCCATTCTAAACCACTTCTTTGTATCCATCTAGGAGCTTGTTTTTTTATACCACCAATAAAATCAAAGGCAGCTCCCACGCAAAAAATAGTAGTATTTTTTAGTTTTGGCTTGAGTCTCGCTGCTAGCTCTACTTGCTTGGGTGAACCGATGCCAATCCATAGAATGTTGGGTTGAACCTTAATGATTTGGTCTAATATCTGCTGTTCTTTTTTGGCGGTGTCAGACTTTTTTAGTAATAAAAAACTATTGCCTGGCTTTTTAGGAATAATTTTTCTAAGTCTAGATAAGGTGTTTTGGTTGGCCCCAAGGAAGACTGAGATTGGGTTTTTATTTTTATTTTTTTTGAGAATAAATTTCATTAAATTCGGACCATAAATTCTATCAATTGGTTTTTTGTTTTTAATTGATAAATACCAAACTAGGGGCATTCCATCTGTGAGATAAATATCAACTTGATTGTAAAAATGATTTTTTTGAGCTTGAGCTAGATCATGGAGTGAGCAGGGAAGGATGATGACGGTTTTTAGTTTGTGAATTTGGTCACCAACTATCTTAGTAACTTTTACAAAATCTCCAACGACAAATTGATTGCTGCTTATTTTGTTCATGAGGTTTATATGTTATTTTACTAATACCCGAGTGTCGCTAGTATAACCCAAACCATATGTTTTTTGAAAAACAAGCTTTTTTTATAAGATTAATATTATTCTTTTACCTGGGATAGGTTATAAAGCTAATTTAGCTTGAGGTATTTTCTATTTCTTTATAGATCCAAGAGTACAGCTTTTCCATACCTACTTCTAGAGAGGTGTTTGGCTCCCAACCTAAGTATTTTTTAATCAAGGTGTTGTCACTACTCCTACCTCGTACACCCTTTGGAGCATCAAGGTTATAGTTTCTTTTCAATTTAACATCAGCTATTTTTTCAATTATATCCACCAATCGGTTTATGGTGACCATTTCTTCGCTACCCAAATTAATTGGCTCCTCAATATTACTATGCATAATTAGATCAATCCCCTTAATACAGTCATCAATATAGGTGAAGCTACGAGTCTGTTTACCATCTCCCCAAATTTCAACTTCATGATTTTTAGATAGCTGCGCTTCAATAATTTTTCTTGTCAAGGCAGCTGGGGCTTTTTCACGGCCACCCCGATAAGCTCCATGAGCTCCATAGACATTGTGAAATCTAGCCACGCGAGTAGTTAAGCCAAAGTCTTCTCTAAAATGACGACACATGCGCTCGCTAAACAATTTTTCCCAACCATAACCATCTTCTGGCATAGCTGGATAGGCATCGCTTTCTTTAAGTCCGTTATTGTCAGAATTAGTTTGCTTGTTAGCTGCGTAGACACAAGCAGAAGAGGAAAAAAAATAACGCTTCACCTTTTCCTGCTTAGATGCCATTAAAAGGTGAGTGTTAATCAACACATTAAGCATGCAAAGCGCTTTGTTATTTTCAATAAATCCCATCCCACCCATATCTGAAGCTAGGTTATAGACCTCATCAATTCCATCAACTGCTTGATAGCAGTTATTTTTTTCACTCAAATCTAAACTTATATTTTCTACTTCATCATCTAACTGATGCCATTTATTTGGGGATTTTATATCTACAGCGCGAATTTTTGAATAGCCTTGTTTTTTGAGATATTTAACCAAATGTCCGCCAATAAAACCGCCAGCTCCTGTAATTAATATTTTAGTATGATTCTTTTGTTGTTTCATAAATATTTAAGTTCACCACCGCTTGTCCGATTATTATTCTATAAACCCCCAGCGCTGATTAGTGGTAATTTCATCGAATAACACTTGAGCATATCCCGCATGCGTTTCTTTAGAAGGATGTCTTTCAGATTCGGAGACTTCTACGTATTCCACGTACCCATTTTTGTAAGGATCAAGTATATATCTATTATTATTATCGACAATTATTCTATTGTATTCAAGGAATATTTTTGCATACTTTAATGAACTATTATTAGTATATCCGTAATCAAGTTCCATTTGAGTTGGAATGTGGCCAAATGAAAAAAAGATGGTGTTTTTTTTATTAAAACGAGAGATAAGTTTTTCTAAAAAGCAAATATTGGAATATTCATTTGAAAAGGAGGGGAAGTATAGCTTCTCAATCCAATCTTCATTTGACTCTACATCTTTATATTGAAATTTTTTTGGTTCCTTTTTACACTCATCAAGTATTTCTAAGTATATTTCCTCATTTTTTGGATAACGGTTAATAGTATTAAACACTAAGTCATTGTCAACTAAAGTTACAATAAATAGGTCAATGTTTTTATTTTCTTTAGCTGTTTTATATTTAGTATAGTTATTAATAATGTCATCTCTTGGTTGACTATAATTATAAATTTTTGTTGGTTTGATTTTGTTTAATTTTTTCTCTAAGTTAGCAACTAAAGTTTCATCTGTTTTTACCCCAAGTCCGTAAGTCATTGAGTCACCTATGACAGCAATAGTGAATTTTTTGTTACTGGTTGTTTTCCCTAAAACTTTTTTTTGTTCATATAGAAGTTCGTATAGATCAGCCAACCTATTTTGATTAGGCTTTTTTAATTTTGAAAAATTATGAGTTTTACTCCACTCAGGAGATTTAAGATAGCCGTGTTGAGCAGATTTATTATAAAAAAGTTTATCAAAGAAAAATTCTTCTCCCAACAGATAAGCTACTTTATATGAAGTAAATAAGGCAGTAATTAAGATTAATCCAATGATAAGTTTTTTTCTCATATATTTGTTTCTAGAAAATATTTTACAGTATTTATTGGAGTTAAAACAATGAGTTAGCTTCAGGTCGATAAGAGTCAGTGTTTACCTTAATAAAATTTTTAAACATTATTGAAGAGAAATAAACGTTTCCTTCTTCAGACAAATGTCTATATCCGGGGAGGTTTTTATCTTCGATTGTATTTGTATTAAAGTATGAGCTTAAATTCATAGTTGAAGTTTGAATGCCAATGTCACTTACTGGCTCCATGCTAAGATAATTAGAATTATTTTTTAAGATCTTTCTTAAAGAGTTTTGCCACAAATCTTTACAATCAGCTCTGTATTGGGGCACAAACTGGCATTCTAAGGGAGACAATGTTGTATATAAATCAAACCCGTAGAAGGTAGATAGCCTTTCTATTTCTTTTAACAGTAGAGGAATTTTGTTTTCACTGATTTTAGTTAAACCTATCTCATTGAATTTTGTAGACCAATAGTCAAAAACATCTCTATTTTCACCTAAATATAGTAGATAGTTTCCAAGGGGAGTATTTTTAATAAACGGCATTCTTTGATTAATAAAGCCAGCCAAGAATAAAGAATTGGAAAAAGTGTTTCTTCTAGATATTTTTGATTTTTCTACTTTTAGAATCTCGTTACTGGTGTTTTCCCAAATATCATTTTCATAAAATTGCCAGATAATTATATCTGGTTTTATTTTTTTCAACACATCTTTTAATCTGAGAAACTCTTGGTCATTATTTGCTCCTCCAGTTGCAAGTCTTAGTTGTTTGACACATTGATTGGTATGATTTGCTAATAACTGTGAAAAATAAGTCGGATATTGATGATCCAAGCTTGTCCAGGGACTAATGGTAAAAGAATCTCCTAAAAACAGGACGCTGATGCAGTTTTGATCTGAATTGTAGCTGTGGTCAGAGGTGGGGTAGGAATAAACAACTTTATGAGTGAGGAGTTTTTCTTCTGGTAGCTGACAATTTTTGTTCAATTGACAGTAGCTTTTACCCCAATATATGTATTTAAGACTGTAGATAGTCGTGCCTAATGTCCATTCATTGAAGAAAGCTTTTTTTTGATCTAGTTCAGTTGTTGTTATATAAAGATTGGTGATAATTAAAAGTAAACCATAGGAAAACATGGTAGAAATCACTACTAAAAATATTTTTTTCATTATTTATTGTTAATTCAATTAATTAAAATAGCATATAAACAAATGGACTAACTGGTGATGTTTCAGCAAAAACAACCAGCAGTCCAAAGACTATAAAAATAAGTATCGGCGGAGTAATCCACCAAGCTTTGTTTTTCCATAAATATTCAAGAAGTTCTTTAAGCATGTTGTATCCTTATTTATTTTTTTATTACATAGCTATCTATGATCAAATAATCAATTTCAGTTCCTAAAAAACACCTCATAGCATCTTCTGGAGTACACACAATGGGTTCGCCACGAATATTAAACGAAGTATTAATAATAACCGGAATACCTGTTTTTTTACGATAGTAGTCAATTAGGTCATAATAAAGAGAGTTATCTTTTCGTGAAATACTTTGTGGTCTGCCGGTATTATCCACATGAGTGGTAGCTGGAATGTTTTTTTTACCTTTTTTAGTAAAGGGGTAAACCAGCAGCATATAATCAGCAATTTTAGGCACTGGTTTATCAGCATCAAAATATTCTTCAAAATATTTTTTAAGAATAACTGGCGCAAAGGGTCTAAACATTTCTCTTTTTTTGACTTTGGCATTCAAAATATCTTGCATCTCGGAAGAAGTTGCAGCTGCCAAAATACTGCGATTTCCTAAGGCTCTAGGACCCCACTCCATTCTTCCCTGAAACCAACCAATAACTTTTTTCTTAGTAAGCAGATCACTGACTTTATTTAAAAGTTTTTGCTCATTTTTATAAAATTTATATTTAAGTCCAGCTTCATCGAGAGCCTGCTTAATTTGAAAAGAAGTGTAGTCTGGACCAAGATAGGGGGTAAATGATTTAGCAATTTTTAAATGAGTTTTAGTGGTTTTTTCTTTAGATTTAATTAATTGAGGATTTCTATCTAGATAGAGAGCAGCTCCCATGGCGGCTCCAGCATCACTAGGGTCAGGGGGGATATAAAGTTTTTTAAACGGAGTACTTTTTAAAATTTTAGCATTCATGACTGAGTTGAGTGCGACGCCACCTGCTAAACATAGATTGTCATTTTTATATTTTCGATGAACTTGAGTTAATAAATTAAAAACAGCCTCTTCTAATTTTCGTTGGAGAGCAGCCGCAATATTTTTATGGTATTTGTAAATTTTAGACTTCGGTTTCCTAATGGGATGCTTAAATAATTCAGCCATTTTTTTTGAAGGCATGTGTTGTGACCAGGTATAATCAAAAAATTCCATATTGAGAGAAAAACTGCCATCCATGTGAGTAGATATGATTTTATCGAAGTGATCTTTGTATGGTTCAGGATCACCATAGGCTGCTAATCCCATCACTTTATATTCATCATTATTAACTCTAAAGCCTAAATAAGCGGTGAGAGTACTATAGAGAAGTCCTAATGAGTGAGGAAATTTAATTTCTTGGTCAACTTTAATTTTGTCTTTTTGACCCACTCCAATTGTAGTAGTAGTCCATTCTCCGACGCCATCTATGGTGACGATGGTTGCTTTTTGAAACGGTGAAAGATAATAGGCGCTAGCACTATGAGAAAGGTGATGGGGTAAGAAAGTTATTTGACCATGATAGTGAAGTTTATTTTTAAGAATTTTTTTAATGTTAAGTTTTTGATTAATCCAAGAAGATGAAGTATCCATAAAAGCTTGATAGCTCCTTGGAAAGTGTCCTAGATGTTGGTGAATAATTCTTTCAAATTTCCAAATCGGTTTTTCGTAGAAAACAATTGTGTCCAGCTCATTAATGGCTAAACCCGCTTCTTTTAGACAATAATCAATAGCTAATTTTGGGAAGTCATTATCATGTTTTTTACGACTAAAACGCTCTTCTGCGCCGGCGGCAATAATTTTGCCGTCAATGATAACGCAGGCAGAGGAATCATGATAAAAACAGGATAGTCCTAATATTTTCATTAAAACATTTTTTTAATATTCGTTTGGTAGTTAGATTTTTCCCAAGATGAGTCGCGATTGGTTGATAGAAATTTTTTACCCACAATTTTTCCTATTATTGCTGTTGGGCCAATACCTAAAAAATATGTGAAATTCAAACTAAACAGAGTAATAATTTTATTAAAAAATTTTCCTAAAAATTGACCGATTTGCTTTACTGGCTGCATATTCCGAATGCTATCATAATCTTATGTCTCTGACTACCAAGCAGATTGTATTTTTTCTCCTTTTTTTATTTAGTTGGTTACTATTGCTTCTTTTGGGGGAATCGTATTTGAGCTATGTGCTTTTGGGAGGGGTGAGTTTATTTTTTTTATTATTTGCAAATGAGTTAGAGTGGAAGAAAGCTAATTATTACAAATGGTCAATGATTTTATGGCTATTATTTTTATTTAGTGTTGGTTTTAGTTTGGCTTTTTCAATTAGTTTACCGATCTCGATTCACTCTGTTGCTAGATACATTTTTATTTTTCTAACTTTTTGGTTTTTTATATTGGTTAAGAAGTCATTTGTTTCTAGTCAACAAATAATTAAACTTTTACTACTCACTAGCTTAGTAATTACATTAGTGAGTGTTAGTTTTCAATTTTTTCCTAATTTAGCAAACTTGTTGCCAGGGATGAATCTATTGCATGCTACCTATGGTCATAATCATTTAGCAGCGTTACTGCTACTAGTCATTCCTCTCAGTTGGTGGTTAGCCAGTGACTATATTAAAGTTGGTAGGTCTTATTGGTGGTTATTACTACCACTAACATTTAACTTGGGCTTGCTTTTTAGCTTTGGACGAGTAGCAGTTTCAATCAGTTTGGTCCAATTTTTGTTTATTAATCAACAGCTCAAAAAAAACAATTTTTTTAAAAAACGTTATTTTAGCTTTATTTTTAAAACATTAGCTAGTTTATTCCTAATAGTTTTGTTGAGTAATATTTTCTTTTCTACCATGACTCTCATCAATCCTAGTTTTTCTTGTCCTGTGCCTAGTTTAAAAAGACAGCTATGTAAGTCTATTGAGGCAGAATCACGTCCTAAGTATTGGTCGTGGGCTGGGGGAATTATAAAAAATAATCCTTTGCTAGGTTCTGGTCCTGGCACATTTGCTTTTGCGGCTAAAAAACATCGTCTAACTCCTTACAATGCGACTGCCTATGCTCACAATGCTTTCCTACAATCATTAGCAGAAATGGGTTTAATAGGTGGTGGTTTATTTATAGTTTTAATGTTTGGTTTGTTGTTTTTTGCCTGGAAAAACATCAAACAAAAAAGGGGATGGAGTTGGCAAAAAGCGGCTTTTTTGGGAGTGGTAGCAATTTATGCCGATGTCTTATTTGATTTTGATTGGAGTTTTGTGGGAATTTTAGGGATTACTATTGTTTTATTATCTTTGCTAATTAAGGATGGAATTTTTCAGTTAACTAAAAAAAGTTTAGCCAGTTTTTTAAAAACTAGCTATTTAATATTTATTTTTAGTTTAATTTTAATGGCTGGATTATATTCTGTAACTGATTATTTGATTAGAGTGGATAGAACTAGACAAGCATTTCAGCTTTTCCCTTATTTTTATTGGCATCGAAAAATTTATGAAACTAGTCCTGATTTGAACGATCGAGATTGGCAAAAATTATTTAATATCTATGCTGCTCATTCAAGTATTTATCCTATTATGTTGTCTCAGAATAAAGACAACTTACAACGCCAACAGATTAAAGAAAAATGGTTTGAAGTTGACCCTTGGTCAGCCGTAACTAAAGATATGATCTCATATTATTTAGATCAGCAAGATTGGGCAGCAGCTAGGTACTGGTTGGAATTGATATTAGAGATGTATGCCTATTCAACAGATGATGTTCATGAGTTAGATTACCGGCAGATACGTTTGAAGCTTGATGATCAAAAACTATCTTTGGCTGAGGGGTATTTAGAAAACGATGAGTTTCAACGTGCTTTTGATTGGTTAAGTAAAATATCAGAAAAAAAATTGCATTGGGATAAAAGAGAGCCAGCAGCAACATTGTTGGTTGAGGTAGGTAATCGGTTGGCTGTAGTAGATATGGAAAAAACTGTTAAAGCATATAGCTTAGCAAAAGAGCATTCATTTTGGATTTTGAGTATCAACGATTTATGGTTTGAACAACAAAGCTCAGAGGATCTCAAAGCAGCTGAGCTGATAAAATATTTGCAGTTAACTGCTAGCTGGAAAGGTGAATCTATGGGATGGAAAGATGAGCAGCAACAATTTCTTCAACAAAACATAACATTAAGATTTCTATCTAATGGTGATTGGGAAAATTTGATAACAGCTCTCTCAGTTATTAGCTGGGATCAGCATGATTATGAATGGAAATTAGAGCTATTAAAAAACATATCTGAGTCAGCCGATATTTTGGTGAAAAAAAATAATTATCAGTTGGCATCAGACTTATTACAATCAGCTCAATCTTTGATGCCTGGTGATTATTGGTTAGCAGTCCAACCAGCTAACTTAGCAATTTTAACAGGTGACTTGGAGGGTGCGAGGCAATTTTACCAAAAATGCCTAGATTCTTTTCCAGATTCTCGTCATAGCAATTGTCATTATGGACTTCAGTTAATTGAAAGGGAAAAAATCAACCCCGATCGTTACTGGGAAGTTTCTCAAATCATTCGCGGTGAAGCGGTCTGGCAAGACTTTAACTAATTAGAACCTGTAGATCTATTATGAAAAAAATCAACTTAATAATATTAATACTAAATATTTTAATAGCAATTACTATAAGTAAAATATTTTTATTAACAAATAACACACTTTTAAATAACGGCAATTGGAATTCAGAAAAAGAAAAGTTAGGAATGTGGGTGATGGGTTCTTGGAATTTCTTTAGCGAAACTCAACCCTTGAATGGCGGCCACTTGAGCTTAGGTGCTTGGCATGGTTTTCAAGAGATAACATCTAAAAAAACCTTTCAATACAACCAGGTAGAGTTTGATGCTTTGATTAAAAACGAAGCTTACTTAATCAATCATTTTATAATTAACAACAATCTAAAAATCAGTATAGAAATTAGCGGTAAATCAGCAGAAAATTTTTGTTTAACAATTAATCAAGATGGTAAATTTATTGAAAAAACTCCCCTAGAAAGTTTAAAAATAAAAACAAACCAATGGTTTCACGCCAAAATAAATTTAAATAATAATAAAGCCACCATCGTAGTTGATGGCCAAATATTTACTTGTGATATCCCTGAGGTAATTGATTCAAAAATAGGTTTTAAGGGAGGACAACACGATACTCTAATAGACAACATTATTGTTAAAAAAGACCATGAAGTTGTTTTTCAAGAAGATTTTTCAAATAGTAAAAATCTAACACTTATAGTAATTTCTATTTTTATATTTTTAACTTTAATTCAATTGATTTTTAGTAGAAAAAAATCAATTATTTTTATTCTTGTTTTAACCAACACCTCCTTACTTCTTTCTATAGTCATCTTTTATTTATATTTATTATTGTTTTTTACCGGTAATTATCCAAATCCCAAATTATTTTTTACTAATTTAAAAAAACAAGAGCAAGAATGGCTGGATGATGAGGTTGAGCTGATAAGCAATAAAACAATGAAAGACTTTGGTAATGATGAGCATGAAAAAATTATGTTTATTGGATCATCGCAAACATGGGGAGCTGGAGCTTCAAGTTATGAAAAAACTTTCCCTGCTATTTTTGAAAAAATACTTAATAATAAAATTATTGAATTGCCTCCAGATGCTAGCTCAGCCAGTCAAGTATTGGGCGTATCTACTGATCAAAAAATAAAAATTGTTAACACTGGAATATCAGGCGTGACTAGCTCAGAATTGCTTGAAGAATATCAAAGTGAGTGGATTAAATTAAAACCAAAAATACTTTTTATCAATCTATCTAGTAATGATTTCACCTATGGTGATTTTGAAACAAAATTTAAAAATAATATCGAAAATTTTATTGAACTTAATGAAAATAATAATATCAGAACTGTTCTTTTGATTGAAGCGGGGTCGGTTGAGTTAAATAGAAAAAATCCTCTCCACCAAATTCTTACAGAAATAGCTAAGAATGAAAAAATTCTTTTGATTGATATAGATCAATATCTTAAAGATAAAAATCAAACTGGATTAATATGGTGGGATTATGTTCACCTCACGGACTACGGACATCAACTCGTTGCAGAGTACATTCTTAATATGGTTATTGAGAGCGATGAATCTATTCAATCAACTTTAAGATAAATTAAACAATCATTATTGGCAAGTTTCTAAAATTATCCGTGGTGAGGCTGTGTGGCAAGATTTTAGTAAATAAGAGCTTGGAGAGTTTTTAAGATTATTGTGATTTCGTAGTTAAGTCCGCCTTGTTTTAATGTTTCCTTTTCTAATTTTTTCCATTCTTTTAAAGACCTTCTTTTTTTATTATTTATACTCCACTCTGAAAAAATTCCTGGTTTAATTTTATAACGGAAGTTCCAGTCTTGATTTAATTTTTCAGCCTCATAAACGGGTAGAGGTCTAGGTCCGATTAAACTCATATCTCCCTTAATTATATTTAATAATTGTGGGAGTTCATCTAGGCCAGTTTTTGAAAGTAATTTGCCAATACCTACAAAACGAGGATCTGCCCAGTTTTTATACATTGGGCTGGGAGCTAAGTTATCTTTTTGATATCGCCATTGATTTTTTTCAGCACCGACATACATAGTTCTAAATTTAATAATTTTGAAAGTTTTTTTATTTAAACCACGTCTTTTTTGAATATAAAAAATTGGCCAACCAGATGTTAGTAGAATAATTAGGCTAAGTAGTAAAAAAAGTGGAATTAGTAATATTAGTAAGACCACAGCAATAATTAGATCAAAAAATCGTTTTTTCCATGAATAGTAGTGAGGATGAATCTCCATATAAGGAGTTTATTATACAACTAACTCTTCTTCGAGATTATTTGCAATCCACCAACTCCAAACTCCAGCTAAGATGAAGAATAAGCCACCGAGTATTAATGCATAAGTAGTACCTACAGATCCAGAAACAGGGATAGCACTTTCTGTTGAAGGCTGAGCAATTCTCCCTGAGTCAGTAGCCTCTCCCGAATCAGTCGCTTCACCAGAGTCAGTCGCTTCTTCTATGGGATAAGGATTGGATGAGCTATAAGGATAGTCTTCTGTGGTTTCGCCAGTATCTGCTTGAGCGAGTTGAGTGGCAGTGTCCGATACATAGAAAATTTGAGTTTTGGTAACTGTTTCTCCAGTAGTTGGATCTTCATAGCTATATGTAACTGTATGCTCTCCTGGTTCTAGTTCTTGCTCTAACTGAGCTATATCAAGCTCGAAATTGCCTTCGCTGTCAGCGACGATATATTGATCAATTTGAGTATCCGAGTGGACTTGGATACTAATGGTTACGTTTGGAGCAGCTTTACCAATTATTTTTGGTTGGGTAGTATCAACTGTAGGTGACTGTGATGCTTCTTCACTAACCTCAAGATCAATTAAAGTTGCTACCGCAATTACATCAGTTTCCTCTAGCAAGAGCTCGTCTAAACCTCCTCCTTGATTAGCTGACCCTGTTGCTTCTTGAGTGGCTTCTTCAATAATTGTGGTTGATTCCGTTGCTTCTTGAGTGGTTTCTGCAGGATCAACTGGGTCGGGTGATGCTTCAGTTGTTGTCACATCAGCTACTGCCGTATCAGCTAGGTTTTGAGATTGACCCAGCGTAATGTTGCCAACTGGTTGAGCATTGGCGGTAGTAGTAGTTACCTGAGATGTAAGTGAAGCGGTTTCCCCTTGGACAAAAATAGTTAGAACACTATCATCGGTAATTTGAGCATAGGTTGAGCCATCAGCCACTCTGGCATTAGAGAGTGGTATTGCCCAGCTACCAGAGCTTTTAACTAGAGAAGACATTTCTCCAACTCCCTCAGCCTTTACGTAAACAACTACCCCCTCAGCGGGACTACCACTGGGAGAAACAACACTTCCATAGATAGTTCTAGCAGCAGATGGGACACCTGACCTCTGTGCTGTTTTAATAGTGAATGGTTCTCCGCTGTTATCAAATGAGCCCGACCCAGTACCAAGAGTGTAGTAATAGACTGAGTTTGGCTCTAGTCCCCTAACCGTAATATGGTGAATATTGTATTTATCAACCGTGCCAGAGAGTTGATCTCTATCATCACTTGATTGAGAATCAATTTTTTTAGCATCAGTGCCATACTTAATATGTCCAATTGTTTTCTCATCAGTTAAAAATGAAGCCGTAAAGCCAGAATCAGTTAAATTACTAACTCTAATTTTTTTAGGAGTTGTTTGTGGGGTAGCACGAGGTGCAAAGACTCCGGTTCCTTGGCTAAATAACAACGTTCCTGCAATTAAGGCAGTTACCAACACCCCTAGTCCAACTAGGGTCGGTATTCTTTTTGTAAAAAATGATTTTTTAGTATTAGTAGAATTAGACATAAAAACACACGGCGCTTAGTAACACCGTATCTCTACTTTAGAGAAATTATTAGTTAAAGGCAACGCGAAAAATAACCGAAAATAGCTTATTATTCAGTCAAGTTTGGAGTGTCTTATTTTTTTATGGTTGTGATATTTTTGGAGATGAATTTGGAGAAGGATTCACACTAGGAGTCGGCGATGGGTTCTGGATATGTGGGCTAGGTGTGGGTTCTGGTTCTGTTCCAATTTCAACTATTTGCTCAGCTAGACCTTGGTTTTGTCTAGTCATGTAAATAGGAAAATCATGGAGCTGTGATTCTAGAAAAACCTTTTTTTGTCTAAGTCGTTGGATGACATCTTGGTTAATTGAGGGTGTGAGTGGTTTGGCTAGTCTTTGTAGGTCTTTACTAATCTCAGTTTTTTGTTGAGAAGTAAATAGACTTGCCCCAATCCAGATTATTGCTGCCACTAGAGCAAACACTAACATAGCCAGTATTTGCTGTTGGTGTTTTATTTTTTTTAAGGTTTCTTTAAAAATATTCATAATTTTTTTATTTCTAGATCTTTAACTCCAAAATAGGGAGCGCTAATGGTAATTCTAGCTTCTAATTTTCTAGTTCCTCTTAGTTCTTTGGTAGTAAAAATAACTGTATCAATAATAAAACTACGTCGATAATCTTTGAGACTTTCTACAAATTGACGAATAGAAGGATAATCTCCATATATACTGATAGTTAATGGCACATCAATTCTTTCAAAAGAAGTTGAACTAATCTCACTATTTTGATCGGTATTTTCTTTAGGAATCTCAGCTACATTGATATTGGCAATTACTAAGTGAAGCTCACTGGCAATTTTTTCGATTATTTTTAATGAATAAATTAGCTGTGGTTGGCTAGGAATAGACTCATCTAGTATCAGAAGTTGATCTTGAAGTTGTAGATAGAGTGGTTGGACACTCGATAGTGAAGCAATTTTTTGAGAGAGTTGTTTATCTAATTTTTCTTTGTCTTCAATTTCTTTTATTAAATCAGACATAGTCAGCAGAGTTGGTCTAATCGCAAAAAGAGCAAAGAATAATACTGTAAGAATAGAGAGGAATAGCTCTAGAGATACTTTAGCTACTGGCTTTTGGTAAAACCGCTGAAGAGTGATGAATAGATCGCGTTGTTTTTTAGTTTTCATATTTATCTTAATTGAGTTGGTTCCTTAGTATCAGCAGTGATTCTGAAGGTAAATCCAGGATCTTGGTTATTTCCAGCTTCAATCTTATCTACAGCGATATTAAAAAAGTTGGCTGATATTTGGAAGTTATTGATGAGCATATTTAGCGATTCTTGCGATAAAGACTTGCCAGACATAGAAACCTGAGTAGGTTTAATTATTAATTCATCTAGCTGAATGCTAGCAGGAGTTATTTTGGTTAATGCAGGAAAAACATCGGTGATATTCACTAGCTGCTCAATTTGCTGATATTGATCAGATTTAGCTTGAATCAATCTCACTTTTTCTTCTAGATCACCATAAGATTCAATAGTAATTTGTTTCTGATGAACTGAGTCATTTAGATTGGTGAGTTGTCTATCTAAAGAAAACCTGGCGACAAAACTTAAAATCACCATTAGCTCAGTAAAAATTACAATATAACGTCCTACGGATAATGACCAGCGCAAAATTTTACCCAATGCAGTTTCAAAAAAAGGATCTTTAGGGACTAAATTAATATTAATTTTAGCGCTATGCTTATTTTTTAAAAAGGGCAGTAATGGCATCAGGGCTATTTTAGCAGAGCTAACTAGATCTCGTCTCCTTCAACACTTGTTTCTACCAATACTTCCTTAGATCTCTCAAGTGAATTGCGCCAAGGTCCAAATTTTGTAAATAATTTATTGAATAATTTTAGCTCTCTAACTTCAAATAAGGCTGAAAAATAGATGTAAACCAAGGTGCCGATGGTGGCAGTAGTAATAGTTAGACTGATTAATTCGATTGTTTTGGTGGTATTAAATACCAATTCATCTAGAATTTTAAAAGGTAAATAAAGGAAGACAGCCATAAAGAAACTCGCAGATAACATTTTTATTTGTGGTACCCATAGGGCAGAGGTAAATAGTTTCGGTAGTTTTTTATTGAGTAGTAAGATACATAAAATAAGTTCTACAAATGCGGCGATGGAGGTGCTAAAAGCAATCCCCATTACTCCCCAGGAAGTTTGAAAAACAAAGTACCAGCTGTTGAGTAGATAAAAACCAGCGGTAATTAGGGTAATAAAAAGTGGAGTTCGAGTGTCTTTAAGAGCATGGAAGGCTCTGATGAGCAGTTGTACCATGGCTTGTGCCCCAATTGAAATAGAAACAATAGCAACAACTCTTCCGGTGGTAAGAGTAGTGCTCCAGGGAAAATTATGAGTTCCGAAAATAAGCCTGACAAAAGGAACTCTCAGAATTAAAAGCAGAACTGAGGCGGGGTAAGCTAGAAAAGATATCTGATGGAGAGATTTAGTAACTAAACTAGTAAATCTAGATAGATTTTTATTAGTGGCTTGTGCAGATAAAAATGGTAATGAGGCTTGGCCAATCGGGACTCCGAATAAGCGGATAGGGATGGTCATGAGTCGTAGGGCTAGTCTAATTACTACAAAACTGAGGTTTCCCAGTGAGGTGGCGAAGAATCCTAAGCTTAAATTTTGAAGCTCGGTAATACTAATGGTTAGTAATCGAGCTGGCATAAGAGCAAAAAACTGTTTTACCCCAGGAAAAGAAAGGGAAAAGGAGGGTTTAAATCGAAAGCCTAGTTTGAAAACTAGTGGTAGCTGGATAATCATGTGAATGAAGGCACCAATAATAACTCCTACTCCAGCTGAATAGATTCCGAGTCTAGATGAGAATAAAAATACTCCGATTAAAATTCCTAAGTTGTATAGCACTGGTGCAATCGCTGGGATAATAAATCTTTGATATGCTTGGAGCATCCCAGTTAAAAAATTTGAGATGGCAAAAAATACTTGAGCTATCAGCATGATTTGAGTTAGAGCGGTAGTGATATTAACTTGAGCATCAGTAAACTCGTGACCAGTTCTCCAGATGGTGATGGGGCGAGCAAAATAAGCTACCACTATTGAGACGACAATAAAAACTAACAATAAAATAGTCATGGTAGTAGATGTCATTCCGAAGGCAGTTTTTTGATCTTTGTTTTTTCTTAAATTAGTAAAGACAGGAATGAATGCGGCTGAGACAGCACCTAGAATAATGAGCTGGAACATCATGTCTGGAATTTGAAAAGCAACTTGGAAAGCTTCATAAGCTTGCTGAGAAACAACGGTGGAAAAAAAATTAGAAATTAAGATTCTTTCTCTAATTAATCCTGAGAGAGATGAAAAAACATTGGCGATGGTAATAACTGCTGCAGCGGACAAAATAGAGTTTTGCTGTTTTTCTAACCAGTTGCCATTACTTGAAAAATTAGAAAAAAAGTCTTTCAATTGAGAAATCATTAAATTCTATTATAAAGGTCAGAAGTTCTTTTTGCCTAGGATGCTCTTAAAAATAGGGTGTGTAAAAATAGGTAATAAAGAGGGTAAAAAGTGGTTTTCCTCATATATGAACCTACGATTCTTGAAAAACATACAATATTTGTATGATTGTGAAGGATCTCAAATCCCCAACAATTATGTCTCAACTCCCTTTGAAATGATATCAAAAAGATATCATTCTCAAGGACCGCTAAACCAATGGTTAGAATAAATTTCCATTGAATTTATTGGTTACTTGAGATACAATCACTAACCTATGCCAGTTCTACCACACGCAAAGAAGGCCTTGCGAGCCAGCAAAACTAAAGCGCAATATAATCGTGAAGTTAAATCTGTTGCTGTCACAGCAATGAAGAAAATGACTCTTAAGCCTAGTCAGGAAAACTTAACTGCTGCTTATAAAGCAATTGATAAAGCAACTAAAAGAAAAGTTTTTCATCATAACAGAGCAGCTCGTCTTAAATCTAAGATGGCAAAGCTGTTAAAATAGGCTCCATGCAGGAGTTAATTCGCAATTTTTCTATTATCGCTCACATTGATCATGGCAAAACTACTTTGACCGATGCTTTGTTGCGGTTTACCAATACTGTTACTGATAGAGAGTTAACAGAGAGAATAATGGATAGTAATCCGATCGAGCAAGAACGTGGGATTACTATTAAATTAGCTCCAGTGAAGATGGAGCACCAAGGTCATATTCTTAATTTAATTGATACGCCTGGACATGTTGATTTTGGTTATGAGGTAAGTCGATCTTTAGCAGCTTGTGAAGGAGCAGTTTTGTTAATTGATGCCTCTCAAGGTGTTCAAGCCCAAACTTTATCTAATTATGAAAAAGCAGTCCAGTTGGGACTAATGATTATTCCAGTTTTAAATAAAATAGATCTCCCTACGGTTGATTTGGACACAGTTAAGCTAGAAGTGATGGAGAGTTTTGGTTTTAATGAAGATGAAATTTTGTCCGTATCAGCTAAAACTAGTCAGAACGTTGATCAGCTTTTAACGGCAATTATTGATAGAATTCCAGCTCCGAGTGGGAAATTAAATAACCCTCTTCGAGGTTTGGTGATGACCTCTCATTACGATTATCACAAAGGAGTAGTTGCTTCAATCAGAGTGGTAGATGGAGTTTTAGACCAGCAAAAACTGAAATTAATTTCAACTGACACTAGTTTCAATTCAATTGAAGTTGGTATCTTTTCACCGGCCATGAAACCAACTAAAAAATTAAGTGCTGGTGAGGTGGGTTATTTAGCTACAGGCTTAAAAGATATCAAAAAAGTGAGGGTAGGAGATACAGTCACTTCAGCTGATTTAAAAAATGAGGTCAAACCATTAGCTGGCTATCAAGAACCAACACCAATGGTTTATATGGAGCTTTACCCAATTGATGCTGATGAATTTAGAATTCTTAAAGACAGTATGGATAAATTAGCTCTTCATGATTCATCACTTCAATATCAAGGAACTCACTCATTAGCTTTAGGGAATGGTCTGCGAGTTGGCTTTTTAGGAATACTTCATGCAGAGATTATTCGCGAACGATTAAAGAGAGAGTTTGATTTAGATTTAATTGCGACTGCTCCTTCGGTTATTTATCAAGTCACCACTACAAATGGAGGAATGATAGAGGCGCATTCACCTGCAGAGATGCCAGATCCGAGTGTGATTGAATCAGTCTCTGAGCCAATTGCCGCTGCAACTATTTATTCTCCAGAGCGATACCTGAGTTCTATTATTCAGTTTTTAAAAGATCGACGAGGTGAGTTATTAGACAGTCAGCCGATTGGAGTTAGAACTAAACTTAAGTTTAAGATTCCTTTAGCTGAAATAATTGTTGATCTTCATGATAATTTGAAATCTATCTCGTCTGGCTATGCATCACTAGAGTATAGAGTGGTTGAGTATAGGCCAGTTGATGCGGTTAAAGTGGATATTTTGATTAATAAAGAAGTAGTGGAGGCTTTAAGTATGATCACTATTCGAGACCAAGCTGATTATCGGGGTAAGAAATTAGTTAAAAAATTAAAAGAAGTGGTCCCTCGCCAATTATTTGAGATTCCAATTCAAGCTGCTATTGGTGGTAAAATTGTGGCTCGAGAAACAGTGAGGGCTTTTCGTAAGGATGTGACCGCCAAGCTTTATGGTGGCGATCGAACTCGAAGAATGAAACTACTTAAAAAACAAGCCAAAGGTAAAAAACGACTCAAACAAGTCGGTAGTGTTGAGCTAAATCAAGATGCTTTTTTAGCTGTTTTAGAGAATGATTAATTGAATGCTATAATTGCCATAGTATGCCTAATATATTTGACGCTACAAAAGATCGGGTGAAGCCTCTAGTCAAAAAGAAAAAATCTCCTTTAGAAATGGTCGATAATTACTCAGAAGTAATGAGACATGAAGAACCTTCACGGAATCCCCTTGATGCTTTTGCTCCTAAGCCACTCATGATTTACGCATTTGATTCTCAGCTTGATGGTGAGAATGTACTTCTCTTACTGCGAAGGCATCCTATTACTCAGATCACTAAGTTTTTAACAGTGATTGTGATGTTGGTAGTACCATTCTTCTTTCATCAGATTAGTTTTTATTATTTACTTGAGGGAAATTTCCAAACTGCAATTTTATTGCTGTGGTATTTAATAATCGTTGGTTACTCTTTGGAGTCATTTTTGACTTGGTTTTATAATGTTTACATCATTACTGATGAGCGGATTATTGATATTGATTTTTTATCACTTATTTACCGGAATGTTTCAGCTGCAAAAATTGATAAAGTAGAAGATATTACGGCTGTTACCAGTGGTGTGGTTCAATCAATTTTTGACTATGGCACCATTCATATCCAAACAGCAGCTGAGAAAACAGAGTTTGAGTTTGAGGATGTACCTCATCCCAATCGAGTCACTCAGTTTTTAAATGAGATGTTAGTCGAAGAAGAAAGAGAAAAAATAGAAGGAAGAGTAAAATAATGCCAGTTGAATTAAATGAACTATTTTTTGGTTTTTTGAAGGTTTTATTTGTGGTGGCTGGTGTCATATACGTAATTTTTTCAGTGGTGACTATTAGGCAAATTCACACCATGCAAAAGTCTTTAATGACCTCAGTCTCAGATAGATTGAAAGCCCTAGGATATATTCATTTAGTATTTGCAGTTTTAGTGCTATTATTTTTCATCGTTAGTCTTTGATCTAGTATGATAAAATAAGGTCAATGTATAGAGTCAACGTCACCCCAGTCGTTGGGTTGCCACAATTTAGTGGTTGGTCACAAGTTGTTTCAAGTAATTTTTCTTCAAGTCAACTAGTATGTGCCTTTTCAATTTCTGGCGATCATGCTGGTAATGCCGGTCGTGATTTTACTGAGAAAATTTCGCAGGCAGAAGCAACTTCTCCTCAAGAACTTCAACAACTAATTGATAATTTAATTGTTGCTGCAGAAGAGCTAGGTGTAGAAATACAACTTGCTTGCGGGGTTTTTACTTTAAATAAAGTAATTTTAGGTACCATTGGTGGGAGTGTTTTTCTCAAAAGAGGTGAGCGAACTGGGGTTTTATTAAATTCTATTGAGCAGGTGAAAATTATTGAAGGCAAAAGAACAGCTGGTGATGTAGTGGTACTCATAACCCATCAGGCAAC
>CAYXMW010000004.1:0-1434 GCA_964466145.1 uncultured Pseudomonadales bacterium
AAATATCGCCAATACTTCTCCAACATTTTCTTTAGTTATAGCAGCAAATAAATCACGGCCTTCATCATCAAACTCTAAGGCAATTACCGGCTCATTAGTTTGAGGATCAAACTGAACTATGGCTCTTTTAAGTTGTTTGCCTGTTAGCTCAGTCATTTCAAATTGATTGAAAAAAGCAATCGCTGAGTTAGTAGCCTCTGCTGTAGCTAAATCTGGATTCTGCAATCTGAAATCAAGTTGAGCCGTCGTGCCTACCAGTTGCAGTGCTTGATTAGGATCGCTGACTCCGGGTAAGTCTACTAATAGCCGATATTCTCCAGCCGTTTTTGAGGTAGTCACTGTTGGCTCACTAATCCCAAATAGATCAACCCTTCTCAAGATTACTTCTCTGGAGCTTTCAATAGCCGTATCTCTATCCTCATTAGCAATTTCAGTCATGTCTGCCCTCAGAACGACTTCCATTCCACCTTGAATATCCAAGCCTTTTTTAAGCTCAAAATCTTTTTGAATCTGTTTGCCAAAAATAGTTATATTAAGTGGGGGAACAACTTCTTTGGGTAAAGCAATGTAAAGACTCACTAAAGTTAAGAAGATAATAAGCAAAAAAACTCGTATAGTTTTATGATGCATAAAAATTCTCAACTATCAAACATTTGGGACTTGGCGGTCGACAAATTCTTCTTCACTACCAATAATCATCACTCGACTACCGTATAAAACATCCATGATGAATGGATCGCGACGAGTTTTTCTAAAATCAAACTCTTTCTTTACAAAAACAGCCACTCTAATTTCTCGGTCCAATCGCTTTTCCTCTTGTTTAATAAGAGCTTCTAATTCTGCTAATACTACTTCTCCGATAACCAGTACATCCACCTCATTTTGTCTAGGTGCCAACCGACGAACAAAGCGCCCTGAAAACATCACCATCTCTAATGTTCCTAATTTACGACGCAACTTCACAATTTTTTTACCTAGCCCAGTACTTTTAACTACCATCTGCTGAAGTTCTTGAAAATAAAAATAGCGTTTATTGAGATAGTAGTAAAGTCTATTGCCACGCTGCTCACTACGAAGTAATCCATAGCCAAGCATTTTATCTAGCTCTCTTCGTACCGCATTTATTTCTTCATTAATTTTACGAGTAATCTGCCTCACATAATACATTTCGTCAGGATCAATAAAGAATAACTCCATCATCTTTACCCTGACTCGGGAAATCATAAAATCTTTTAATGAAGTCATATTTAAACCTACCTTATAAACAATCTGTACTCAAATTGTAGGCGAGACTAACACTTGTTGCAAGCAGAAACTAATAGGTAACTTCTGTATCCTTACTAACGACTGAAATCCAAGTTAAGCCTCTGGCTAAAGGTACTTGCTTCCCACGATCATCAACAAAATCCAACTCATCAGTACGAGTTTTCTTTG
>CAYXMW010000004.1:1534-23710 GCA_964466145.1 uncultured Pseudomonadales bacterium
ACTTGCTTCCCACGATCATCAACAAAATCCAACTCATCAGTACGAGTTTTCTTTGTCCAAGTTACTTCTTCTACCTCACCATTTTTAAATAACAATGCATCCCCAGTACCAATAGTGCCATAAAGCAGGTGTTTTTTCTCATCAATCGGACCTTTTTCTGTAGTTAACAGCACAATCACGTTCGCAGCTCGAATCTGCTCATCATTGTTTAGATCCACATGACTCTCCCCACCCATAAATCTTTTATAGCTATTAGTCTCAGCATCAAACTCCCATTTTACTGAATAATCACCATAACCGCTCCAAAAATCATGTGAAATCTCTCTTACCTGGCCTGGCTCAGGCTGACTGTCTTGAAAAGACCACTGCTCAAAATCATCTTGCCAGTCATCTCCACCAACTACCTTATAACCCACTTTTCTTTCTCTTGATAAATTTGTCCATTCTCGCTCTTCTCCAACCTCCCATAGACCCTCAGTCATAGCAATCATGGTGTGTTCCGTAGCAACTTCTTTGTCATCAACTCGATTATAATCTCTGACAAAAGTAGGATAGCCAATTGAGAACTGATTTAAGTCATTCTCACCCACCCACCCATAATCATATATCTGACCTAAAGCGTCAGCTGGTCCTGACAAATTTGCTCCTCCGACATGCACATAAAGAGGTCTATTAAATCCAGAGGCCCAGTCAACAAAATAGCTTCTAGCAGAACGGACTGGAGCTAAAGTAGTATCAAAACGTTGTGCTCCACAATAAAACATACCCATAAATCTAGTCACACCACCTTCAGCGATAGCTTCAAAAACAATGTCCGCATCTGAAAGACCAGATTGAGGTCGTGCCTCAGGATGATTCTCAATCATTACCGCCAGAGGACGACGCTTTTCCCAAGCCTCACGCTCAGTCTGGGTGTAATATTTTCCATTTAACGGACAAACTTGATCCTCTTTCTCATTGGGATCAATTTCCAAAAGCTCACTTAATAAGGTGGTTCCATCTTCTTCTAAATCTTGAGCTGTAGTTGCTGCTAGACTATCACTGCTTCCAAAATAACTAAAAAGGCCAAACGAAACTAGTGAAGATACTAAGTAAAGACCTAAGAGTAAAAGTAGTGTTGATTTTTTCATAATATTATCCTTAATTAAACAATGTTAATTCTTGTATCAAAGCTGATAGTATAATGCAACTAGCGCCCCAAAAACTATTAAAGTGGAAATTAAGGTTCTAGTTAAGTCTTTAATTATTAAACTAATATCATAATGAAGTAAGTTCTCTATTTCAACTTGTTTTTGTTTTGTTTTTTTAGCTGCCATAATTAAGTAAATATTCTAATCACATCTCTAATAGTAACGGAGATAATTAAACCTAACAATAAGATATAGCCAACGTAGTTGGCATATTGCTCAATTTTTTTAATTCTCCTGCGACCAGTAATTTTTTCAATTAAAATAAATATGGCTCTTCCACCATCAAGAGCGGGGATGGGTAAAATATTCATAATCGCTAAATTAACTGATAGCATGCCAGAAAAACTTAGTAAAGCTAAAAATCCTTCGGCAAAAATGCCTTCACTAGTAGCTTGATGAACAATGCCGACTGGACCAGCAATTTCTTTAGGTACTTGCCCTAATAAAACCATGTTCCTTAATAAATCTCCCAAACCTTCCAAAATAACTCCACCCAACCAAAAGGCTTGAACTAAGCCATACCAGACACCTCTAAACGGCATCTCATACCAAGGATGGTCTAAATAAATAACAGACTGAAATACTATTCCCAATGATCCTTGTCCTACCGGAGTTTCTTCTGGCTTGCGTAAATAAACCTCGAATTCTTGAGACGTATAGTCACATTCAAGCTGATTACAGCTACCGCTAGTGACCAAACCAACTGTTTCTCCCTGATGATTGGAAATCTCTTCGATTACTCTTTCCAAACTATTGGTTTCAATTAACTCATCATTAATTTTTAAACCCAAAATATTCACTTCCGTTGGCAAATTAGCTTTCTCTGCTGGAGAGTCGATAGAGATCTTGCCAATTCGAGGCTGTTCCAACCTAGTAGGAATACCAGAAATAGAAAAAACTAAAGAAAAAGCCAAGACACCAAATAAGAAATTAACTGCAGCTCCAGCTAAAATAACAACTAGTCTTTTATTAGTTGAAAACTTATGAAAAACTCCAGACTCTTCAGCCTCACCCTTAATAGCTACAAAACCGCCAAATGGAACCCAGTTTAATGAAAAAAGAGTTTCTTTCCACTTAAATAGTTTCAGTGCTCGAGGTGGATATCCTAGACCAAATTCTTCGACCCTCATCTTCATAAATCTAGCTGCAAAAAAATGTCCTAGTTCGTGAATTATGACTAAAAAAGACAAAATTAAAATAAAAATAATTATCGACATGGGTAATGCTTGGTTTAGATCGTCATCAAATCTGTTTCTTTATATTTAGCCAGCTTATCAATTTCATCAATCTTTAATTGAGTTAATTTATCAAGTTTTTTCAAATCACGCCTAACATCATCTTCACTTACATCGGCCTCTCCATCTTGATCTTCAATATCTTTCTTAACTTCAGTTCTAATGGAACGCAACATGACGCGGCCAATTTCTACTTTTTGATAAAGTAATTTCACCATCTCCTTGCGTCTTTCTTCTGTTAGAGGAGCAATGGTAATGCGAATAATATCGCCATCTACAACTGGGTTCAGATTCAATCCCGATGAGGCGATAGCTTTTTCAATATCGCTTAAAATTGAAGTGTCCCAAGGCTTGATTACTAACAGATTGTGGTCAGGAGCTGAAGCGTTAGCTAGCTCACCAATCTTCATTTCCGAATCATAAACATCAACTCTAATTGGATCTAACATCTGAGTTGTTGCCTTTCCAGTACGTAGCGTAGCCAAGTCTTTCCTAACATGCTCGATGGCTTTATCAGCTAACTCATTGAAAATTGAAAATTGAAATGGCATAGTGTAAAGATTATACTCTATTTTAGACACTAACAAAGCATGCGACTTAAAACTTATTGGCACGTCATTACCAGCTTGTTTACTTCACCTAAATATTATTTAGAAATATTTAAGGCTCCCTTTTGGTTTAGTTTTAGATTTTTTATCATCAGCATGACCATTCTAGGACTAACTTTGACCTGGAGAGTTAATCAAAAAGTAATGCCGACTCTACAAGAACAAATGAATGTCACTCTAGATGAAGTGGTGACTAATTATCCAGCTGATTTAGAAATAGTCTGGAGTGAAAATCAACTCAGATATTCAGCTGAAGATGCCATAGAAATATCTTATCCGAGCTTAATGGGACAAAACTCTCAACTACCTCCTGTTTTTGGATATTTTATTCCCGGAGAGATTTCATCAGCGCAATTTTCAGAAAAACTAGAGCATGAAAGTTTGTTTGTAGTTAGTAGTGATAAATTTTTTATCAACGATCTTCGGGAAGCCTGGACTGATGCTCCTCTCACTGAGATATTACCCGAAGAAGATCTAGTTCTAAACAAAGATACTTCTGGTGAATTTATTTCTAAATTCAAACTAGAGATAGAAGAAATTATTCCAATTATTAAACAATTAAATTTCATTGCTATTCCGATAGGGCTAATCATCTTTAGATTATGGATGAGTTTTTTAGAAGCAATCTTAGTTTTCTTATTTTTTAAACTAAATAAATTCAATTTAAATTTCGGTAAAACCATACAGCTTTCACTCCATTTAGTGGTGGTGGCAGAAACCATTGCTCAAATAGCTAACTGGATATATCCCAACATCCAAATCTCTATGCTAGTTTTAGTTTATTGGAGTGTTTTCTCTTATGTCTTCTGGACACAAAGAGAACATTTTTCAAAATTAAAAATTAAAACTGCTCTTCAAGATTAATTGAAGAATCTATCGGCGGGAATGGGAATTCCTCTTGATTGGGATCAGCTGCCTCAAGCTCATTTTTCAGTTCTAAAAGTCTTTGATTAAATGGCCCCACCACCACTTCTGTAAGCTCAATCTCTTCAACTTCAATAATTTCTTGACTTTCTTTTTTAGACCCTAATTTAATTAGAGCAAAAATACCTAAAGCCATGAGTAAAAAAACTATTACTGCGATAATTATTTTTTTAAGTTTTTTTTGCTTGAACTGCTTAAGTTCTTCTGCCGATAAGTTTTTATCAGCCTCTCCAGCGGCTTCCACCTCTTCAAGTAAAGGGCTTTCCGTTACAAACTGAGTCTGGTCTAGCATTATATCTTCTATCATATTTTAAGTAACTCCCCCAAAAAAGTTAATGCTTTAGCCAACGATGAATGGATTGAGATTAACTGTTTTTTAATAGAGTTATAGACTCCCTTATACCCAGCATTAGAAGGGTTAGCGTAGACATCTTCAACTGCATCAAACTCTGGTTTTAGAGTAGTTAGTAAACGATCAGTTTCATCAAAAGATCTTTTTCTTTCAGTAGATTTTAAAGCTCCACCGGCAGTAGCAATTTCTGTCTCCATATCGGCTTCCAGTAGAATTGCTTTGTCATGAATCGTTTGTAACTCACCAATAGACATGACTGCTAAAGCTTGATAGGCAGCTTCTTCGATTTGATCAAATAAATTTTCAAACTCCTCAGAAATTTCATTGATCTGAGGCTTATCTAGAGTTTCACTAAACTGCTGCTGATGCTCCTCAATCTTTCCAATAGCTGAAAGCAAACTCTGCTCAGCTGCTTTTTTCTCTGGTAATTCTATCCCCGTCTGAGATAATAATTTTAATCTGAGTAATCTTAAGTATGTTCGTAAAACCCTATCTCTTACAATCATCACTTCTTGAGTTTTCTGGACAGCATCCTCTAAAGAAGCTAAGGTACCAAGCTTATAATATTGATTTTTAGCAATTAAATATAAGTTCTCTAAATTGCGATATTCTTCTAGCTCGCCACGATACTGCAGCTTAAGCTGACGAATATCCTTAGAAAAAGATTCTTTTTCATAAATAATTGGATCATTAGTCTCGCTATCCTGAGCGTAAATTACGCTAAAATTAAATAAAAATAACGAAATAAGTAGTAAAAGGGAAAATGTTTTTTTAAAAATTGACATAGTTAATTAAAATGTGAGTAAGACTAACAATAATCCTGCTAATGTTCCCACCCCCAAATACTCCAATACAATTTTTTTAGCAATATGACCGTCTTTGAGATGAGATAATACACCCCAAATAAAATAAAAAGCAGCAATACCAATGGAAACCATTCTCTGCAATCTACGATCTGGCCAAGATCCTAAAAATAATATTACCCCTAAGATTAAACCTAATATTAGAACCAAGTACATCAGCTTGTTATTTTTTATTTCTTTTAGCATTTAATTTAACCTACTACCCCTCCCTTAAAGAAGATAATTAAGTACATCACAACTAGTAAAATAAAAATATGAGCCAAATTTTTTCCAACTAATCTAGTGGCTCTTCGATTTCCAATTACTAAAATATCGTAAGAAAGAGTGCCTACTATCAACATAATCACCGCCAAGAAAAATGCCTTAGTAAGTTGAAGGGGAGTAAATAATGGTGGTGACTCTATTTCTCCACCAGGAACTAAGACACTAGCTAAAACATCAGTTTGAGATCTTTTTACTGCCTCTCCAGATTCTTGGAGAACAGGTTCTTGAACAGTCAAACTAGCTTCTTCTTTCTGGGCAACTACACTAGGTTTAGTACCAGCGGCAACTTGAGAACCAAATATCTGCACTACCAAGGTAGTCTCATACCCATCTAGACTACCATCTATAACTGCGATTCCGATTTCATCATATCTGGAGTTTACAATATTGGCTCGATGGGTTGGTGAAGCCATCCAGGCAGCCATCATGCTTTCAGTATTGGCAAAATCTCGAGCAAGATTTTCTCCTGCCAATCGATAACTATACCCAGCCTGCTTAATAAAATACCACGGATCTAAACCATCAGGAGCAACATGGGACCAATATTGATCAGCAAACATATCTTGTCCTTTAGCTAAAGCTGCCTCAGACAAACTCTGATTAAAAACTAATGGCTCCAATCCCAGACCAGCTCTTTTATCATTGGTTAATTTAATCACCTGCTTAGGTGTAATAGTAGAAGCATACCCAAGAACACCATTAAATCCTGATAATCCAGAAAAAAGGTGGAGTAAGGAAATAAAACCACTAGAAACTAAAACTAAAAAAAACAAGGCTTCGGGATGAAGTAAACGTGGACGATGATTGTTGGAACGTCTTGGATGAAAAATATGGGCAAAGATATCTGAAAGTTTTCTCACATCCTCTATTATGCAAGATAAATGCTTTTAAACTCAAGAGCTAATCTTTGGCTTTGTATGGAATACTTTCTCCCAGAGGTGAGAGTGCTCCAGCCGAATCAATACTACGAATAGCTAGATAGCCAAAAACAATTTGAGGAGCTTTAATAAGTATGATTTCTCTAAATCCTGATGAGTGCGGTGAAAAAAATTGAGGTAAAAATATTTCTATTGACTGAGCTTGAAACCAATTTTCTAAAGTTATTGGCTCTGATAAGTAACGAATGTCATAAGCTAAAGGTTTGCCTAAATTAGCATCATTGGTTTGAGGAGCATCCCACTCCAAGGTCGCATATTCTTCACTATCGACAGTAACAATTAAATTATTAATGGCTTCCGTTTCTATAAAATCATGCTTATCTTTAAAAATTAACCTAATTTTTTTAATAATTGCCGATGTGTCTTTAAGCTCATCACCATTATTACCGCTCCAAATAGACAAAGTTTGGGGGGCGCTGGAAAAAGTAGCTAAGTTAAAAGCAATTTTTTTTATTTCATCTTCAAAAACTGATTGTTGGTACGCCAAATAATCATCAATATGAATAGTAAAACCTGGGGTATCAAATCCTAAGGTATCCTCGACTGATACCAACTCAAGCTCTAGCTCTAAGTACCAATTTTTATTATCTCCTAATTCCGGAAAAGATATTTCTAGTACTTCATCTTTAAGCTTTTTTTCTTCACTTAATAAAACAATTTCTTTAATTATTGGTAAGTTAATTTCAGCTAATGTTTTAGAAATATTGTTAGGTTTGGGGGTACTAGTCAAAGTTAAGTTAGGGCGAGGTGAGGGAGGAGTAAGTGGGGACGCGATATTTTTGACTACGGGTTCAAAAAATTTCTGAAGAATTACTTCCTCCCCTTTCACCTCGCCTTCGATAACCAGCTCTTTTATTTTTAAATCACCAGCTAACGGTATCTCTAATAATCCAACTAGTACCAAACCTAGAACTAAAGCCATTTTCATGGCAACTTGATAAACTCATTAATAATCAGTAAAACTAAAAAAATAAAAATTGTGGTGGCAATACCAGCCTTACTTTTAAACCAAGCGAGAGTATAGCCCAGCTGAGGTATCGACCCAATTAATTTTCCCTTGATTTGTCCTGCAAAAATTGGTTGGGGAGATAAATATTGAGTAGCATCACCTTGGGCCAAATAAGTTATTGGCTCATCTTTATCTCTTTTCTCTACCACCCGATGGACAATCAACTTCTTGTCATCCCTGTCACTAGCTTGATAGACAATGATTTCACCGGGATAATAAGCTGCTTCAGCCCGATAAACAACTAAGCTCCCAACAGGCAATTTAGGCTCCATTGAGGCGGATTGAACAATTACCAATTGATACCACTGATCTACGACGGAAATCAGTGGTATCAATAATAAGGTAGCAACTAGAACCCCTATCATTAAAACTGCATTGCTGATAAATTGACTCAGCTTTTTCATCTCCTAGTTAGTCCCTTGTTCAGCAGTAAATTCTAAATCTACATCTACCCACCCATCTTGGTAATTTACATCTGCGTCTAGGTCATACTGCCAAGTCAGAAACAAACCTTTGCCATGACCAGCGCTTCCACCAATGATATCGTCTGTATCTCCACCGGGTAAAACTTCAGCTCCGCTTTCCAAATCAAACGCTACACCAGCATGTATTAAATCCATGCCGCTATAGAAATCTAACAAAGTAAAATCACCACCATTAGTGTCATACCTTGTAATTAAATCTGGCAAAATATCTTCTCCAACATCTTGGATGCCATCTCCATTGCGGTCATACCAAGCAAAAGTAAGATTTACCACCTCATCCAAATGCTTCTCACCATAGTACTTACGATCAGTCATGGTCATATAAACTGATTCTGCATCAATATCACCAGTGTTTCTCAAAAAAATCTTTGAGCTAACTTTGTCTCCTGGCGTCCACTCTAGCGGAGTACTCCAGACACCGGTCACATTGCCCGACCAGTTACTTAAAGCCACATCAGCAATATTATCTCCATCAACATCAGTGATACTAATCTGCAGATCGAATGGACCAGAATAAAACTTATTATCTTCAGCGATAACTAAATCTTGAAATAAAGCATATCCATGCCCAACAGCAAAGATGCTCACTAATACTATAAATAAGGAAAGAATAATTTTACGCATTGACTCTCCTCCTTTCTAATTAGAAAGATAGATGAGCATGCCTACTAAAAGTGTAACGTTTTTAAAATTGGTCTCTATTTATCTTCAGCTACTTCTAGTTTTTGAAACTGGCCACGTCTAAATAAAATTGCGATCACTGCATAGGTAGCAATATCAACCCAACTTTCTTCAATGGATTCGTTGACCGGACCTTCACTATCTTGTTTAATCAACAAGTTTTTGAGTCGTTCAGCTTTTTCCACCACCCGCATGGCAATACCGAGTTCTTCGATCGAAAGAATATTGCCTTTACCATAATCTTTATGTTTTTTAAGAAACATTTCTAAAACTTCATCATTTACTTGTGCAAAAGCTTGATTTAGAGTTTGGGGGTCATTTTGTGAAGACATAAGACTTTCTCCTTTAAATTATTTTTACAACATTAATCAATGTATCATAATTCTAGCAAACTAACTTCATGTTTAGACTGTATAGAAAATAATCGGATTTGTTTGTATAATTAGCATTCCTGACTAGGCCCCATCGTCTAGTGGCTAGGACACCAGGTTCTCATCCTGGCAACCGGAGTTCAATTCTCCGTGGGGTCACCAATACGGTTACATTGAATCAAAACCTTATCTGTCACAATTATTGGCACAATTATGGCACGATTATGTGCTATAATGAAAACATGTTTAAACCAAAGTTTACAATTACTCCTTCCATAAATAATAAAATTGCTGAAATTGAAAAGCTAAAAACAATTTTTGACCACTCAAGTATTATCCCTGAACTGGCAATTGAGCTCAGGTATAGAGCCACAGTAGAGTCAGTTCACAGCTCTACCTCAATAGAAGGAAACCCCTTAAACCAGCAAGAAGTAGAAAAAGTGCTTGCAGGAACAACCATATCTGCGCCAGATTATGCTATTAAAGAAGTACTTAACTATAAGAATGCTCTTAATTGGCTCGGTCAAAGAGAAAAAACCAAATCTACCTTAAATTCAAATGAGATTCTTAAACTACATAGCATATTAATGCTAAATCTTTTACCGACTCATAAGGTTGGAAGCTATCGACCTGGAGATGTATATATAGTTGATGAAGTAAAAACCTCAAGAGGCTCAAGTGAGAAAGAAGTAGTTCAATACACCGGTCCACAAGCAAGTGACTTAAAGAAACTCGTATCAAGTTTTACTGCGTGGGTTGAAATACAAAAAAAAGAAAAAAAACTTCACCCCGTTCTTCTTGCAGGTCTTGCTCATTTTATTTTTGTTTCAATTCACCCATTTTCAGATGGTAATGGCAGAGCAACTAGATTGCTAACTCATCAATTCTTAAAATCAACTTCCTATAATTTTAACGATTCTTTATCCCTAGATTCCTATTACCTACAAAATAGAGAAAACTACTATCAAGCTTTAAGCAGAGCAAAAACATTTGAAGATCGTATGTTTGCAGATATCACTCCATTTTTAGAATTTTTTGTAGAGGGATTTTTACAGTCAGTTAAAACTCTTACCAAGTATGCGCAGATAGGAAAAGTCTTAGAGGATAAACAAAAACCAATTAGACTAAATCAAGAAGAATTACTAATTTTAGATTATGTATACCAATTTAAGTCAATAAATATTGAAGAAGCACTCACGGTTACACAAGCTAAAAAAAGAACCACTCAAAGAAGATTGAACAACTTAGTTGAAAACAAAATTCTTAAAATCGAGGGTAAAGGTCCATCTACAACTTACGTCCTATTCAACTCGTAAATTAATTATATATAAGACGCAGTCTCTCGAGGTTTTCTAAAAGCGGTTCAAACTGACTTGCTTTAGGGTCACATTTACGCCTTTTCCTCGAGAGTTTTTCATAACCCAAGTACAACATTGAAGCATGTGAATATATCAATTCTATAATTAAAAAAATTACTTATCATTTAATACATAATAAGTTGATCGCCCTTTACCCTCACGTTTAATTAGTTTCATTTCCATAAGTTTTTGAAAATCAAGTGTCCTTGTAGCTTTAGCACGCTGGGTCAATTTTGAATAATCTCTATCAGTAATAAAACCATTTTGTTTTATAAAGTTGAGTAGTTTCAAATGATATTCTTCAATTTTTGTTTCAGGTGAATAACCCAGTTGAGGGATTATCTTTTTTACTCTGAGTAGCTCATCAATAATACCTTCAGTAAAATATTCCAACCAAGCTGTGAAATCAATTATATCTATTAATTCATTGTGATCTCCAAATTCCCCAACAGTTTGAAAGTATTTTGTCACATTTTTATTGTAGTAGTTTTCAAAACTAAACAAATTGAATGTATCAAGACCCATTTTTGCCAACAAAATCTTTGTAATTAATCTTGTTGTTCTACCATTTCCATCCATAAATGGATGAATGATTACCATTTGTTTGTGAAAAATGCCAGCTAAAATTAAAGAATCTACAGTATTTTTATTTTGAATAATAAACTCAACAAGATCTGACATTAATTTATTGACAACATCATAGTCTGGAGGTAAAAAAACAACTTTACCTGATCTTGGATCATTAACAACCACAGTTTTTTTTCTAAGAACACCAGATTCGAAATTAGGTAATAAGCCATCAATGACTTTTTTATGTACTTTTAAAATTAAATCTAATGAAATTTTTAAATCATCTTTTTTGTTTAGTTCATTTAAATATTCAAGAGCTTCATTATAATTTAACACCTCACGTTCGCTGTCACGAATATATTGTGGTCTATTTTTTAATATTTTTTTAACTTCGGTTAATGGTAACGGATTGCCTTCAATACTCGTTGAAGCAAAAGTAGAAACTTCTCTAGCTTTCTTCTCAAAATCCATTAGTATTACTTTAGGAAATCGCTGATTATTTAGTTCTTCAACCAATAAAGATATATACTTAATATTTGAAAGCAGTTTATTAGTAATTGTATATTTTGGCTTAAACATATTAGCCTAATAATAGTCGATTATTAGTCGATTGTCAATGTCTATTTAGATACACTGATATATAAGATGTAACCTCTCAAAGTTTTCTAAAAATGGTTCAAGCTGAGTTACCTTGGGGTCACAGATTAATTGATATGTGGGAATACATCAACCCAAGTGATATTCAAATCCATCTTTATCTAGCAATCCAGTTCTCCTCCAATACTGCATGGTTCGATATCTATGTCAAATTCAGGTGAGTTTAGATTTTTACCCACTTCTACATAATCCATAACATCTATCTGATCCCATTCGTGCTCATGGTTCCATTGGTTCCAAAAATAACGCCACTCATTCCACCCAACACCAAGATGCTTTACATAAACATCGTGATCTGTGAGAATTTTTCCAACTTTTCTACCAGTCATGCAGGGAATGCTATAACAATAAACAATAATTTCCTTATCTGTCGGAAGTTCTTGAAAAGATTTTACAATTCTTTCAACGTCTCCATAGGCTGATGTATTCGGATCTTTATAAGCAGGAATGTTTATTGCTCCCAATATATGCTCTCGCTCATATTCTTGTTGACTTCGAAGGTCCACCAAGATGAAGTTATTGTCTCCTTTGCTCATAGCTTTTCTAATATGATGTGGACTAACGTGGACTGCGGTCTCTGCTTGATAAAAATCTTTGATCAGTTCTTCTTGACTTTTGTTTGCTGATTTTTTTTCAAGTAAGGTGTAAGTTATGATCGATGCAGTCAATCCACCTACTAGGGCTGATGCTAATATTGTTAAAACGATTTTTTTCATTTTAGTCATTTATCATTCTAGAGTGATGATACCATGCTGGTTCAATTGCCCACAGAAGAATAGAAGTTTGTTATAATCTTATTACATGAATTCTATACCATTAAGCTCAATCTCACCGCTTGATGGTCGCTATCACTATTTAACCAAACCTTTAGCCAAAATCTTTTCTGAGTCTAGTCTTATTTCCCACCGCCTTAAAATAGAAATTCTATACCTTCAAGCCCTTTCTAAGGCAAAAATTATTCGTTCATTTACCAAAAAAGAAATTTTATTTTTAAATAAATTACAACAGCCCACGCCAACTGACATTAAAAAAATTAAACAAATCGAAAAAAAAACACATCATGATGTCAAAGCAGTTGAATACTATTTAGCTCAAAAACTAAAATCAAGCTCTCTAAAAAATATTATTCCTTTTATTCACTTTGGCCTCACCTCAGCTGATATCAATAACCTCTCATATCGACTCATGATTTCCTCAGCCAATCAAAATCTTTTATTACCTAAACTCAAAGAAATATTAAAAACTCTCAGCCAACTTTGCGCCAAACATCATGATCTACCAATGTTGGCACGCACCCATGGCCAAGCTGCCATTCCCACCACTCTCGGCAAAGAAGTGTCAGTATTTTTGATGAGACTGCTAAAACAATTAGAAAAATTAGAAAACTATCAATTATCCGGCAAGCTCAATGGGGCAGTAGGATCTTTTCAAGCCTTATACTTTATCAAACCCAAAATTAACTGGCCCAAATTTTCTGCTGATTTTATTTCCTCTTTAAAACTAAAACCCAATCTACATACAACACAAATTAATCCAGCTGATGACATTGTCAATTTATTTAACATTTATCACCTCATCAACTCAATTTTAATTGACCTTAATCAAGATTTTTGGCGTTATATTTCTGATGATTGGCTCATACAAGATCAGAAAAAAGATCAAGTCGGATCCTCAACCATGCCGCAAAAAATCAATCCCATTCAATTTGAAAACAGCGAGGGTAATCTTACTTTAGCCAATGGCTTAATTGAAACAATCAATAGAAAACTGCCTCTTAGCCGACTGCAAAGAGATTTATCTGACAGCACCATTCATAGAAACTTTGGAACTATTTTTGGTCATTCATTAATTTCTTACCATAGCTTGTTAAAAGGTCTGAATTCTATAAAACCAAATAAAGAAAAAATTGATCAGGATTTAAATAAAAATTTTAATATTTTAGCTGAAGCTTTACAAACTTGGCTACGACATCAACAAGATCCTCAGGCATTTCAAAAAACAGCCCAGATAACTAAAGGTCAAAAAATGAAACAACTAGATTGGCAAAATTTGACTCAGGATTTTGATAAAAAACTAGCCACTCTCACTCCAGCTGCTTACACTGGCTTATCTTCAGACCTCACTTTATTAGCAATAAAAGATATTAATAAATTTTTAAAAAAATCATAGAAAGAACCTTAAATGGAAGATATTAAAAAAATTTACCAGGCAGTTTATAAACAAAATAAACTTTTTGGAATCAACAGACCATTAAAAAATAATCCCTTTAAAGTTAAAAATAAACGCTCTAACTCAGTGGCAATTTGTGGGGGTGTTTTCGGCGACGAAGGTAAAGGTAGAGTTACTGATGAACTAACTGCAAGGTTTCTCAAAAAATCAAAAAATGTGATTCATTATCGTGACAATGGTGGCTCTAATGCTGGTCATACAGTTGAAATCGGAGATATAAAACTAGGTCTTCATCAAATAGGCTCTGGAGTGTTTATTAAAAATGCCACGGTTATTTCTGGAAAAGGAATGGTAATTCATCCTATTGATTTTGTGGAGGAAATACATCAAGTCAAACAAGTCAATAATGACAAAATACCAGCCAAATTAATTATTGATGAAATGGCCAGTCTTTGTTTAGACACTCATCGTGCTTTTGAATACGCCATGAAATGGTCAACCAAAGGTTACTCTGGCTCCACAGGGAGGGGAATTTCTCAAGCATATGCTGACATTATTTATCGTCATCCTTTGCGCATGCGAGATCTAGCTCGTTCTGATTGGAAAAAAGATTTTAGAAATCATTATCAATTTTATAAAAAACTTTGTCACGGCATTGGATTAGAGCTGGAAAACATTAAGGTTTGTCGTCTGGGAAAAACAGATAAAAAAATAGGCAGTGTGGCGACTTTTATTTCTAGATTAGAAACTGCAAGA
Organism: uncultured Pseudomonadales bacterium; assembly: GCA_964466145.1. GTDB lineage: Bacteria > Patescibacteriota > Microgenomatia > UBA1400 > PJMF01 > JABBGTR01. Next base: position 15,965 of record CAYXMW010000004.1, read on the forward strand.
GCAAAGCTTAAACCCTTCATCAAGCCATGCCATCAATTTTTACTTAAAGCCTGGAGCGGTAAGACTCCATTTGTGTTTGAAAAGGCTCAAGGTCTTGGTTTGGATAAATATTGGGGAGCTTACCCTGATTGCTCTGTTTCAAACTGCACTTATGAAGGTATTCGTAGTTCCACAGAGGGGATCGTGGATCCACATGATATTGCGGTCAAAGCAGCAGTTATTAAGGCTACATACACTTCTAGTGTTGGTTCTAGAATTATGCCAAGCCATATGTATGAAAAGCTAGCTAATAAAATTAGAGAGGATGCTCATGAATATGGGACCACAACCGGTAGACCACGCGACATCCATTATTTAGATATTCCGCTTATCAGTTATTTGTTGAAAGTAGGGCAGGTAGATTATTTAATACCAACTCATCTTGATATTGTGCACCCCAATACTCCTATCAAAATTTGTGTAGGTTATAAAAAAAATAACAAGTTGGTGCAGTACCGACCAGACCAAGAGTATTTGTTGGGGATTAAACCTGTTTTTATGAAGCTACCAACTTGGGATCAAAAGGTTTTGCAAGATGCTAAAAAACCCAGTGACTTACCCAGAGAAGCTCTTCAATTCTTAGCATTTCTTAAAAAAGCACTCAATGTAGAAATCCTCATGGCCACCACCGGACCCAAAAGACATCAGACCGTTAGCTGGTTTTGAGGATGAAATAACATAAGAAAAAGAGCCATTGCTGGCTCTTTTTCCACAATCTACTTAAGATTTAAGTTGAATATATGTATATAATATTTAACTATGAGTGAAGAAAAAGAAAGAATTAGAATAAATTCAAGAAGTGCTGGTTTGAGAAAAAGACAGGGGGAAGCAGGTAAGGCTTCAAAAAGGAGCAATAAACCCGACAATCTTCCTCAGAGAGATATTAGTGACTTAAATGTTGAAGATTTTCTTAAAGAAGCAAAAAGAAATAACTTAGATCTTGCTGCTATTGCAGCAGCAGCAGCTGAGAAACAGAATAAGTCATAAGTTTAATTACCTCACTACTATGTTATAATTTAACCTATAATAATTTATTCCGCTTAGACGGATTTTTTATCAAATAATATGAACAAAGAAAAAAAACCTTCAAATAGCAAGCCAAAAGATTTATCAGCTGTAGCTGAAGCTTTTCAAAATGATTTCATCGCTGATCAAGAAAGAGCAGCTGGTGAAAATTCGGAGATTTTAGCCCAAATTAATAATCTTAAAGCTCAGATTGCGGAAATAAATGACGAAGAATTAAATGAGAAAATTTACTAGAACCATTTCCTAAAGTAATTGGTTTTTATTGATTTTTTAATTATTTCTCTTGAGAAGATAGACTCATTTAGATCACTAATAACAGAGTTCTGTTGCGTAACCGTTAGGGTCACATTAGCCCAAGTAATTTCATAATAGATGAATTTGGTCTATAGTTATCTTATGCATTTAAGGTCACTCCATTTTTTTAAATTTACTAAGTACTCTCACATCGTTGAAGCATTAACTCTTAGTGATGTTTTATATTGGGGTGGAGATACTTTTGTTTCTGTTGTTTTGGCTCTATTCGTGACTCAATATATTGACGGGGCTTCTGCAAGTAGTGTAGGAATCGCCTATATGATTTACAGACTAACCTCTTCTCTATCTACAACTTTTGTTGGCAGATTTTTTGACAGCATAAAGGGGCATATGGATGAGGTATGGGCTTTATTTATAGCATCAGTTATTGCTGGTATAACATACATTCTCCTCAGTTCTGCCACTCAACTCTGGCATCTTTATCTAGCTATGGGAATTGTGGGCATCTGTAGGGCTTTTGATGTTAATGCTTGGAGGATGATATTTTATACTCACCTGGAATCAAAACATAAAGGCCGCACCTTGGGAACATATGACGCTATTTATGGTGTTTCAATGGGTGCGATGGCTGCTCTATCCGGTTTTGTCGGTGAAATCTACGGCTTTAGAATCGTCATATTAGTTGCAGGATTAATTATTGTATTGGGTGGAATACCAGTTTTATCATTAAAAAAAGACCAATTTGTTAAATAATCTTTTAATTTGACTATTATTTAGATCTTTAATGCTTCCACATATTTTGTTTATGATTGATATATATCTCTGTCCGACAAAAAATTAATAAACTTAGTTATAAAAGCTAACATCGTTAAAAAAGGTGACGCTTCTAAAATACTTAAGTATGCCATGAGCGTTAGCTGGTGGCCTTTTTTACTTCACCTTTAAGAAAATAAGTATCTTCTGGAGTGCTATTAATCTTTACCATGAAAACTTTAATCTCTTTAGATTTTGGCTCTATGTGATGGACTTGATTGGGCTTAATTACTAAAAATGATCCAGAGACGACTTCAATCTCTTTACCATCTATGGTTGCCACTCCCTCACCTTTAAGAAAATAAAAGAGTTCTGTTTTTTCTTTATGAAAATGAATCTTTTCATTCTGACCAATTTTAGCCAGTTGAACCTGAACACCAATGCCGTCATCGGTGAATAAAACCTTTTTACTATAACCTTTTTTTTGAACCCAAATAGACAAGCCTACTCCTCAAACCCTGCCAAACATTCTGCTTTATCTTCTCCTGATAACATATCGCACACTTTTTTCATTTCCTGAAGATTTTGCTTCACTCCCTCCATCATGGCATTCATATCTGTGAAGTTCACGTCTGTAGGAGGAACAAACATTTTTGCGTCAGCTTTCCAAGACTCACACTTAAACTCAAAGTCTTGATTGATCGTCTCCATATACTCAGCGTCACCGGCTGCATCTTCCCAGACCTCTCCATCTTCACGAGGATCTACTTCATTAAGATCTGCTTCTTCTATTTTTACCTTCATACCTTTTTTTGTAACTGGATTCCAAGAATAAGACCACTCTGGATCAGTGATGGCAATCATCTGCTGAGCTGGCTGATCACCCATGGCTGGAATGTCGCTTTCAGCTCGAGTCTTTTTACCATCTACATAAACAGTGCTACTGCCTTGCTCCGCAGTCTCCCAAATACATTTTTGGGCTTTATTAGCACCCATTAAGTCTTTAATTGTGCCATTAAAACTACCATCCTGCTGCTGTTCTTGTTCAGTCACAGCTGCTTGATTACCTGCTTTAGTGCAGGCAGAAAAAACTAATCCACTGAGCATAATTAATAGTGCGGGGAAAATGATTTTTTTCATAATTCACATTATACCTAAAATATATAATTTAATGATATAGTGAATATAGTATCTTTAAACTTCAATCTAAGGAGGTTCTATGTGGGAAAAACTTACCGATAAAAAAGCAGTTGCTTTTATTTCCAAAATCGAAGATCCCTTTAAAAGCCTACCTCATCTTCCAAAATCATTAATTGATTTTTTTGTGAAGATTACTCCTTGGGGAGTGGGATTGGGAGCATTTTTTAGTATTTATGGTGCTATTGGAAATCTAGGGTTTGGGCTTGGCATGAATCGAATGAGTAAAATCATCAATTTTTATAGTGGAGTCAATCCACTCTACTTTTTCTTATCAGCAACTCTTCAGCTAATGATAGCTTTAATTGCCATCAAGGCTTTTAGTTTGCTCAGAGCCAAAAAACTAGAAGGTTGGATCTACCTATTCTGGTCAAATTCGATGGCGATACTACTATCTATTCTGGGATTTGTCTTCATCGGAGGATCTGGAATGGGATTACTTATTGGAGCTTTAATCGGCTACTACTTCTTGTTTGAAATTAAACCAGCTTATAAAGCTAAGGCTAAAAAGGAAAAATAAGTTAAGTTCGAGGTCTGGCTATGACTAATGTGGCAGTTTTTTGCCAAGGGTTAACCGCATAAAGAATCAATATTTCTCGTAATTGTGATAGGTGACTACTAAGTTGTTCTAAATCAATGACTCTGGTCTCAACTACTGTATATCGGTACCAACCATCGTTGCTCCCGATCACAAAAATTTCATCACCAAGCTGAGCTTGATAGAGATTATATAAACTATAGTCTTTATTTAAACCTTGAATAATAATTGGCCGACCACTACCAATTCCAGCTGAACTTTCAAGATGTATTGCAGATGCTTCTAAGCTAACTAAGGGTAAAACTATGGCTGGTCCACGCTCAACATGAGTATCAATTCCAACATCAGTACTCTTAATTCTGACTATTTCTACACCTCTAGCAATGTTGTTTTGAGGTAGGCCAGCCTGAATTTTAGTTGGGTAAAAAGCCATCATTAGCCCTAATCCCAAACCCAGACCTAATCCAGAGCTTAAAACCAAATAAAATCGTTTAAAAAAACTAAACATTAATTTATTATACCAAACTATATCATTTGATTGATATATTAATAATAATTAAGTTCCTATTTTTCTTTTTGAAGGATTGCTACAATACAGAGAGTGAAAAAATATATTGCTTTTGCCACCCTGATTACCGCCTTAATAGTTCTGCCATTAGGTTGGTTTCTGGGTGACTTGATTGGTATTTCTTTTATTTCTCAAAAAACTGACTTACTGTCTCCCTTTGCTAATCAGGTTGAAGAAAAAAAACTACCCTTACTTAAATATGGTATTGAAAACCTGCAAGACTACGATTTCCAACCCAGTCTAATCACTGTTAAAGAAATGATTGATAGTACAGATGACTATGATAGCTATTTATTTTCTTATCAAACATTAGGAAAAACTATGACCGGACAACTTAATGTTCCAGTGGCAAATCCACCACAGAATGGCTACCCAGTGATAATCATGCTTCGAGGATGGGTTCCTGAAGAAACTTACTCTACTGGAGCTGGAACTAAATCAGCCGCAGCCGTTTTTGCTAAAAATGGCTATGTGACGCTGGCACCTGATTTTTTCGGATTTGGTGGGAGTGATGCTGAGGCGACTGACTCCTGGGAAGCTAGATTTCAAAAACCAATTAATGTAATTGAGCTACTAAAAACCATCCAGAGCACGCCTCAAATTGAGATTGGTGAGAAAAATATTAAATTAAGTGGTTGTAATTGTAATAAATACATTTGGGCTCATAGTAATGGTGGACAAGTCGCCTTAGCTGCCCTAGAAATATCCAGAGAATCAATTAAAACCTCCCTTTGGGCGCCAGTAACAGCCCCATTTCCCTACTCAATCCTATTCTTTAGTGATGAGCATGATGACGAGGGCAAAGAGATGCGCAAATGGCTAAGTTTATTTGAAGATGACTATGATGTGGCTGATTTCACCATTACTCAACATCTAGATAAACTCCAAGGATCTATCCAGATCCACCAAGGCACAGCTGATGAGGCGGTACCTGTAGTTTGGAATGATGAGTTTGTAGAAAAAATTGAGCTAGAAAATGAAAAACGAGAAAAGGCACTAGAGGAAGCAAAGACAAGTACTCAATCAGCTCATCTAGGCAAAGTTTTGCCACCAATTGAGATTAACTACTTTAAATATCCAGGTACAAATCATAATTTGCAACCCAGTTGGAACACCGCTATCCAGAGAGACTTAGTTTTTTTTGGATTTGATTAAGACAACTTCAACTGCTCAGTTTTATCTAACTCTTGCCCGTGGTAATTCTCTATTTTTTCAATTTTTCTGTCCATTTGTTTAAACCTAGTCCCAGCTAAATCCTCATAAGACTTTTTAAGCGTCTCAATAGACCGACCATACTTATCAAATTGATCTTTGAATTTCCCCCATTCCTTAGTAAAGGAATCAATATAACCAATTACCTCCCGCAATTTATCCTCAAGCATAAAATTGCGATAGCTCTCCATGATGGTTCTGGCCACAATGATGAAAGTAAATGGAGAAACAATAATCACTTTCTTCTCTAAAGCTTCATCTACTAACTCAGGAAGCTTTTGATTAATGAAAGAAAAAACCATTTCATTGGGCACAAACATAATGGCATAATCTAAAGTATTTTGCTCTGGACTAATATACTCCGCCACTTTGTTGATTTTGATCTTTAGATCTCGCTTAAACTGGAGTAGATGTTCATTTTTACTTTTCTTAGTTTCTGCCGTCGACATCTTTTGAATCTCAGAATAAGGAAACTTAACATCTACTGATACAAAACGATTATTGGGTAGCAATAAGGTTATGTCGGGTTTAAGATTTGAAGTTCCTAAAGTCATCTGGCGCTGGAAGTGGACGCCTTCTATTAATCCTTGTGAAAGAAGTAAGTCTTCAATGATTCTCTCTCCCCAGGCTCCACGAGTTTGATTATTGGAGAGTACCTTAGCTAGTTGAGAAGTCGAGGTTTCTAGTTCTTTGGTTAGTTTGCGATGTTCATCTATCTGAGTAGTCAAGTTATCAAATTTTTGACTACGACCTTTATCGATTAACCTAATTTCCTTTTGTCGCTCATTTAAATCTTGCTGGAGCTGCTTGACTAAATCCTCAATCATCTTCTGTTTATTTTCCATATCAATCTTAATGGCTTCTTTTTCACCCTCCAAAACTTGCTTGCTTTGCTCTGCAATCTTGGTGGTGCTTAAACTAAAAACCTTGTGAACTAAATTTTCTACCTCTTGTTCTGAGTTAGTTTTAGAAAATTTTTTCTGTAACAACATATAGAGCGTAATAAAACCAAAAATGATGACGCCTAAAACTAATAAGAGATCAATTGACATACTTAGAGTATACTTGATTTAAGAAAATGCAAAAGGCTAAATCTAGAATTAAAACCATCAAAAAACCTCAGTTAAAAATTAAAGCCCCTCAACTGCACTTTTCTCTCAGACTATTAAAAAAATATCTTAGGCATTTGCCGTTGTTGCTACTAAGCATGCCATTTTATGGTGGAGCTTATTATATTTTTAGCCACATTCATCCAGCTAAAATCAAACATTTCTTAATTCCCAACACCTACTTACCGCTTCAATTAATTTTATTTGGCGGTAATTTCTTCTTATTTAGCTATTTACTACTCAATACTAAGCGTGGGCTGAGGATGAGCATACTCATTGGTCTGATTTTATTTTTAAAATTAGAGTTGATTACCAATTACTTGGCGGTGGCAGCTGTGCTTCTAATAATTGGCTTGACAATAGAACTCGTAATTTCTTGGTTAAAAAAAGACTGATTTAGTTTGATATAATAAACATCAATGCAAACTTCTAGCAAAAAACTTTCTAAAAAAAATAAGCAAAATATTACTGAGCAATTTATCACTCTGCTGTCAGACTTACGACATCCTGATGAATGTGAGTATTTCTTTAAATCTTTCTTAACCAAAACTGAGCAAAGTGTTTTTACTAAACGTTTAGGGATAGTTTGGATGTTAAACCAAAAAGAATCTTACAAGAATATTAAAAAGAAGCTTAATGTCTCCAGTGCCACTATCTCTTCAGTGGCTAGACAAATGGATGAAAAAGGAACTCAGCTGATCGTCGATAAGATGAGAGTTGATGATTGGGCTGGACGCTGGGCTAAAAAAATTACTAGCTGGCTATCTCCTCAACAAAAGCGTAGTTAAAAACCTTTAATAGAAGTGCTAACCCAACCGAAATCCAAACAAAGCCATTGGTTAATAAAAGCATGAGTGATCCTGGTGAATAAATATCGGGATTTACCAACCAATTAAAAATTATAATTGCCAAAATTGTGACTAATAGAGTAATGGAGTGTTTTAGAAAACCTCGCTTGTGACGCATTAAATTATCGGCTAATAAAATAAATGCGGCCTGCAAAATCAAAAGTATCCAAGGCAAATTATATTTAAGCCAAGATGTGGTGT
>CAYXMW010000005.1:0-19306 GCA_964466145.1 uncultured Pseudomonadales bacterium
GCCAAACTAGAGACCAGATTAAATACCAAGGTAAAAATTGTTTTGATCGAGGTGTTAGGAGTGGTAAAAATAGTAAGATTGAGGTTAGAAAAGGCCAACTAGATAAAATGAATTCATGTAGTTTTGGCCAAACTTTTTTCCAAGGTAAAACCAAAGCCAGCCAAATGGGAATCAGAGCCAGTGTGGCTAATTTAATCGATGCAGAAAATAGTAATAGAAGAAGTGAAAGTAAAATAGTTTTACTAGTTTTTTTATTAGTTATTATTAATAGCATGGCTGTTATTGCTGGAGCCATCATCCATAAATCATTATGAGCATTGCTAACTACTTCAATTAATAAAAGTGGATTTAAAAGTAGTATTAAGAGCCAGATATTTTGTTTTTTGATGTTTTTTATTAGAGAGAAGCTTAAGAGACCAAAGCTTAAGAAACTAAATAGGCGGAAGCTGAGCCAAGTTATTGAAAATTTTCCTCCTCCTAAAAAATATGGTAAAAGAGATAATCCTGTCCAGCCATAGAAGTAAGGGGCTGGTGTATGGGTGTTATGCATGAATCTAGTCCAGTTATCAGTGGCAAAATTTAGAGCTGTTTGAAGGTGAGGGTTGGCTTGATAAACTACGACCATTTTGGCATTAAAAATGTAGTTAAATATATCGTAAGAAAGAGCGTTGTTTGAAAATATTAGTGGACTGGCAATTAAGAGTGGCACCCACCAAGACATTTTTTGTTTTTTAGGCCATATTTTAATGATATTAAAATATGTAATAAATAGTGAGATTAATAGAATTAAATAACTATTAGTTAGTAGAAGTCTGTTGTTAAAAAAACTATTCCACATCCAAGTTTGAAATTGCCAATAAGGCGACCAACTAGTTAATACTAAATTAGGTGCGGTGAGTGAATAAGAAAAAACTGTATAAATAACCAATAATAGAAAGTAAAGCAATAGGTGTCGGTTAAGTTTATTTCTGAAAAGATCAGACATTATTCTTATACTTACCTTTCAAGTCAGCAATTTTAATCCAAATAATGTCCTTGAGCATACGTAATGAATCTTTAATTGGATCCACTCGATCTGTTTCATGGTGATGCCATTCAATTGGGACTTCACTAATTTTTAAACCATGTTTTTTGGCTATAAATAATAGCTCAACATCAAATGCACCTGTAAATGCATCCCCTCGTTGTTCTTGTTGGCCATAGACATGGAGCTGGTTAAATAATAACTCAGTCGCATGAGCAGAAAAAAGCTTAAAACCGCATTGAGTATCTAAAATACCAGGGATAGCTAAGAATTGAACTAAAATATTAAAACCCCGCCCCATTAAATGTCTGTACCACGGTTCTTTATCTCTAACTGACCCTACCATTTCTCTAGATCCAATAATCACCTCATAATCTTGATTTGCTCTGAGCCAAAGTTTTTCAATTTCGGATAGAGGGGTTGATTGATCAAAGTCTGTGAATAATCGCCATTGCCCTTGTGCAGCTAACATTCCAGCTTTAACAGTCGGTCCCTTACCAGCATGGACATTTTCTAGAACTTTTACTTGAGAGTGTTTTTTTGCAAATTGATATAGTTTTGCAAGTGTGCCATCTTCAGATCCGTCATCAGTCAAAATTATTTCCCAAGTATAATCTTGGTTTTTTAAATATTTAATTACTTTTTCTAAAACATTATTCTTAAGATTCTCCATTTCATTGTAGGAGGGGATAACAACAGATAAATAGGGTTTATTAGACATTGTTGTAGTATAGAAAAAACTTGCCCTTAGCTCCAGAGGAATTATCGATCTTCCCTAGTGCTAAAGAAAATTATTTCAGGGCCATTAGGAATTGAGATGACTTTTTTTGATTTTTTATCTGGGAAAACCACAATTTCATAAACAGGAGAGCTAGCTACATTTTCTATAGAGTGATCTTCATTAATAATCACTAGTGTTTCTGTTTCTCCGCGGTTAGCTTGTTTAAGTGGAGGGCGATCGGTGGTAGTTAGGAAGTATCGATAGTTTTGAGCATCTAGATCTCGTGACTCTGAAAATAGTACTAAATTATATTTTTCATCAGGTTTAATTTCTTCATAGATGCTATTAGCGACCATTTCCATATCACTGATAGTCCAACCCAAGCTATTAATTGGGAATTTATTGAAGTTAAACCATAGAAAGTAAGCTAAGAAAGCTCCGGTAGCTAATTTTCCCATTAGCTTCCCTTTGGTAATTAAGAAACTAAAAATAACACCGTAAATCCAGAAGGTAGCTGGAAATAAATAAGCAATATAGTGATCAAAGATAGTGTGTTCGTAGAGTGATGTACCAATAATTCCAGTAATTAAGTAGGCTGATATCACTACCCAGCCAGGCCAATATTTATTTTTTTTATTTTTAACTAGCAACCAACCCAAGATACCAACAACTACTATTAGCAGAATTGTGTTAAGTAATCGTTCTTGGCCAATGGAAATCTCAAACAAGATATGCATCCCTCGTCCATGAGTTTCCATAATGGTTTTGGATATTTTACCTACCAATCCGCCTTCGGTAGTGGTTTTAAAATTTCTGTCTTGATAAATTAAATTATAAAAAGCGTTAGCGTTTAACCAATCATGTTTTGAATCAAATAAAATTAAAGGGCTAAAGGAAAGAAGTAATAAGAATATTCCCACTCCAGTGGCTTTGAGCTGTAAAGACAAGTCTTTTGATTTCTTTTTCTTTTTCCAATTTTCATAACAACTAACCAACCAAATTATTCCTGCTCCACCAGCTGAGAGTAAAGTCAGATAATGCAGCTGTAGTAAAACAGCAAAGCTTAAGATTACTCCCACCCAGTATTTTGGACTTTTCCGCCAAGCTTTATAAGTAAAGTAAATCATGAAGATTGAGGCTAATGGAGCTGGATTAGGATTCCAGCTAAAGCGGGTATACATGATGACAGTTGCGGTAAAAGTAAAGAATAAGGTGGCTATCAAGGCTGCTTTTTCTCCAACTAATTCTTTACCCAATCGATACATTAGCCAAACAGTAATAATGCCCAAGATGGCGACACCGTAAGCTGGACCCATGGGATTAGGATAGCTTAACCATAAAAATGGCAGCATAAAGTAATAGTAGAGAGGCCCTAAGTACATATTGCCGACACTAGTAACTGGTCCAATAAAAACGAGGTCTTTTTCGGTAAAAATTTGAGCTACGATCATCGCATCTCGACCTTGGTCGCCCTGAAATGACAATGAGTTTTCTAGATTATATAAACGTAAAAATATTGCAAAAATAATCAAAATCGCTAGTAAAATTTGCGACAAAGATAAATGCTTTAAAATCTTTATCATTGGGGTGTTTAACTATTTGTTCTTTTTCCAGATAAAAGCGTTGTAAGCAAAAAAGTTCCAGAAGAGCCCCAGGATAATTCCGATTATGACGTAAAGTGTGCCAGTATCGAAATCATAATTAATCACTGGTATGGTGAGTAATTTGAATAAGCCAAAAAATCTTTCTCCCAGAGCGGCGATTAGTAACTGGATTAAAATTGATCCAGCCGAAGTGATATTAAAATGTAGGAATTTAAGTGGTGCTTGAGCTAAAGTAATTTTACGATCAGCAAATGTCCAGATATTATTTAAGATAAAGTTAGAGAGAATTGCTGCCTCAATACTTAGAAAAGTGGCTAAAACAAAGGCTGTTAGAAATAGCCAGCTAAAATTAGGCACCATGGCTCTAAAAAGCTGGAGAGTAATTAGTTGTACTAGAGCACCAATGCCTCCGACTACTAAAAATTTAAATACACGGTGGTTGAGAATTGTTTGTATTTGCATCTTTATAATATATGATAACGCATTTTTAATGTATTCGGGACCGATCTTAGACTTGCCATGAGTCCTGTCTTTGAATTTATATGGTACTTCACTAATCTTAAATCTTTTAATTCTGGCTTTATGTAAAAAACCAATTTGAAAAGTGTAGCCAGCAAATTTTTCAGAGTTCATTTCTGGTGCAATAGCCTCATAGGCTTTTTTAGTAATAGCTCGATAACCACCAGTCCAGTCTTTAATGGAAAAATCAGTGAGGATCGTTCTAGTTACTAGATTTCCTACTTTACTAAGAATTTTACGATGAAAGCCCCAATCATCAGGGATACCACCGCCAGGAATATAGCGTGAGCCCAACACTATCTCATCTCCTTGATTGATTCTGTCTAAAAAGAGGGGGATTTTAGTTGGATCATGAGAGAGATCTGCATCAAACTCAAATACCACGTCAGCTTTAAGATCGCCAAATGCCTTGGCCATTCCTTTTAAATAAGCAGTTCCTAAGCCAGCTTTTTGTTTATTTATTAATAAATGAAGTCTTGAAGAATACTCTTTCTTTTTTTGAAGTTTTTTGACCACATCATAGGTTTTATCTGGAGAAGTATCATCAACTATTAAAATATGCATTTCCCAATCTTTTATTTGGGAAAAAACATTAAATATTTGAGAAATAGTAGGCTCAACATTATCTCGTTCATTGTATGTGGGAATTATGACAATGGCTTTTTTCATTAATCAGCTTTTTTTTCTTTTTCTATCTCAGCTTTCACCATTAACGCAACCAACTCTTCAAAAGTGACAGAGGTTTTCCAGCCTAGTTCTTTTGTTATTTTTTTAGGGTCTGCAATAAGCTGATCTACTTCAGCTGGTCTGTCGAAGTCTGGATTGTGTTTGTAGATTGATTCCCAGTCGTTAATCCCAACTGCTTTACAAGAAAGTTGTAAGAATTCTTTCACTGAGTGAGTTTCACCAGTTCCAACTACAAAATCTTCTGGGCTGTCTTGTTGAAGCATCAGCCACATTGCTTCTACATAGTCTTTGGCATAGCCCCAGTCACGCTCTGCATCTAGATTTCCTAGCTCCACAAACTCTTGTTTACCTAATTTAATTCTAGCAATTGCATTAGAGATTTTACGGGTCACAAATTCTAATCCACGGCGAGGAGACTCATGATTGAAGAGAATCCCAGAGACAGCAAACATATCATATGATTCACGATAATTAACTGTAATCCAGTGCCCATAAACTTTAGCTACACCATAAGGTGATCGTGGGTAAAAAGGAGTTTTTTCACTCTGTGGTGTTTGACGAACTTTGCCAAACATTTCCGATGAGCTAGCTTGATAAAATTTAGTAGTAGGGCAAGCTAAGCGAATTGCTTCTAGTACTCTAGTCACGCCAATGGCAGTGAATTCACCAGTTAAAACAGGCTGTTCCCAGCTAGCTTGAACAAAAGATTGAGCGGCTAAGTTATAAACTTCGTCTGGTTGAATTTCTTTAATTGGATTAGTTAGAGAGTGTTGGTCCATTAAATCACCAGAAACAAGCTTCAGGTTTGGATGATGAATAATGTTTTTTATGCGAGCAAAATTTTGGGTACTAGTGCGCCTGGTTAAACCATAAACTTTATAATTTTTCTCTAAGAGTAGCTCTGCTAAATATGATCCATCTTGACCAGTAATACCAGTGATGAAAGCTTTTTTCATGATTGTGATCTCCAATATAATAATATTCTTTGTAAAGTTTTTTTAAGTTTTTCAGTTGGTTGCCAACCCAAATCATTGATTTTTTTGGGGTTAGCTATAGCAATTGGGACGTCCGATGGTCTCATTCTGGCTGGATCAATTTCTACTTCAATTTCTACTTCAGCTAAATTGATAAGAGTATCTAAAATTTCTTGCATGTGGTGGCCATGGCCGGTGCCAATATTATAGACTTGGCCAGACTCACCTTTTTCCATTAATAATAAGTATGCTTTAACCATATCTTTGACATCGGTAAAATCTCGAACGGCAGTTAAATTACCAACTTTAATACTTTTTTGTTGGCCTTTTTCAATAGCTACGATTTGTTGTGCAAAAGCAGGAATGGCAAAATCTATAGTTTGTCGTTCTCCGATATGGTTGAAAGGCCTGGCTCTAATGATATCTAGATTAAAGCTTTGTGAATAAGAGTAAGCAAGTAAATCTTGCATGGTTTTGGAAACAGCGTATGGGCTAGCTGGTCCTAAAGGATAGGTTTCGGTTATTGATTTAGAGCTGTGATCTGGATATTGGTGACTTAGGTCATAAGACATGGCGCTGCCAATAACCAGTAGGCGTGATTGCAGGGAAAATTGTTTGACTGCTTCAAGAATATTTAGTTGTAATTGTGCATTGTTATCTAAGATCTGTTTTGTATTGTCAAAACTTTTTCCTACAGAAGCTAGTGATGCGAGATGATAGATTTGATCCGGTTTAATTTTTTTAATCAATGCGAATGTTTTTTCTTGATCAGTTAAATCTAACTTATGAATTTGTTCACTGGGTAGAAGTTGATGAACAAATCCTGGCTTATCGGAATAATTGGTGACATGGATATTTTTTTGATCTAATTTAATTAAGGCCTCTACCAAATGAGAGCCCACAAATCCAGTTCCTCCAGTAATAAGAATAGTTGGTTGATTCATATTTATTTTCGACCGATACCTAGGTAGGTATAGTTCCAGTTTTTAACAATAGCAGGATCAAACTGATTTCTACCATCAATAAAAAACTGTTTTTTATTGAGTTTTGTTTTAGAAAAATCAAAAGAGATAATTTCTGGCCATTCAATTACTGCGATAACTACATCGGCATCTATTAGAGTTTCTTCCAAACTTTCTTTTTGGGAAAAATTATCTTTTTTACCAGTCCATTTTGCCTTGGGATCAAATCCAAAAATATTAGCCCCACTTTGTTGGAGGTATTCAATGATTGCAATACTTGGTGCCTGACGAGTGTCATCAGTATTGGGTTTAAATGCTAATCCTAGGACAGCTACTTGTTTATCTTTCCAGCCACCAACTTTTTCTTCTAATTTTTTCATTAAGTATGGAGTACGAGCTGAATTTAATTCATGAACTTTATTCATTAGATTATTTGACTCTCCTACAGCTCTGGAATAGGCTGCCAGCTCACTCACATCTTTGGGAAAACATGATCCACCGTAACCAAAACCAGGATACCAATAGTGATCACCGATTCGAGAATCTTCACCAATTCCAGCTATAACCTCTTGCACATCAGCCCCATTTTTTTCGCACAGATCAGCGATTTGATTGATGAAAGTAATTCTAGTGGCCAGATAAGTATTGGCAGCATACTTTGACATTTGAGCTGACTCTGGTTTCATAATAATAATTTTGTCTGAAAGTGGTCGATGGAGTTGGGTGAGTTTTTCGATGGCTTTTTTATCAGTAGCCCCAATAACTACCCTAGAAGGGTGAAGAGTATCTTCAACAGCAGTTCCTTCTCTTAGAAATTCGGGGACTGAAGCAGTAGTAAAAGGAATCTCGGTTTTTTGTTTAATAATTTCTTCTACTTTTTTACTAGTTCCAGGAGGAACAGTGCTTTTGACAACTACAATTGCATCTTCTTTTAAATAAGGAGCCATGCTCTCTGCAGACGCAAAGACATATTTGAGATCAGCTTGGCCGTCAGCAGCAGAGGGTGTACCCACCATAATAAAAATTATTTCAGCATCAGCGATTGCATTCTCGTATGAAGTGGTAAAAGTTAAATGTCCATCAGCGAGAGTTTTTTTAAGCAACTCACTTAACCCTGGTTCAAAAAATGGAACTTCTCCTTTTGATAGAGATTCCACTTTATTTTTTTCAATATCTAGCCCTACCACTTCATGGCCGTGGGAAGCAAAGACAGTGCTGGTTACTACCCCCACAAAACCAGTCCCAATACAAGCAATTTTCATTTTAAACCCTTAATTTTAGAATAAAATTTAGCTGGTATAAAAGGTGCTATGTACATATGGTTAATAATATCACAGCTAAGATGATAAAATTGTATTTATTATGAAGATAAATATAATTACTCTTTTTCCAGCAATGTTTGATTCAGCCTTTACAGAAAGCATTGTCAAGCGAGCTCAACAATCTGGGGCTGTGGAAATAAAAATTTATAATTTGCGAGATTGGGCTTTAGATAAACATAAAATGGTTGATGATCGACCTTTTGGCGGTGGTCCTGGGATGGTGTTAAAAGTAGACGTAATACATAGAGCTATTGAAGATTTAAAAAAACAAAATCCAGCAGCAAAAGTGGTCTTACTAACCCCACAAGGAGAGAACTACTCCCAACAAAAAGCAGAACAGTTTGCTCAAGAGAAAAGTTTGATTTTGATAGCTGGTCATTACGAAGGTTTTGATGATCGAATTAGAAAATATATTGATCAGGAAGTTTCTATCGGCGACTATGTTTTAACTGGAGGAGAGTTGCCGGCAATGGTAATTGTTGATAGTGTGGTGCGCCTTTTATCGGGAGTTTTGGGTGATGAGAATTCAGCTCCCACAGATTCTTTTAGTGCTGGTTCTAAATTACTTGGGCATCCCCAATATACTCGTCCTGAAGAATTTGACGGAGAAAAAGTTCCCGTAGTTTTATTGTCTGGAGATCATGGGAAAATAGAAGAATGGCGACAGCAACAAGCTAAAAAAAGAACTCAACAAAGACGACCTGACTTAGCTTAGCTGTTTTTTAATATCTTTAAGCGCTTCATCAATAGTCATTAACTTAATCCCTAGTTCTTGTTGTACTTTTTTATTACTCATGCGTAAGTTTTTTTGATAAGGTCTATCTGTTGTTTTTAAGTATTCTTCCAGACTTCCTTCTTTAACTATTTCAGGGTTAAAGCCAAAAGTAGTCGCAATTTTTTTAGCTAGTTCAAATGGGGAAAGCGAGGATGAGCTATGAAGATGAAAAATTCCCTGAGGTTGTTTTTCAATCATCAACTCAATAGTACGAGCAATATCATCAATATAGGTTGGAGTAATAATCATGTCTGAGAACTGTGGGTAGAGAGTACCGTTTGCTAATCCCTGCTTAGTTTTAGCAACAGTATCTGGTTTGGCGTCAAATTTAGCCCTGAAAGGGTAGCCAATTCTAGCAATGGCATAGTGACTAAGAGTTTTTTCTATTTCTTCTTCTGCCCAGGCTTTTGTTTGTCCATACCATTCGATTGGATTTTTGGAGTCAGTTTCAGCGTAAGGCTCATTTTTATCACCTGCAAAAACAAAATCAGTCGAGATATTGATTAAATAAATATTATTTTCTTTACAAATTTCAGCAATATTTTTTGTACCAGTGACATTGACTTGATAGCAGATTGCTTCTTTATTGCCTGTTTGTGCATTAGCACCATTTACATCGGTAAAAGCTGCTAAATGTATCATGATTTGTGCAGGATGATCTTTGACAAAGCCTTCAATTTTACTTTTATCAGTGATATCTACTCCGGTGGTTAAGTCCATATTGAAGAACTCATATTTGTCATCAAGCATTTCTGCAATGCGTGAACCAACTAAGCCGGTTAAGCCAGTAGTTAAAACGGGTGTTTTTTGCATAAATTACTCCTTAGAATTTTTGTGGATATTTCTCTCTGAGAGAAATAGTGTTAATATCTCGCTCTGAAACAATCATTTGCTCTTTATCAATTGGCCAATCAACACCTAAATCTGGATCAAACAACGAGATAGCCGCATCACCACTTTGGTCACGATCTTTATAAAGTCGGTCTATTGCGTATGAATAAAGCATCGGTCCCTCTAAAACTAAAAATGAGTTAGCGATTCCTTGGGGAATGTAAAAACTTCCAAAATGAGCTCCTTCACCTGGTCCTAGCTTCATCATTAATACTTGTCCAAAAGTATCTGACTCAAGTCTAATATCAGCCCAAGCACACAAAGCGACTCCGGTGGTGACGGTAACTAGCTTGTTCCAGCCCTCAGCGTGAAAACCGCGCATTACATTAACTTTAGATGAGCTGAGATTGAGTTGCTGAATAGAAAAAGGTTGACCTGTAAGTTCTTCAACTTCTGGCATTCTACCCATTTCAGTAAAAAATCCTCGCTCGTCTTCAAATACTTTTAAAGGCATATAAAACATGCCAGAAAAGGGAGTTTCTAGGAAAACATCACTAATGGCTTTAGCCTTAGTTGGGTCATATTGAATTGCGCTCATAGTTAATCTTTCTGGTCGTAATTAAGTTTAAAGAATTCTTGAGATTTTTCTTTAAGCGGTTGCCACCACTGTGGATTTTCTTTGTACCAAGAAATAGTTTTAATTAGTCCCTCTTCTAACGTAACCGAAGGTTTCCAACCCAGTTTTTTATTGAGCGTACTCCAATCTACACTATAGCGCCGATCATGTCCCAACCTATCTTTAACAAATTCTATTTTATCTTCAGATTCACCCATAAGCTTAAGAATCATTTTAACTATTTCTAAGTTAGAGATATCTTCATTTAAACCTCCCACTAAATAAGTTTCTTCATTGTTGCCCTGATGTAAAACTACATCAATAGCGCTGCAGTGATCTTGGACATAGAGCCAATCTCGAACGTTTTTACCATCTCCATAAATAGGAATCTTTTTATCTTCAATTAGATTAGTGATGGCAAGTGAGAACAGTTTTTCTGGAAACTGATATTCACCATAGTTATTGGAGCAATTAGTGATCACAAATGGTAGGCCATAAGTTTCACCGTAAGCCCTAACTAAGTGATCTGAAGCAGCTTTACTGGCAGAGTAGGGACTGCGAGGGTCATATGGTGTTTTGTTATTAAATTGTTTATCAGAATCAAGCTCTAGAGAGCCGAAAACCTCATCGGTTGAGATGTGATGGAAACGCTTAACTCCATGTTTTAGTGCAGCTTCTAGTAAAACTTGAGTGCCGATGACATTAGTTTCTAGAAATATTGCTGGTTCTAGAATTGAGCGGTCAACGTGAGATTCAGCAGCAAAATGAACTACTGCATCTATGTCAGCCATAATTTTATTTACTAACTGACGATCTAAAATACTACCCTTAACAAACTTATAGTTTGATTGATTCTCAACTTGAATTAAGTTTTCCAAATTACCAGCGTAAGTTAAAGAATCTAGGTTAATCAGGTTTGTTTTTGGATATTTTTTTAGCCAATAGTGAATAAAGTTGGAGCCAATAAATCCAGCTCCGCCGGTAACCAGAATGGTTTTGTATGGACTATTAGATGACATTTATTCTCCTTTAGCTCATTTAATTGGTTAATTTATCTTTAATATCATTTTTAAATTCTTGATTATCTCTAATTAAGTAGATCCATTGCCCATCATAAAGATATTGTGGTGGATGTTCAATTGTGCCTGCGGAATCATCGGGGTAAACACTTAAGCTAGTATTTATAAGCTGGATGCTGTTTTTATTTTGAAATATTTTTTTCCCAGTAGCAATTAGTTCTATTGGAGATAAATCATCAGCAAAATTATCTAGGTAGTATCTATATAGTTGTCCAGCTAAGTTAGTATTTAATAACGTTTTTTTATTAATTAATTTTTTGACTAGGGCTTGAATAAGATCTTGTTGACGATTTGAACGGGCATCATCAGTATTCTGATCATTATTACCATGACGACTTCGCATGTATTTTAGAGCTGTTTGCCCATCCATACTCTGTGAGCCAGTTTTAAACTCAACTCTTTCATAAAGATTCTCGGGTTTTGTTTCTATAGTTACATCAACATCTGTGCGTGGAAATTCTTCATCGATAAATCCTTGTTCGATATCAACTTCTACACCACCTACTAGGTCAATGATTTCAGCCACAGCTGTCATAGAAACAACTAAATTGTGGTGAATTTCTAAATCAGTCATTTCAGAAATAACTTCTTGGGTAAATTTCTGAGGATTTTCTGGATATCGCTCAAGTCCATAAGTATAGAGTGCGTTAATTTTGGTCTGGTAAGCTTCACTCCAGAGATCTCTAGGTAGAGGTAAGATAATAATTTTTCCTGTTAGAAGATTGACGGAGGTCAACATGATGCTATCAGTCAGTGGGGTGGAGTCTCCTCTGGTTTCTAAGGTATCAACCCCAAGAATTAAAAGGTTTTTGTGGTTTTGAGTTTCAGCTGGGGCTTGTTGCCAACCGGCGACTAGTGTTTGATAAAATTCTGATTTAGATATGCCAGCTGTTTTAGAAAAACTGTCAAACTTAAAATATGCAAAGGCACTTAAAAGCACAGCACTAATAAGCAGCATCGCTGCTGTAATTAGTAGTGCAAAAAAGTTAATTTTAATAAAAACTTGTTTTTTTGTTTGTAGCTGGTTGATTTCAAGTTGACTGTCTTTATTAGACTCCATAACTTAAATATTATCTCATAAATCAACTTTGTGTGGTTTATGATCTATTTATTGAGTACAATAAGAAATTAATGAAGAAACTTTTGACAGTTTTATCTTTATTGGCAATTATTATTGCTTCATCATGGGCTTTAACCCATGATCAGTTTTTTAGAGCTCACGACTATATTCATGCTGCTAGAGTAATTGAGATTTACCGGGCACTGAGTGATGGGCAGCTTCCAGTTAGATGGAGTGAAAATTTTGGCTATGGCTATGGCATGCCACTATTCGAGTTTTATGCACCTCTTCCTTATTATGTCGGTGCAGCCTTGCACTGGTTTGGATTTGAAGTCTTAACTGTGGTGAAGTTATTGTTTCTGTTTTCAGCGATTTTTACCACTTACGGAGCTTATAAGCTGGGAAATAGGTTTTTTGGTCGGTCTGGAGCAATTTTAACTGCTGCTGCAATCACTTTAGCTCCTTATAGAGCAGTTAATCTTTTTGTGCGAGGTGCTTTAAGTGAAGCCTGGGGAATTATGGCTATGCCTTGGATTTTATTAGGTATTTTACAAATAGTTGGGCGAGAAAAAAATGGTTGGAAAACTCTAACTATCTCACTAGTTGTTTTGATGCTAAGTCACAATATTATGACGATGTTGTTTGTGCCGTTGAGTTTGTTGTTTACAGTTTTATTCTTGGGTTATAGAAAATGGATTGTTCATAAAAACAAAAAAAGTGAGCTTGGAGCTCTGCTTCGCGTAAACGGTTCTTTGTTGTTAGCGACTGGTTTGTCTAGTTTTTATCTTTTCCCGGCTTTAATGGAAAAAAACTTGACTAAAGTAGAGAGTATTTTTTCAGGTTACTTTCATTACTCACACCATTTTCTTTATATCCGTCAGTTTTTTATTTTAAACTGGGGATATGAGGGCTCAGCTTGGGGTCCCGACGATGGTCTTTCTTTTTTCTTAGGCTGGGGGCAATTAGTGGGTTTAGCAATAGTTGTTTTACTACTACTAAACAGAATTAGACAAAAAAAATGGCGTCAGATTATAACTGATAAAAAAATTGTTTTATCAGTATTGCTGGGATCACTTTTGGGACTTTCTTTATTTATGACAATTTTGAAATCAAAATTTATTTGGGATACTTTACCAGGATTATCTTATGCTCAATTTCCTTGGAGATTTTTAGGAGTCGGAATTATTTTTCTTGGTTTGTTGGTAGGAATGAGCGCTAGTTTAATTAAACGAAGAAGGTTCAGGTATCTCTGGACACTGATATTATTAATTGTCTTATTATTTAATGCTCAGTTTTTTCAACCCAAAGAGTTTTTAGCTGATGCTGATGATTTTTATTACACTGATGCAGAAACGATTCAACGTCAAATGAGTGGTATTTTACCAGACTATATTCCAGTGCAAATGGCAGAGAAGCTGTCACCACCTACAACTTTAGCTTGGTGTGATGGAGGTTGTGAAAAAGAAATAGAGGTATTGATTAATAGGAGTCATGAAAATTTAATTAAAACCAATTTTAAAACTGACAAAAGAGTTGAGTTTGCGGTGGCTGATTTTGCTGGCTGGGAAGTAGAGATCGATGGTCAGTTAGCTGAGAAAAAAATAGGTTTGGTGGGTAATATTGCAGTTGATGTAACTGCTGGTGATCATTTAGTAGGCACTAGATTTGTTTCTAGTAGAGTTAGATTTTGGAGTGATTTAGTTAGTGTGTTTAGTTTAGTGGTTTTTGTTTATTTATTAATTGAGTTAAGAAAAGAAAAAGAAGCAGTTTAGTATGACTCAACTTACCTCTCAAGATACGGCTCCAGACTTAGAAGAAGTTTTAGATCGAGGAGAGCTGCAGAAAATTAAAAAGAAAACCGTATCAGGCGCAGTTTCTTATGTAGGTAGAACGGCAATATTGCAAGCCATAGGTTTGGTGGCCTCATTATTTTTAAGCGCCTTCTTTTCTCCAGAAGATTTTGGTATTTATGGTTTTGTAATTCAAATCATTGGATTGCTGGTTTTCTTTTCAGATATTGGTTTAGCTGCTGCTTTGGTTCAAAAAAAACAGCAGCCCACTTTAAAAGAATATCGGACTGCTTTTACAGTGCAGCAGATTTTGTCTTGGTTGATAGTAATTGTGGTCGGTATTATTATTTCAACCGGCATAGTTCAGCAGAAAACAGGGCAGGTTGGAGTTTGGGTTTTATTGAGTTTAGCTTTTTCTTTTCCTTTAGCTACATTAAAAACCATTCCCTCAATTAAATTAGAAAGAAGGTTAGAGTTTTCTAAATTAGTTATCCCACAAATTTTTGAGCAAATTACTTTTTATTCAATCCTAGTTGTCTTAGCTTGGAAAGGTACGGGAGTCTTGGCTTATGCTTACGCAATTATGGCTAGGTCAGTAATTGGAGTCATGGTGATGAGCGCGATTCAACCTTGGAAAATTGGTTTGACTTTAAATAAAAAAGCCCTGCGAATTTTAATTGGCTATGGAGCTAAATTTCAACTGGTTGATTTTTTAGCTAGAATTAAAGACCAATTATTTTTCTTAGCCTTAGGAATGTTCTTGCCGCTTAAAGAATTTGGCTATATTCAATGGGCAAAAACTTGGTCTCAGTATCCTTATAACCTAACAGTTCAAAATATATTAGCAGTTACCTTTCCTACTTTTTCAAGATTACAAAATAATAAGCAAGCCCTACGAAAAGCAATTGAGAAATCTATTTTCTTTATTACTTTGACAATTTTCCCCATCTTAGTTGGGATGAGTGTTTTCATTAAACCTTTGACGATAGTTGTTCCTAGTTATACTAAGTGGCAACCAGCTATCTTTAGTTTTATATTATTTACAATTAGTATTGGTTGGGCAGCTCTTTCTTCACCACTAGTTAATACACTAAATGCCATTGGAGAAATTAATAAAACTCTCAAACTAATGACTTTATGGACAGTTCTAACTTGGGTGATAACCCCGATTTCAATGGCGATCTTTGGATTTAATGGGGTGTCTTTAGCAGCTTTTGCTATTTCTTTTACTTCGTTTTTGCCAATTTTATATGTCAAAAAACATGTCAATATTGACGTAATTGCTAATATTTGGCCACAGTTTTTAGCGGCTTTAGTGATGGGGGTAGTAGGTTGGCTGGGTTTATCGATGTGGAGTCAAAGCTTGAGTTGGATGTTATTAGGAATGATCTTGGTGAGTGTGCTGTACGTATTGATCCTATTAATGTTAGGATGGAAGAAAATATGGCTTGAGGTATCAAGCCTGAGAGCAAAAACAATATGACTCTTTCTGTAATTATTTCTACCAAAAATAGCGCCACCATTATTGAGCGAGCTTTGAAATCAGTTAGTTTTGCAGATGAGATCGTAGTAGTTGATATGCATAGTCAAGATAAAACTTTAGATTTAGCCAAAAAATATACAGACAAGGTTTTTCTACATCAGGATTATGGCTATATCGAGCCGGTGCGCAATTTTTCGATCAGTAAAGCTAAGGGTGATTGGATTTTAATCATTGATGCTGATGAGGAAGTCACGCCTGGTTTGAAGAAAACCATTACTAGTATCGTGAAGGCCAAAAACCAAACTGAACTACCAGATTGTTTCTATTTACCCAGAAAAAATATTATTTTTGATAAATGGATTCAAAAAACTGGTTGGTGGCCCGACTATCAATTGAGATTTTTTAGAAAAGACCACGTGGAATGGTCTGATCAAATTCATAGTGTGCCAATTACTAAAGGTGAAGTTAAAGAATTTCCTGCTAAAGAAAAGTTTTCTTTACTGCACCATAATTATCAATCAGTTTCTCAATTCATTGATCGACTCAATCGTTATAGTTCTATTCAATCAAAAGAAAAAAACATTGATCAAAAATTGACTTCTTCAGAAATATTAGAAGAATTTACTAGTTCTTTTTTAAGTCGACTTTTTTCTGAAGAAGGAATAGAGGACGGTGTTCATGGAATGAGCTTGTCTATCTTACAATCAACAGCTGATGCAGTTATGAGAATGAAAGTGTGGGAGAAGCAAGGTTTTCCTCAAAAAAAACAAAATTTAGATCAGACCCTCAATTCTTTAACTAAGTTTAAAAAAGAACTCTCTTATTGGATGGCAAATACTCAAATAAAGCGCTCAACTGGTATTAAAAAATTAATTTGGCGGTTGCGAAGAAAGCTAATGATCTAATGACTCCAACCCGAAGTAAGCTATAATAATCCTCATGGATCATATCTCGATTATCTTAGTTGATTATAACTCTCAAGAATTAACTAAAATGTGCTTGAAATCGCTTCAAGATCTAAAAGCAAAATCATTTACTTATTCGGTAATTGTGGTTGATAATGCTTCACAAAAACCATTCAAACTTCCTAAGTCATTAGAAGCAGAACATCTTCATGTTATTAGGAGTGAGTCTAATCTTGGTTTTTCTGGAGGCAATAATTTAGGTGTGACTTATGCAGCTGAGCATTATGATCCAGATTATATTTGTTTGTTGAACAATGACACTACCGTAGATCCTGATTTTTTAATTCACCTACACAATACTTTGAAAAATGAAGATTCTGGTGGAATGGTGGCCCCAAAGATTTATTTTGCTAAAGGTTATGAATATCATAAAGAAGCTTATCCTAAATCTGAGCTGGGAAATATTATTTGGTATGGTGGTGGTGCAATTGATTGGCCAAATTTAATTGCCTTCCATCGAGGAGTAGATGAGATTGATCGTGGGCAACTTGATAACACAGTTGAAACAGATTTTTGTACTGGTTGTTGTATTTTAATTTCTAGAGAAATACTTGAAACAGTGGGCATGTTGGATGATAAATTATTTTTGTATTATGAGGATGTGGATTTGAGTGTTCGCGCTCGGAAAAAAGGTTTTAAAGTTTTATATTGTCCCGATTCGTTTATTTGGCATCACAATGCAGGTTCTAGTGGTGGTTCTGGTTCAGCCCTACACACTTATTATCAAACTAGAAATAGGGTCTTTATTGGGCTGAAGTATGGCTCGTGGAGAGTTAAGCTAACTAGCCTTTCTTATTCTTTGAGGACTTTAATAAATGGAAATCCAGTGGAGAGAAAAGCTATCACTCATGTTTTGACTAGAAAAATGGGGAAACAGCCTTATGACAAAATCTAAAGTCACTAATCATCCTAGTATTACGGCCATAATTATTGCTAAAAATGAAGCGGAGATGATTGTTAATTGCATAAACACTCTCAGTTGGTGTGATGATATTTTAGTAATCGACAGTGCTTCTGATGACAGTACGGCCAAGTTAGCTGAAAATGCAGGAGTGAGAGTAGTCGGTTTTTCTCATCGAAGCATGGCTAAGGCTAGAAATGAAGCTTTGAAGAAAATTAAAACAGATTGGGCAATTTATGTTGATGCCGATGAACGAGTGACGCCAATTCTAGCTAAAGAAATCATGGTTCAACTAGAGACATCAACCGCAGTTGCTCTTAGTATGCCTCGTCAGAATGTTCATTACGGCAAGATTATGTTGCATGGTGGTTGGGATAAAGACCCAGTAACTAGAGTTTTTAATAAAAATAAATTTCAGGAGTGGTATGGAGATATTCATGAAAGTCCAAAATTTAATGGTGAGGAAATTAGGTTAAAGTCACCGTTAATTCATCTCACTCATCGCAATACTTTAGATGGATTAAAGAAAACTATCTCCTGGACATCCATAGAGGCTGATTTATTAGCTAAAGCTAAAACCAAGCCAGTTAAAGTTACTACGGTGTTACGAAAGGGAGTGATGGAGTTTTTGCGTCGTGGAATTTTTAAACAAGGATATAAAGATGGTATTGAAGGTTGGATTGAGTCTATAGTTCAGGGTATTAATCGAATGTTGGTCTATATTCAGCTTTGGGAACGACAAAGGAAACCTACTCTAGAAAACTCTTATAAACAAATAGAACAACAAATTTCAAAAATGTGGCAGGATGAGTGATGAAAATTTGTCTTTATTCACCATATATTCCCAAACATGCTGGCGGCGGCGAAAAATATATGCTAGATGTAGCAACTGCTTTAGCTAAGAAACACAGTGTTTCAATTGCGGTCCCTCAGCAATATGCTGGCGATGCTTCGATAGTTAAAAAATACGAAATTTTTTTAAATCGTTCTCTAGATAATATTTCTTTTGTGCCTTCACCACTAGGGTCGACTGCTAATTTTATTAAGAAACTTTTTTGGACTCGTCAATTTGATGTAATGTATTACCTCACTGATGGAAGCTTATTTATTTCTTTGGCCAAAAAAAATATTTTACATATTCAGTTTCCTTTAAAATTAGATAAGAGTTCAGCCTTGGAGCAATTTAAGTTAAAAAGATGGCAGGTTAAAAATACTAATTCTCAATTTACTAAAAAAGTAGTTGAAGCTAGTTGGCCAACGGAAATTGATTTAGTGCATAATCCACTCGTAGACGTAGCTGAAATTAAGAGCGTTGCTGCTTCAATTAAGAAGGAAAAAGTTATTTTAAGTGTAGGCAGATTCTTTCGCCAATTACACAGCAAACGACAAGATGTTCTAATTGATATTTTTCGCAAACTAGTTACTAAATATCCCCAGGAAACAAAAGGTTGGAAACTGGTTTTTATTGGTGCAGTAGAGGACAGGGAGTATCTTTCTCAGATTAAGCGTAAAAAAAGAGATTTGCCAATTGAGTTTTATCATGACTTAGATAGAAAAGAACTTTTAAAATGGTATGCCAAAGCCAGTATTTATTGGCATGCAGCTGGTTTCGATGTTGATCAAGAAAAACATCCGGAAAAAGTTGAGCATTTTGGTATTAGTACTGCAGAGGCGATGGCTGCAGGGTGTGTGCCAATAGTGCATGGCAAAGGAGGTCAGATCGAGGTGATGGGAGAAAAACTAACCGATCTTTTGTGGTCAGAAGAGAACGAGTGTTTAGAAAAAACAAAAAAGGTAATGGTTGATTTAAAATTAAGGAAAAAGTACCAGGATATTGCAAAAAAACAGGTTGAAAATTTTGATAAAGATATTTTTGAAAAGAAACTATTTAATATGATTAGATCATGCACATAGTACTTTTTATACCAGCTAAATTTTATTCTAAAATTAAGGGTCTAAAATGAATAATAATAATTTAGATCTAGGAGTTTCA
>CAYXMW010000005.1:19406-21898 GCA_964466145.1 uncultured Pseudomonadales bacterium
ATTCTAAAATTAAGGGTCTAAAATGAATAATAATAATTTAGATCTAGGAGTTTCAGTTGTCATTCCTACCTATAGAGGTAGTGTTTTAATGGAAAAAAATCTTCCCTCAGTTTTAAAATCACTTCGCAGTGGTGATGAAGTAGTCATAGTTGATGATGGCGGGTTTAAAGAAACTCTCGCCTGGCTAAAGAAGAAATTTGAGTTAGGAAAAAGTGTTAAAAAGGATGATTATACTTTATATAAGGGTGAATATAGCCAAGGTAAGAAAAAAATTGATATTGTTTATGTAATTAATCACACCACTTTGCGTTTTGCGGCTAATAGCAATCGGGGAGTGGAGTTAGCTAGACACCCCCTAATTTTTTTGGTAAATGATGATGTCAGTGCTTATTCAGATACAGTTAAAAAAATAGTTCCTTATTTTAAAGATAAAAATGTTTTTGCAGTCGGGTGTTTGGAGTTTGATCATGAACATGGAGGAGCTAAAAGTGGCAAGAATAAACTTTGGTTTGAGCGAGGAATGTTTATTCATTCTAAAGGGGATGATCTAAAACCAGGTAAAACTGCTTGGGCGAGTGGAGGTAGTGCCATGTTTAGCCGAGATAAATGGTTAGAAATCGGTGGTCTTGATTTAGCTTATTACCCAGCTTATTGGGAAGACATTGATCTGTCTCATATGGCTAGGAAAAGAGGTTGGCGAGTTTTGTTTGAGCCAGCAGCAAAAGTAGATCATAATCATGAGACTACTAACACTAATGTTTTTGGACAGAGAAAGATGGAAGAGATGAGCTGGAGACACGCTAATATTTTTACTTGGAAGCACGCTGATATTTGGCAAAAAATAGCTTATCTATTATGGAAGCCATACTGGTTGATTAAGCGCCAACGCACTAAAATAAAGTCATGAGTCTAATTAAGCGCTACAGTAGTTTTTTATTATTAGTCTTAGTTTTATTTTCATTTGTAATTCGTTTTTTGTGGTTAGATAGATCTCCTCGAGGTTTATTGATTGATGAAGCTCATTTTGGGTACATTTCTTACTCATTACTTGAAACGGGGAGAGACGAGCACGGAATTTCATGGCCAGTTATTTTTAAAGGTTTTGGCGACCAAAAATTACCAGTTCAAGCATATTTATTAATGCCATTTATTAAGCTAATCGGTTTAAATTCGGTTTCGGTACGTTTACCTTCGGTGATTGCTGGCTCATTGTTAGTGGCAGCTATTTATTGGTTGTTAAGAGAATTTAAGTTTAAACAAGAGCTTTCCTTATTTGGAGCATTAATTGTGGCGCTTAGCCCGTGGACATTTATGATGAGTCGTTTTGCATATGAGGCAAATATTGCTTTATTATTTTTTACTTTAGGTTTAATTTTTTTACACAAAATTACTCAAGAAAAAAGTTGGTGGTGGGTGGCTGCTTCAGCATTTATGATGGCTTTGACTTGGTATACCTATATTGCTTTTCGTCCAGTAACGTTGCTGTTCTCTATTAGTTTTTTACTTTTTTTATTAATTAGTAAACAAATTAAATGGCAGAAAGCAGTATTGTTTTTAGTTATTTTTATTTCTTTAGTGGCACCTCTTTTTCACCCGCAACTAGCAGCCAGCAGCGCAGCTAGATTTAATCAAGTTGGAATTTTAACTGATAAAGGCTTAGTGATGGCTATTAACCAAAATAGAACTTTTTGTGATGATAAGTTGCCTAAGTTACTTTGCTATGGATTGTGGAATAAGCCGCTTTTTATAAGTAAAACTTTAATAAAGCGTTTTGTGACTACTTATTCTCCTCAGTTTTTATTTACTACTGGTGATAACAAACTTCGCTATCAGTCTGTTGAAAATTTTGGGCAGTTTTATTTAATTTTATTGCCATTATTATTTTTGGGGATGGTGGGAGCCTTATTCAAAGTTGATGATAAAAAAACTGGGAACAAAACTCGAATCTTTATATTGCTTGGTTTGTTAATTGCACCAATTCCATCTATTTTATCAGGAGAGCCACAGATGGTAAGGCTTTCTCCATTGTTGCCGTTTTTAATTTTAACGATGGTGATGGGCTTGCAAGTTATCTGGCAGTTTTTACCTAGAGCTAATTGGAAAAAAATTGTGGGCGGGGGACTGTCAGCAATAATTATTTTTTCAAGTCTCCCCTTCTTGGTTAATTTTTACACCATTCACACAGTCAAGTATGATGAGGTCTATCAGTCGTATTTACCAGAACTATTTGAGGTTTTAGATTCTTATCCCAAGCAAGTTTCAATTTATGTGAGGCCGTTCTTTTCTGACCCGATTATGGCTTATGCTTACTATCGTCATATTAGCCCAGATCATTATCAGAATAATGTAAATTTGGGTGAGGAAGAGGGCTCTGGTTTTCAGCATGCAGTTGGCTTAGATAATTTTAAGGTTTCTGAGGAGCCAATGTTAAATATAGGCTGTAGAGCAGTTAAAGAGAATCAAGAAGCTTATTATGTGACTAATGAAGAGTT
>CAYXMW010000006.1:0-21253 GCA_964466145.1 uncultured Pseudomonadales bacterium
CATATTTTTAATTTAAAAAAGTTTTAAAAATCAATTTTATGAAAAAATTGAGCACTAATAGAATTGAGAGGCATAAATAAAATCTAAATTTTGAAAATAGCTAAAACAAAATGCTAAATACTAAAAAGTAAGAACGACTTAATTTTATTAGACTTTAATAATGAGATTAACTTATACGCTAAATAACTAGTAAAAACCCATGTACCAGGCTAAACAACTTTACATCTACTAGATATAAGCTGTTCTAGTGCCCTAAAAACGGCTTTATATCCTAGTAGGTGATGTCTATTACCTATGATAACCATATAAAACTACTGAAATTAACTTAATAGATAATAAAATAAAAAATAATTGAATTTAAAAGAACTATCTAAATAAAAAAATATAGCTTGAGCCATTTAACGGAGCAGCAGCACAAAAACATCCAAAAAATGAATATATCTCAAATAGGCTAGTATTGATGAGAAATAGTGAAATAAGAATGAAATAAGTCTCTCCGATTATCCTAGCTTTACGTCGCAAAAGTTATATTGTGCGACGTAATACCATTCTCATAATACGAGATATCACTCAAAAGAGAGGGACTACCCCACAACTGAGCCACCACTAACCCAATAAACTTCCCTCAGAAGCCCTTTATCTTGATAAAAATGAGCTCTTTCATCAGCCTAAACCCAACTTAGAGACTCCAGCTTGTTTCCAGGCTAGCCTGGTAAAACGTATTCGGGTTTTTTATATATAATTCCGGCATCGCTTGCCCCCTTATTTTGCCCTATATCAAGGACCAGATAAGCCTGGTGGTGATAAAACTATCCAGAGGAAGACTCCTGGGGCTTCAATGCTTAGTTTGCTTATACTTAATAACATCTTAATTTGTGCTTAGTAATATCAAACCAGATCAAATTAATTTGAATCCTATAATATTTTAGTTTTCCACATTTTTCACGACCATATCAAACTATATCATCTTCTTCCCTCTTCTCTAGTGGGTGAACATTTTTTTATCAGCTCTTCCCCATTACTTTAATCTAAATAAATAATTATTTAATCTGAAAAATAGATTATTTCTACAAGGGATATCTACTTACTCAGCGAGCTAATTAACTCATTTTTAGCCAAGTATTTAGATTACTACAAAACTGTTACCTCGCTCTACTCCACTTTTATTGCATAATTATTGCAATAGTTTGATATAGAAAAACCAACAATAAATTGAAAAAACTGTCTACTTATAAGGAAAAAGAATCGCAAACATGATGATGACGAATACCCCTACCAGGCTATACTCACGCAGCGTCCTTTCAAATAGGCGTTCTTTAAGAAAACTATGCAAAATACCTAAGCTCACATAAATAAAAGCCATTACAAACAAAGCGATATTCCAAACAGAAAATGGATAGAAGGATAAAATCGTAGTTAGCTCAACTAAAAATAAAGTCAGGACCCCACTCAATGCCAAAATTTCGCCACTAATATGATCTTCTAGGCTAACTGACCACAACGACATTAAAATTAACGGAAAATGGACTAATCCTGAAAATAAACCATTTAAATAAAACGGTAATCTGAGACCAAAAATAGTATTGGTAAACAATAAAGAAGTAACTAGAGTAAACAACAAAGCAATGGCATGAGCTGCATGTAACAACTGAATAGTTCTGCCCTTAGCTACTGAGTAAATATTAGAAGTTAGAAACAAAGCATACATACCCACTCCAAACACAGCTAAAAGCACGAACTTACTAGTGATTCCCTCTGGTAATAAAAAATAAAACCAACTCACTGAACCAGCGTATAAAGCCGGAAATGGAACTACTGTCAACCACTCATGAGTTTGCAGATCATCAGCCAATGCCCAAGCTGAAGTAAAATATGAAACTATTAAAAACAACCCAATTGCCCAATATCTGGCTTCCAAAGAAACGTATTGGACCCCTAGTAAACCAAGACTTAATAAGACCGAAGCAATTACAAATTTTTCACGACGTCGCATAAGTTAGGAGTATTGTACTCTATTCCTTACCTCCCCACACCCCAGCGCAAAAAACTTCCTCAATATCTTCAATTTCTAAAAGACTATCCATTAAATCCTGAAGTTGCTGCTGCGTGTTCTCATCTTCGACTGGAATGGGAGTCACACATATATATCCCTCTTCTCCACTCAAACTGCGACCAAACATATACATTACACTTCCAGGAGCCCCCATGCTTCCACCAGCCTTAGAAAAAGCATTTTTTAGCTCCGAACTCATGCGATTAACACTATCTGTAACTGCGGTGACTAACATTCCAATCCCACCAGGTCCAAAACCCTCATAAACTATCTCTTGTACTAAGCCCGCAGCTCCTTTTCCCAAACCCTTATCAATTGCTCGCTGGATATTCTCTTTAGGCATGTTTGCTTCTCTAGTTTTCTCCAGAATAGTCCTTAGAGTTGGGTTCTGATCCGGATCTCCAGATTTGCCCTCTTTAACAGCTGCCCTAATCTGACGAGATAACTGCCCAAAAAGCTTGCCTCTTTTTTTATCTTGAGCGCCTTTGCGATTCTTAATATTATTCCATTTGCTGTGTCCTGACATAAATAAGATTTCCTTTCTCAACAAGATTGTAAAATTTTTGTTGTCAGTTGACAATCGGAGTCTGCCGCTGTATTCTTCGTCGTTACAAATTAAAATTATATGAGTCAAATTCTTAAACTCCAACACCAAGCCATTCGAGCTGCTAAAAACCAAGACTGGAAAAAAGCCTCTCAATTTAATCAAGAGTTAATTGAGCTTAAACCCTTAGACACCAGTGCCTTAAACCGCCTTGGAGCTACTTACCTTCAGCTTAATAAAATTCGAAAAGCTCAACAAACTTTCAAACAAGTTTTAGAGATAGATAAATCTAATCGATTAGCTTCAAAACACCTCCAAAAAATTAAAAACAAACAAATCACTTCACTCCCAGCTTTCTCCAATGAATCTTTTATTGAAGAGCCCGGAAAAACTAAATCTGTTGAACTCTATCGTTTAGCTGATAAAAATGTCTTAAAAAAAATCTCCATTGGTCAAGAATGTTTACTCCAACCTAAAAATAGATATATTTCAATCTATATTGAAAGAACATACATTGGTTCTCTACCTGAAGACCTCTCATTTAGACTGGCAAAACTAATTAAATCCGGCAATAAATATGCCTGCAGGGTCAGATCATGCGATGGTATCCGCTGTATAGTTCATATTAGAGAAATCGAGCGCTCCACTACTAATCGAGATGTTGCTTCTTTTGCCAACAGTCAAACTAGCGCCACTGCTGTCACCATTAATAAAGTTGACGAATCAATGATCGAAAAAAATATTCCAGTTGAGATAGTAGATACAGACACTGATGTGGAAAAAACTCTAGAAGATGTCAGCACTCCAGAAGACTACTAGATTAAATTAGCTAAATCTTTCCCAATAAAAATTATCAAATCAGCTCGATATTCTTGCTGAAGCTGATCATGATTTTGTTTAATAACTTTACTAGGAAATAATACTTGCAATCGCTTTGATAATGACTGGCAAGAGCCATGATCTGAATAAAAAGAAAGTGTCGACAGCTGATAAGGACTATTTTGGTCAGTTACTCTAACCACTACCGCTCCATTTTTTTCTAAAATATCAGACATCTTGGAAGCTAATCCAATTTTCTCACTGGTATTAACTACTGCTACCGAGCAATCTTCGTAGAGCACCACATTATCTAGGATGTCTAACTCATCGACTGGAGTATATTGCTTATCAAAAGTGATTTGTTCCACCGGCACCGATTTAGTAAAAAAGAAAGCTTTAATAAACTCGATAGATTCTCGAGGGGTTGTTAAATGACTAAAAGCTGCGATCCAAAGTTGTTGTTGAAGCTCTTTTTTACTAATTATATGTGTATTTAATCCAATTTCTGAAATACTATCCACCAAAGTTTCCATGCTCCAACTCATGGCAGCTAATTGGAAATCAGTTTTCTTTTGCTCCATAGTCAAAAGTGGATAGACTTTCCCTAGCTCATAATTACCATATCCACCCAAAACTGAAACTTGATCTGACTCAACAGCTGTCACGGTAATTTCTTTAGTAGATGGAAAAAAATATGCCAAATAAATTTGACTTCTTGGTGAGTCTATTTCTGAAGAAACGAACAAAATATTTTTATGATTATCTAAAGCAAATAAGTGTGGACCCGCCACCCAAAGTGAACTCAATAGCAGTAGTATCAAAATCACTAAAACTACCGTTGTAGTTACAAAATATTTTAAAATTTTTAGAATAATACTACTCACTGGTTTAGTATACCGGCTCTCATCTCTTCGGTCAGCCGGATCATAAACCGAACATTGTGAATACTAGCCAAGCGATAATAACTTAACTCTTTCGAGCGATAAAGATGGCTCAGATAAGCTCGAGTATATCCAGATTTACAAGTATAACAATCACAACCCTCCATAATTACCCCGTCATCTGTTTTAAAATCAACTCGACCAATATTTAATCGACCATTCTTAAACTTAGAAATAAACTTAAACTTGTCTTTATCCTGCTCTAGATGACCATGATATAAGGCACCATTTCTAGCCAAACGCGTCGGACCCACGCAATCAAACATATCAAACCCCATCTGGACTGCATCTACAATATCTTGTGGATCACGACCTAGCCCCATCGCGTACCTGGGTTTATTTGCAGGTAATAAAGATTCAATCCACTCCATGACGTGAGCAGTCCCATTCATGTTATAACCAACTGTCTCACCACCAACCGCAATCCCATCAAAAGCTAAGTTTGCCATAAATTTAGCGCTCTGTTCCCTCAAATCTCGATGTATTGCACCCTGAACAATCCCAAATAAAGCCTGATAATGACCTTGAGCACTAACTCTTTTTTTACTTTCCCAATAGTTTATTGACTGCTCTGCCCAACGGTGAGTACGATCTAGTGCTTCTAGAGCATATTTCCGATCAGCTTTATCTGGAGTGCACTCATCAAAAGCCATAATTATATCTGCTCCCAGCTGGCGCTGAATTTCTATAGATGTTTCTGGAGTAAAAAAGTGTTTTGAGCCATCATAATGAGACTTAAACTCAACCCCATTGTCCTTAATAGTTGTATTTTCACCAAGGGAAAGAACTTGAAAACCACCCGAATCTGTCAAAATTGGACCAAACCACTGCATAAACTGATGCAGTCCTCCCCTATTAGCCACCAAATCTTCTCCTGGACGAAGATATAGGTGGTAGGTATTACTTAAAATTATTTGTGTCTGAGTATTCTTGACGTCTAAACTATCCAAAGCCTTAAGAGTTGCCTTAGTACCAACTGGCATAAAGATTGGGGTTTTGACTACACCATGTGCAGTAGTAAACTCACCAGCCCTAGCTTTACCTAGAGTTTTTTCAAGTTTGAAACTAAACTTTGACATTTACTTATTCAGAACCAATTTCGTATCGAGTAAATCTATTCACCACTAATTTTTCACCTAAAAGACCACTTATTTCCTTCACTAGTTCTTCGACTGTAACTTTAGCATCGCGAATATAATCTTGAGCTAAAAGTTCAGTGACATCGGCTGGGTTCATTGCCACCACCTGCATCGCCACATTCTTAGCTACTTCCTGTAATTTTTCATTACGAGCCACAAAATCAGTTTCACAGAGAATTTCTACTAAGGCAGCTGTTTTGTTATTATTATGTACATAGCTAGCAATATAACCTTCTTTAGTTTCTCGATCAGATTTTTTATCTGCCTTAATTAAACTTTTTTCGCGTAAGATTTCTTGAGCTTTTGGAAAATCTCCCTCAGCAGCTGTAAGTGCTTTTTTACAATCCATCATTCCCGCGCCAGTTTCTTCTCGAAGTTTTTTAATATCTGCAACAGTAATAGCCATTTTACTTATCCCCTTTCTTAACCTTTTTTTGATCAGTTTCTTTAGCAGTAGACTTAGCAGCTCTACCTTTAATATAGGCTTGAATTAATTGATCGACAATAAACTCAATGCTAGTGCGACCATCATCATTAGCTGGAATAACAATATCAACCGATTGAGGATCAGTGTTAGTATCTACTAACCCAACCACAGGCACACCCATCATTACTGCTTCTTTAAGAACAATCTTCTCTTTCTTTGGATCAATGACAAAAATTGCATCTGGGATTTTCTTAAGCTCACGCAGACCATCAAAGAATCTAGCATAACGGCCAGCTTCTTTTTCTAGTTGAGTCTGTTCAAACTTAGTGTACATTTTGTATTTATCATCAGCCAAACCTTTTTCTATCTCGAGCATTTTACGAAGTGATTTGCCAACTTGCTGCCAGTTAGTTAGCAATCCACCCAACCAACGAGAAACAATCCAATGTACTTTTGCTTCTTGAGCTTTTTCTTTAACAGTTTCTCGAGCTTGTCGTTTAGTACCAACAAAAATGATCGACTTGCCTTCTTTACCTAAGTGATAAAAGTAGTTATAAGCCAAAGTTAATTGGGAAACGGTTTTTTCTAGATCAAAAATATGAATTCCATCTTGTTGAGTGTAGATCCATTCCGCCATTTTTGGATGCCATTTACTAGCATCATGCCCAAAGTGACAACCAGCTTCTAATAAATCCCTTAGATCATAATCTGGGGCAACGTTTTCTAATTTTGAGACATCAATCATACTTGTCCTTATTTATTCCTGTTAAAAACAGAAAATGGTTTTGGTCTGATAGTCAGGACTATTTAATTAACCAACACCCTAATTTTATTAAGTTGTTATTGTAACACAGTTCTTGAGTAGGCTCACCACTGTCATTGGTCCCACTCCCCCAGGAACTGGTGTAATAAAAGCAGCTTTATTATTCATCGATTCTAAATCAATATCTGGTCTAGGTTCTCCAACATCAATTGCAATCACTCCCTCTTTAACCATTTCTCCAGAAACAAGATGCCTTACACCAGTGGCGCTAATAATAATATCTGCATCTAAAAATTTTCTATTTGAACTCAAGCGCTGTTCCACATCGTCTCTAGTTAATAGCTTCACTTGAAAACCCTGTTTCTTTAACTCACAGAAGACTGGCTGACCAACGATATCTGATCGTCCTAAAACTAAGATTTGTTTTTGTTGCTGCTCAGCTTGAGAAATATTTAGCTCTAAAAAAGCTTTGCTTAAGATTGTCATGACTGCCTTAGCTGTGGCTGGTAAAACCCGCTGTTGCTGAGGATGTAAACCATCCACATCTTTCACCACATCAATTTTTGAAATTAAAAACTGCCACCAACTATTGAAAGCCTGTCTGACTGCTTTATTGCCCTTTACTTCACTAATCCCCTTCACTTCAGCCCAAGTATTTCGCCATGGTTTTTGGATAATAATTCCAGTCACCGCAGTATCTTGATTTAATTCTAAAAGCTTTTGTTCGACCCCACCCGTGCCTTCAGTCATTGAAAATTCATGCACTTCATACTCAATTCCCACTCGCTGGGCCGCCTCACTTTTAAGCCGGGTGTAGAGTTGGCTACCTTTGTCTTCGGTAAATAAAATGGCGGCAATTTTTAGCTTAACTCCCCCATCACTTAAAACTTGGACCTCTTGCTTGAGATCCTGCTCTAACTCGGCAGCTAATTGATCGCCATTAAAAATAATCATGAGGTATATTCTACCACCCTTGAGATTGGTACCAAACTGGTACCATTTCTAAGGAAAACAATTAAGAGTAATTAGAAATTAGTTTTTTTAGTATTTTAACGTTTTTAACATCCGGACCTTTTTTATCAGCCCCCGGCACTTCAAGTATAAGCGGCAAATTTTTAACTTGTTCATGATTTAAAAAATACCGTAAATCTACTTCGGAAATATTGCCCTCACCTAGATTATCATGACGATCCCGACCAGATCCAAATGTATCTCGGCTGTCATTAACATGAATCACCTTGAGGGTAGACCATAGATTTAAACGATCAATGGCTTGCAAAGCCGTTTCTTGGCGAACATTCTTAAATTTAGCTGGCTCTACTATCAATGAATCCTGACCTACCTTGATCTTAACTTCCTTTCCCAAAGAATATCCAGCTGCATGCGCATGACAGGTATCAAAACACCAGCCTAACTTCGGAGAATCAACTTCATCAAGTAGCCATTTAATCTCTGCCAAATCACTATTCAACTTTCCATTTTGACCAGCAGAGTTTTCAATTAATAAGGTTGAGTTGTCTGGACTTTCAGCTAAAAGCTGCCTCATCTCTGTCGCAACTTGATCTCTAACTGTTTCCCAACCACGACCCTGATGACTTCCTAAATGCACAATCACTCCCGAACCTTTCACCAAAGCATCAAAGGTCAAATCATACTTCAGTGTAGCTAGTGATTTCTCAATTAACTCCGACTTGTCAGAGGCTAAATTCACTAAATAGATGGCATGAGTAAAGATTGATGAGACACTATATTTGGCTTGTTCCGAAAACAACTTATCGACGTCATGACTAGCTAAATCTGATTTTCGCCACACCCGAGGACTGCCCGAAAACAACTGCACACAATTACAACCAATGTCAGCTGCTCTCTTCGGGGTATTTTCTATTCCTCCAGCAGCTGAAACATGAGCCCCAATTTTTTTCATTACTCTCCTCTACCACTTAAACAATGGAAATTTTTTGGCCATCGCTGTCACTTCTTGGCGAATTTTTAATAATTCTTCATTATTTTCTATTTTTTTTCTAAACTCTTTCACAAAACCACTTCTTTCTTTTCTTTCTTCCGGCAGCTCATCCTCCTTTACTAACTTCACTACTTGAGAAATCCAACCTGCAATCTGCTTCATCTCCGCTTCTTTCATCCCTCTAGTAGTCACTAGTGGTGTCCCCAACCTAATCCCTGATGGGTAAAAAGGCGAACAAGGCTCATGAGGGATACTATTCCTATTAGCGTACATTCCAGCTACATCCATCGCAAAAGCCACCTGAGTACCCAGTCCAAAACCCTGTGGGGTTAAATCAATCAACATCAAATGGTTATCAGTCCCATCACCAACTAGCTTTAGACCCTCATTTTGCAGCGACTCAGCTAAAACTTGGGCATTCTTCATTACTTGTTGCCCATAAGTCTTAAATTCTGGTCTCATCGCCTCTGCAGCTGCAATTGCAATCCCCGCCGTAGTAGCATTATGTGGACCACCTTGTAACCCAGGAATAATGGCTGAATCAATTT
Organism: uncultured Pseudomonadales bacterium; assembly: GCA_964466145.1. Lineage (GTDB taxonomy): Bacteria > Patescibacteriota > Microgenomatia > UBA1400 > PJMF01 > JABBGTR01. Next base: position 9,198 of record CAYXMW010000006.1, read on the forward strand.
TGTTACCCAACTTAAGATCTCTCTCCAATCCCCGCTCTGTGACCATAATCATCGCCCCTCGTGGACCACGAAAGGTTTTGTGGGTGGTAGACATAATCACATCTGCATGTGGTACTGGAGAAGGATGCTCACCAGCAACTACTAAACCCGTGATGTGAGAGATATCTGCCATCAACCATGCTCCAACCTCATCAGCTATCTCGCGAAACTTATCAAACTCAAGTCTAAATGGATAAGCAGTCGTTCCTGCCACAATAATCTTGGGCTGATGTTTTATGGCCAACTCTCTCATCTCCTCAAAATCTATCCTCGCTTCTGGAGTCAAACTGTACTGAACTGAATTAAAAAACTTACCTGAAAAAGTTACTTTAGGATGACCGTGTGTCAAATGACCCCCACCAGCTAGAGTTAATCCCATTAGAGTATCTCCAGGCTCTAAAAGCGCAAAATAAATGGCGCTATTTGCTGGCGAGCCTGAATATGGTTGTACATTCACATAAGGAACATTAAAAAGTTCTTTAACTCGATCTCGAGCTTCATTCTCAATCTTATCTATAAGCTGATTGCCCTCATAATAACGTCGCCCTGGATAGCCCTCGGCATACTTGCTGTTTAGCACTGAAGATAAAACTTCAGATACTGCTGGTGAGATATGATTCTCAGAAGGAATCAAGCCAATCATTTCTGTTTGGCGTTGTTCTTCCTGATTAATATATTGGTTAATTACGTCTTTAGTCATTCATCCAGTATACTATGAGCAATGAAAAAATCTTCAATGATTCATCCTTATATTGAGCGCACCTTACGCCAAATTATTCTCAAGGATCTAGCTAATAAAGGTAGGCCTCGTTGGGATAAGCCTCATACTGAAGCAGTGGTTTATTGGATGAAGTATCTGTTAAAAAAAATTAATAATCCAAAACTTAACCCTAAAGTTTTGATCACCGCTGCTTACGCTCATGACTGGGGTTATGCAAACTTATTTAAACAAAAAAATCCAATTACTATTGATCAAGCCCGCAGTCAAAAAGATCTCCACATGAAAAAAGGTGTGGAGATGATTGAGCGACTTATCTATCAACGTCTCTCTGGATATTTTACTGAACCTGAAGTTTTACGATTAACACATCTTATTTCTGTTCATGACTACATCAATCAACTTCAAGATGAAGATGAGCTCTTACTGATGGAATGTGATGCTTTAGGCATGCTAGATACTGAGCTTGTCCCACCTACTTTATCTCCAAAGGAAAATGATTATTTTATAAAAACTAGTATTCTCAAAAAACGTCTCCCACGATTCATTCATCCAGAAGCCAAAAAGATTGCAGAAAAGCTGATTGAGAAACGAGAACAGTTTTATGCAACTATTTCAACTTAGCTACTTCTTGCATCAATAACTGGGTCGTTCTTTCTAAGATTTTCTCTTTTTGTGAATGATCGCCGATCAGATTATCAAATTTTTCATTAATCAACATCAGTGCTAAATAATAGGCATAGGCTTTGTGGGTGGTGGGGTTGGGATGAGTTTCGGCATCTGACAAGAGTATTTTGTCATAATCTACATCAAATACCCTTACTGCAGGAAAGCTCCAGACAGGAATTTTTTTATCTTTCAAGTGCAGCGCATAAACACTGGTTGGAGAAAACCATTGATGATTCTCATCTTGAGCAAAAAGAATATCTTCCACTAAAAAAGCTATCATTGAGTCAGCCTCAAAATTGCCTATGATCAATTTAAAAAAACAATTATTAATTTCATTCTGACTCGCAGCCAAGTTTGCTTGGATGAAAAACCGCTCATTCTTCGGGTCTGCACAACTACGTGACTCTTCGATTGGGATACCTCCACATTTTTGGGCAATATCATCATAAAGTTGATTCTTGCCTGGATATTTGTCATCTCTTTTGATAAAAAAATCATTCCCCAACATGGCTAGAACGTATAGATCAACCTCACCTTTCTTTTTCGCTTCTAAGTATTTAACGTAATGATCTAAGATATCATCGCTGTTTTGGGAGTAATTTAAAATTTCAAATTTAACATCTTTAATTTTCAAACTGTTTAAATAATTTTCTAGAATTTTTGGATAGCTTTGATTATTCCTCACTCCTAAGCCATATGGAAACGAGTCTCCTAAAATTGCTATCTCATAATTGTTGTCTTCTTCACTTATTACTCCCAGGACCTGACTACTATCAGAAAAAAGAGCGACAATATCCTTATGCCTAGGATCTTTTTAAGACTGGATTATCCGTTCTAAAAAAATTTTCACTTGAACTATAAGGCGGATAGTACCCATGAGCTGTAGATTTTTTATAAAAAAGTTTATCAAAAAAATATTTCTCCCCTATTGGGAACAAAAACGATACTGTTAGAAAAATAGATGCAACTACCAAACTTATTAAAGAAAAAGTAAAAAATAATTTTTTCATTTTGTAAAATACCTAACCCAATCTTGTTTAAAACCCAACTCTTCCCACTGTCTTGCAATTTCTGCCTCACTTTTCCCTCGTTCTCTTAAGATTTTACTGACATCTTTAATTGTCTCCCGCACCTCATAAGGAAATACCACCCACTCATCTGTTTTTACCTGCCAAAAATCTGGCTTGAATCTACTAATCGGCTTAATATATGGAGCTAGAGTTATAATTTCTTGAGGTTGAAATTTTTGCAAATAATCTAATGCTATTTCAAAGGAACTGCCACTATCAATAATTTCATCAACTAATAAGACTTTCTCACCTTTAATATCAACCTTTAGTTCTTCCATGATCTTGGGCTGACTCAGCTTACCCACTTCCTTATAAGCTACCATTACAAAACCAGATATTTTTAAATTTAAAAAATCAGATAAAAACCTGGCTACTATAGCTCCACCACGATCAATACACACAATCCGATCAAATTTTTGTCCACTCTCCCCCACTTTTTTAGCTAATTCAAACACATCCTGATGAAACTGTTGCCAGGTAAGAGGGGAAAAAGATATTTGAGACATAAGTTTATTTTACTCCATTTATACTACTTGCTGACATTTAATAAAAACTAAATATTAGATACCTTTCCCATCAACGCTGGGGGTTTGTTTGAGTATCAAACTAACTCAAAAAATTTAAAGCTTGTTTTAAATCATCAGCCAACTCAACCTCAAAATTAACTTTTTCATTCGTCCGAGGGTGAGTAAACTCTATTGAACTAGCATGCAAAAATTGCCTCGGACACCATTCTCTATCCAGCTTGGCACGTTTCTTTCCTACATACTTAGTGTCTCCCACTAATGGATGCTGCCAATGCTTCATGTGAACTCTAATCTGATGAGTCCGACCAGTTTTAGGCCAACAGTTAACTAATGAAAACCCTTGATAAGATAAAAGATTTTTCTTAAATTTTTTCAACTTTTCTTGGCCCTGCTCATTTAAATCTGCATGATAATCAATCACCTCATATTCTGTTATCGATGGCCGGCCCCCTGAAGAAATGGTGAATTTTTGACGGTTCGTTCTATCCCTACCCAGTGGAGCTCTAATAGTGCCTTTTGGAACTCTAAACTTGCCATGAGTCAAGCAAGTATATCTTTTACTTATCTCTCGTTGACGAAACTGGGCTAATAAGTTTACTAGAGACCCAGGATTCTTCGCTGCTACTATTACCCCACTAGTGTCTTTATCTAGACGATGAGCTAAGCCCTGTCGTTGCTTAAAAATCTCCTCAGCGGTTCCAAATTCTTCACTAAAATCAGCTGGCACTAACTCTCGCCAATCATTAATAGTTTCTTTTTCTAATTTTTTCTCTAACCAATCTTGGAGAGTTAATACTTTAACAGAATCTGCCCTATTCATCACTAGTCCAGCTGGTTTATTAATAATCAATATATCTTGATCTTCAAAAACTACTTCAATGTTCATAACGACCTCTAAATTCTTGAATAAATAATAGCACTAAAGCTATCGAGAGATAAAAATCTGCTAAATTATTTTTAATCTCAACATGTGGTAATGAGATCCAATCAACCACCCCACCAAACAAAACTCTATCTAGTAAATTAGATAATACTCCCGCCCAAAATAGTCCAGCAATGGCCTTATTTCGCTGCCATTCTTTTTTCAGTAAATAAGCTATACCAACTGTTAAAAAAATCAATAATACCGTCATTAATTCACTGGGCAGCCGATCTAACCAACCAAATGATACCCCGTAATTAAGGTCAACTTCAAGGTAGATTGAAGCCATTAGCTTAGTAAGTTGATCAAACACTAAAGCTGTTAAAAAAACTGGCCAAAACATCTTAGTTTTTCTTACTTTTAAAAGTTATTGATCTACCAGACTTAACATACATCATTACCCCACCAATTAAAGTCATCGCCCCATAAACTATGTAGTCCAACCCAATTTGATTAATTTCTAGTTGCGCTGGTCTAACTAACTGCATTAACAGCATAAATAATCCGGTTGCTATTAAAAACACACAGGTTAAGAATCCAGTCCGAGCTGTTTTTTTACCAGCTCGATACCACAAAAAAGTACGATAGTGATATTCAGCCCAATATAAATAGATGTATAAGCCTAAGAAAAATAAAGTTGCATACAATTGAGCAGGATGATGTTTAGTAAAAACTCCAGGAAAAATCATTCCCCAAGGAAGTTGCGTTTCATAACCAAAGCCCGTGCCAGCAAAAAAATTACCTAATTGCTTAAAAACCATTCCTGCTGAAATTGCTAAAAACCAAAAATCAAGCACTTCAAATTGATCCCACTTTTTTTTACCTGAATAACGATAAAAAAATAATGAAGCCCCTAATAGACTAAATAATTCTAAGCTTCCAGGGTGATTAATTACGTCAAACCAATTCCAGATATTCTTTCCCAACTCACCAAAATTGAATAACACAAATCCCAGTCTACCTACCAATAAACCCATGACACTGGCTAGTAAAAATGCATCAAAGGCTTGATCTTGATGATAGTGCTCTTCTCTTGTCTTGCGCCAATACACAAAAGCAGTCGTTAAAAATGCCAATAAACCAAAAACACTATTGGTACTAATTGTTACTGACCCGAAATTAATTAGCGTTGGATACATGATCTTTATTGTATACTATACTCTTATGTTATCGATATCTCACACCTTAACTGGCGCTTTTATTGCTAGTAAATTACCTCATCCAGCACTTTACATCCCCCTCGCTTTGGCCTCACATTATTTAGAAGACTTGGTTCCCCATTGGGATGTTGGTACTGGTCTAAGTAATGGCTTGCGCAAGAGAAAAACTGCTTTTTTACTAGAATTAATTGATCTAGCTATCAGTATTGCAGCCATATATATATTTTGGCAATCTAGCCAAACTGAAATTCAATACCATATCTGGATCGGAGCTTTTGTGGGCTTGATACCAGATTTTTTAGAAGCTCCCCGAAATTTCCTCAACTGGGAGCCTTGGTTCTTAAAACCACTTAATAAACTTCATGGCTTATTCCATAACTCAATCGCAGATAAAGTAATGGGATTAGCACCTCAAATAATAACAGTGGGTTTAATTTGGCTATTAAGATAAAAATATGTGCCGTGGGAGAGAATCGAACTCTCATGAAGTTGCCTTCATAGGTTTTTGAGACCTACGCGTCTACCAATTCCGCCACCACGGCTAACACTTGATATTATATCCTAAATCGGTCATCATAATTATACAAATGCCGCCCATCGAAATTATTATTCAATCAGCTTTTGATGTAAATAATGTTTGGTGGTTGGTGATCAAAACTGTGATTTGGTTTTCAGTCGCTTTAATCATTATCATCAAAACTGACTCTCCTCATCCAGAAAAAGCTTTTAAAAGTCTTAAGTCTACCCTAGGATTTTTCCTGATGTTTGTTTTTCTCTCCACAGGATTGTTGTATCTATTATTCGGCCAAGTACCAGCTTAAGCCGTTGGCTTATAATCCATATCAAAGAATTTAATTCTGTCACCTCTAAAGAAGAGGTTAATTGTAGCTAGTGCTCCATTGCGATGCTTAGCAATTTTAAGTTTCATTGTTTCTCTACTATCTTCGTCTTCTCGATATAAAAACATCACCACATCGCTATCCTGTTCAATACTATTATGAACAATAATATTTTCTGCCACAAAATTACTCAGTTTAGGAACTGTTAGATCATAAACTTTCTCTTTTCCATCGGGCTCAATTGATGAAATCTTATCCCAGTAAACATCACTTGTTGCTAAGTTCTTTATTTCTTCAGACCTAACTACCTGGGCAACTCTACTCGCCCTATCTCGACTTAAATTACACTTATATAGACTTGTTCCGCAATACGACATTCCTAATTTTTGCTGCATCTCTCTAGTAGTCATTCCCAACTTTTTAATTGCTGGAACTACTAGACTTCGCCAAACTTCTTTAGGAATTATATCTTTATTTGTATTAGCAGCATGATTTTCAAGATAATCTTGAACTTTATTTAATTTTTGAAGATGATAACTACCTGCTGTACCTATTTTTTCAACAAATTTTTTCAGTGACTCATGGCCTGTCACAAGAACATGATATTGATCTCTACCTTTATCACGTTGAGAAACTAACTTAACTCTAGCATTTATAGACAACCTCAATAGTAAAGATTGAACATCAATCGCTAACCTTGAACTACTAGTCGCGTAATAAACTCTGGGGTATTTTTTATCACCCATCTTTGAAACTGCAATACAGCCATCAGTCATCCATAAGTGACGTAAAAATAATGCCACTGATTTATTTGGTTGTTGAAAAACAAGCTGCGGAACAAATTTCTGATATGATCTCAAGCCCCAAACTTCCAGCCCATCCAACCAAACTTTAATTGGATTGTATACTCCCCTCGCAACTTGACGAACTGACTTCATGTAAACTTGATACCAATTTTTTTCCTTATTTATTCTAATGATAACTTTATCTGTAAATACTTTTTCTGCCAATTTCTTGACTATCTCTGCCAACTCAAATTGATTAGTAGTGTACTGAATAGCATGTCTAGGGATAGTACAACCATCGCCAATTAGATGAGCTAATAAAGCTAACTCTGCTTCAGACATACTCTGCTCAACCACATCACCCAACCTTCTGGGTAAAACCAAGTGGTCCCCTTTCTCTAACTCATTCAACCTCTTCCAACCATTAATAGTTAAAAACTTGTGGCTGCCAGTAGCACGGATACTTCTTCCCAGCTGAGTAGTCAGTTTAAAAACTGGTTTAGTTCCTGTACAAAATGCTTTCGATACTAAAGTCGACTCAAGTTTATAAGTTTCAGTATTCAAAGCAAATATTTTAAAGTTCCTCTTGCCCACCAAATTTTTAATCTGCGCATATTTACCAGAATCAGACAGATAAATTCTTGTTTCACCAACTAAACAGCCGCTTTCTCTCAAATCTGACAACTGAGGTGCTTTATCACCCCGACTCTCAACCGCACGATTAAGCTGAGATACAGCAAGCACTGGAATTTTCAACTCACGCGCAAGATTCTTTAACCCCTGTGAGATCTCACCCACTTCTTGGACGCGATTGTCTCTAGTTTGACCATGAGCTAACTGCAAATAATCCATCACAATTAAATCTATGTTCTGCTCAGTAGCTAGCCTTCTCGCTTTAGTTCTCATTTCATAGATAGACATACCAGGAGTATCATCTATAAATAAGGGTGCATCAGCTAAAACACCCATTGCATCTGATAATTTTAAGAAATCTTGCTGATCCAACCGACCCGTCTTCAACTTCCAGGCATCAATATCTGCCTGAGAAACTAATAGACGATCTACCAGTTCTTCTTTACTCATTTCTAAAGAAAAGAAGCCCACTTTTTTACCAGCACTAGCTGATACATATTGAGCAATATTCAAAGCTAGGGCAGTTTTACCCATACCAGGCCTAGCAGCTAGCACAATCAAATTAGAACGCTGCAGTCCAGCTAAAACTCTATCTAAATCTGCAAAACCGGTCGGTACACCTCGCAGCTCACCCCCAGAACGCTGTAGTTCATCTAAGCGCTCAAAACTTTCTACCAAAGTATCCTTTAGAGGTATGAAGGATTTATTGGTGCGAGTTTGAGAAACATGAAAAACTTTTTGCTCGGCCATATCCATCAGCTCACCTGATTCCACACTCGGATCAAAAGCTTTCTTCGATAGCTGACCTGACAATTGAATAATGCGCCGTTTTACATGTGTCTCGACAATTAATTTGGCGTAGTGTTCCACGTTGGCCGCCGTAGAAACTAAGTTAGAAAGCTCAGCAATCCTAGAAGCACCCCCAGCTTGCTTAAGCTGTTTCTGTTTTTTTAGTTGATTGGTTAAAGTAACAGCATCGATGGGACTCCGACCCTCATACAAGGTCTCCATTGCTTGATAAATAGCTTGATTAGCTGGATTGTAAAAACTCTCTGGACGTAAAATCTCACCAATTTTAATAATTGCTTCTAAATCAATTAAAATCGAACCTAAAACTGATTCTTCAGCATCAATATTATGAGGAGGTACTCGTTTATCAACCATTTCATTTTTTGGGCAGAACTTGACTAATATTTTAAAAAACTAAGTGTCAGTAGTATACCCTATCCACGTCGCAACACCACCACTTCTGTTTCCTCTGGTAAACGAGATTTATCAACATTAAGTTTTTCTTCAGCCTCTACTTCAACTCCGTATTCTTTTAAGAATTCTTCTAAAGTAGACATCTCTCCAAACACTTTTTCATCATGAGTTGGAGTTTTATAATGCATCGGGATAACAATACTGGGCTCTAAAGCCTTGATAGTTTTTACGGCAGTTTTAGGATCGATCGTAAAAACTCCCCCTACTGGACAAAGCAATACATCAACTGAACCAATTTTAGTAATTTGCTCAGGACTCAACTCATGACCTAAGTCACCTAAGTGACAAACGCGTAAATCGTCTAATAAAATCGTAAACACAATATTAGTGCCTCTTTCAGCTCCCTCAATTTGATCATGAAAAGTCTTAACTCCGAAAACCGATATTCCCCCAACCTCATACTCTCCGGGAGTAGTGATAATAAAGGGTTTATCTCTGCGAACTGTCTTACCCACTCGACCAACTTGGTTGTGATCTTCATGATCGTGAGAAATAGTAATAATATCTGCACTTGCTTTCGGAAAGTCAAAACCAACGTAAGAGTGAAAGGGATCAGTCACAACTGAACCATCCTTACCTTTTAATTTAAAACTGGAGTGTCCATGGTAGGTAATAATCATATGTAAGGTATAATAAGATACTCAAATGAAAAAAGAAATGATCATCTCAGTATTAGTCGGACTTTTCTTCGGATTAATTATTGTTTATGGAGTTTACACCGCTCAAAGTTCATTATCAAAACCAGAGCAAACAACTGAAAAACTAGAAGTCAGCCCTTCAATAGAAGCAGGAGATGAAGTGGATGGCAATTTATCTATTCACAGCCCAGAAGACGAAACTATCGTCAATGAACCAACTATTACTGTTACCGGCACCACTATTGCCAGTAGCTATGTAGTAATATTTATTAATGATGAAGAATCAATTACTAACGCTGATGACTCTGGTAATTTTTCTATCGAAGGCGAGCTAGAACTGGGCAGTAATATTATTGAAGTTCATGTAATCGATGAAGACGGAAAAACAATAGTCAAAGAAAGAACGGTTATTTACACTACTAAACCATTAATAGAAACAGAAACTGCCACCGAATCTGCAGAAGCTGATCAAGATGAAGGAGGTGAATTGTGAAGCAAGAGAAGCTACCCTGGGGTATAAAAAAATGAAAAAACTACTATTTTTTATACTGGCCTTATCAATATTATATTTACCCAAATCAGTCACTGCTCAAGAAGCCTCTTCTTCAGGATCACCTAGCCCAGCCGAAACTACTCAGGAACTTAAAGAAAGAATCCAAAGAATTGTTGAAGAAAAAAGTGAGCAAATAAAGGGTGTGATTGACCAGCTGTCTCAACAAAAACGAGGCTTCATTGGTCAGGTTGATCGAGTCACTGAAGAAAGCCTGACTATTACTAATAGTAAGAGAACAGAGATTATCCCTTTCGATGATCAAACAACTCTACTTAAAGCTAACCAAAAAATCTCCATTGATGATGTAGCTGTTGGCGACTGGCTAGTAATAATGGGATTGATTATTGATGATACTTTTACCCCCAAAAGAATTTTGGTTTCTTCGCTAAGTCTTCGGCCTAAGAATCATGTTGTTGCTCTGGGTACAATTATTGAACAATCTTCAGGAAAAATAACCATTCTATCCAGACAAAATGAAGAAGTAAATTTTAATATTAATACTAAAACTCAATACCAAGATCAAAGTGGTGAGGTGGCTCGCAACAGTGAGTTTAGCGAAGACATTCAAGTTCTCATAGTTGGCGATGAAGATGATGATGGTAAAAATGCCTCTATTATTAGATCCTTAGTTTCACTAGAGGCACTCCAAGACAATGAGCAAATATAAATCTAGAATTAGTAAATTAAGCCAATTCTTAGATCAAAACCAAGCCTTATTACTCTCTACTCCGACTGATATTGTTTACTTGACTGGCTTTAATCATCTGGTTCCTGAAGAAAGAGAGTCTTTCTTATTAATTACTCCTAACACCAACATATTTTTTCATACTAGCTTCTCGCCATTTGGATCTCCGGCTGGAGTAAATGTACGCAAAAGTTGTTCTCTAAACAAAATTAGTGATGAAATTAAAAAACTAAATCAAGAAAATGGTTTAAAAGAACTATTAGTTGATAAATCTAACTTATTTGTAAGTGAATATGAAACTTTATCTAAGTTTTCATTTCTAAAACTAGCTAGCTTTGATCGCCAACACATCTGGAAAATACGGACTATTAAAGATGACCAAGAAATTATTAGTCTTAAAAAAGCTGCAGATATAACCTCTCAAGCCATTGCCTCATCGATAAAGTCTTTGCAAGTCGGCATGACTGAGATTCAGCTTAAAGAAATTATTGAGTCTGAGCTTAAAAAGGCTGGCTCAGAAAAACCAGCCTTTCCGACCATTGTCGCTTTTGGACCAAACTCTGCTCTACCACATCACCAACCAACCACTACTGTTCTAGAAGAAGAAATGCCGGTTTTAATTGATCTAGGTGCGGTGATAGATGGTTATAACGGTGATATGACCAGAACTGTTTGGTTTGGCAAACAATCCACTGCCAAATTTTTAAAAATTGAAAAAATTGTTAAAGATGCTTACAAGACGACACTTGAGACACTGAAGAATCGTGGCGATGGACCAATTCTAGCTAAGGATCTAGATCAAGTAGCTCGGAGTGTCATTACCAAAGCTGGTTATGGAAAGAATTTTATTCACACTACCGGGCATGGACTAGGACTAGATTTACATGAAAATTTATCTTTGAACTGGAATAATAGCCAGCCCATTTTATCCAACATGGTCATCACTATTGAGCCAGGGATTTACCTAAAAGATGAATTCGGCTATCGATATGAAAATATGATCTTAGTGACTAGTGATGGCGCTGAAGAATTGACTTATTAATCTAAGCTATTACTAAACCCAAGTGCATTTCAACTCCATCAACTCGCTTGGTTATCACATCTATTTTTTTACCAATACCTTTCACTTCAAAGAGAACTTCTCCGATTAAATTTTCTAACTTATCAAATCTTTGATCAACTTCATCAAATCTTTTATCTACAGCTGCAAACTGTTTATGAATTTGTAAGAACTCTACCGCTACACTATCTGCAAATTGATCATGATCTTTTTTTGTAACAAAGTTTTTATCAAGGTATTTACGAGTAGCAAAATTATTATCAAGATACTCACGCGTGGCAAAATTTTCATCAAGATACTCACGCGTGGCAAAATTATTATCAAGATACTCACGCGTGGCAAAAGTTTTATTTAGATATTTTTTATCTTGCTTAGTTAACATGATTAGCTAATATTACCCCGTGAAAACTGTGACAAAAAGAGGCAAAATAACCAATTCCTACCACAAGTGTAATAAGTATTGAAAACTACTCAATAACATGGTGGACTCACCTT
>CAYXMW010000007.1:0-4547 GCA_964466145.1 uncultured Pseudomonadales bacterium
CAGACATTCCCTCGCATGTAGCTCGGTCAGATTCAAAGACTCAGAGTTTAATCACAGCAGTAAATAAAAAAGACGCCTGTTGGCGTCTGTTTTATTTATTGTTGCGGGACTAGGAGTCGAACCTAGTCTGTAAGATTATGAGCCTCACGTGCACCGTACACTATCCCGCGTGAACTCGATATTTCGAGAAATCTAAGTATATCAGGCTAAAAACATAAGTCAAAACAAAAGTAGCAGGGGTGGGACTCGAACCCACGACCTCAGGTTTATGAATCCTGTGCTCTAACCAGCTGAGCTACCCTGCCGCTAATGATATTCTACATCATTCCAGGCATACCGCCACCCATGCCACCCATTCCTCCGGCTGGCATTGCTGGCTCTTCTTTAGGTACATCAGTAATCAGACATTCTGTAGTTAAAATCATTGATCCTACAGAAGCTGCATTAATCAAAGCAGATGTGGTTACCTTGGCTGGTTCAATCACTCCATCTTTAACTAAATCACCAAACTCATTGGTCAAAGCATTAAAACCAAAAGTAGAGCTTTTTTGTCGGCTAATCTCACTAATTACAAACCCTGGGTCAAAACCAGAATTCTTAGCCAACATTCGAATTGGCTCTTCAAGCACACTTTTAACTAGCTCAATACCCAGCTCTTCGTCGCGATTATCAGCTTTAATTTTATCCAAAACTTTGCCGGCTTGGATAAAAGTGACTCCACCACCAGGGATAATACCCTCTTCGATGGCAGCTTTAGTCGCTTCCTTAGCGTCTTTAACTCGCTCTTGAAGATTCTTCATCTCCACTTCAGAAGCAGCTCCGACCTGGATGACAGCTACACCGCCAGTTAGTTTAGCCTTGCGCTCTTGAAGCTTCTCAGCATCAAAATCAGAGTCAGATTTGTTAATCTCTCGCTCAATTTGAGCGACACGAGCATTGATATTGTTTTGTTTGCCTTTACCACCCACAATGCGAGTGGTGTCTTTATCAGAACGAACACTATCAGCTCGACCAAGGTCTTCGATAGTGACATCTTTAAGTTTGCGTCCAGTATCTGCAGAGATAAAATTAGCTCCAGTTAAAACTGCAATATCTTCTAACATAGCTTTACGTCTGTCACCAAAACCAGGTGCTTTGACTGCTAAACCGTTAAAAGTACCACGAAGTTTATTGACTACTAAGGTAGTTAAAGCTTCACCATCAATATCTTCAGCTAAAATTACGAAATTTTTGCTAACTTTTACCAAGCTCTCTAGCATGGGGAGTAACTCCTGAATGTTAGAAATCTTTTGATCAGTTACTAAAATATGAGGCGACTCAATCATTGCTTCCATACTGTCACTATTAGTTACAAAATAAGGGGAGGCAAAGCCTTTATCAAACTCCATCCCTTCTTTATGCTCAATGGTGATATCCATGGTTTTACCCTCTTCGACCTCAACTACGCCATCTTTACCGACTAGTTCTAAAGCCTCAGCGATTTTCTCGCCAACAACTGCATTCTGAGCAGAAATAGTGGCCACTTTTTGCCAATCAGATTTTTTGACTGGTTTAGCTAAGCGGCGGATCTCTGCCACGACAGCGTCGACAGCTTTATCAATCCCCTTTTTCATCATCATCGGATTTGTTCCAGCAGTTACATACTTCATTCCTTTGGAAGTTAACTGTTGAGCTAATAGAGTTGCGGTTGTAGTCCCATCACCAGTCGCATCATTAGTTCTTTCAGCTGCTTCTTTTACTAATTGAGCACCCATATTCTCAAACTTATCTTCTAGCTCAATTTCCTTGGCTACACTGACACCATCATGGATCACGGTCGGGCCACCCCAAGCCTTATCAATCGCTACATTACGACCCCTGGGTCCTAAAGTCACGGTCACTGCATCAGCTAGTTTATTAATACCGATCAACATTTTTTGACGAGCATCGTCGCCGAATTTAAGTTGTTTGACTGCCATAATTATTTCTCCTTTATTTCTTAATGATTGCTAATACATCCTCAAATTTGAGGAATTGATACTCAACTTCATTGACTTCAAAATCATTTCCACCCCATTTTTTGTAAACTACCTTATCACCCTTTTTGACTGGGCACTCAATTTTTTGACCATCGTCGTAAGTGGCATCACCACAAGCAAGAACAGTCCCAAATTGAGGTTTTTCTTCACTTGAATCTGGGAGGTAAATCCCAGAAGCAGTTTTTTTATCTGCTTGAGCTGGTTCTACTAAAACATATCCAGCTAAAGGTTTAAGTTTCGAGACTTTAATAGTCATTGCCATAAAATTCCTTTTAAATCTTAATAAATTAACAGTTATACAAACTGTGCTAGCAATCGTAACTATAGATTGCTAATTTGTCAATGCAAAAACCAATGTTGGAAATTATTCTTCTTTTTTAGAATCAAGAACTACGGCCTCTTTTTCTTGTTTAATCACGGCTTTAGTCTTACCTGTTTTATCAGAGACACGAACCTCAGAAAGTAAAAATCCTTCACAGTTTAAGCCCTTATCTTTAAAATATAAGTTTAAATCTTCTTTAACTAGTTCTTCAATCTGACTCCGATTTTTCTTAATCTGATCAAGAGTTAGCTCTCCAAACACACTCGCGATCCTACTTCTAGAATATGGCCTGACCACCTTTGAAACTAAATTTTCACCCAAGTTTTCCCATAGTTCTGGAGCATTATCACGATCAATTCTAAAAAGAACTGAGCCCTCTACAGCTACGTCTTTACCATCAATGGTAGAAGTCATGATGGGATTATCACCCAAAGCTTCTTTATTAAGAGAAATATCAAAACCTTTTCTAATTGAGTATTCTAAAATTTGAGAGTTAAAAAGCTTCGCTACTTGCCAAAAAGGAATCTTTAAATGTAAACCTGGGCCCCAAACTCTAGGTAAAACACCACGACCACGATCATAGATACAAGCCACGTGTCCAGGGGGCACAGAGATAAAAAAGCCACCCACGACTTCATCAACTAAGAACGAAACAACAAGTTTATCAAAATCCATATTTATGTATTGTACAAGTATTTTTTATATTCTGCCAACTCAAGGATTATTTAACTCATTAATGATGGTCCTCCTACCATCAGACCATTTAAAGTATTGACCAGCTCTCTTAGCTCAGTAACGCATGAAATAGTTTTTTGAAGTACATCGTGATCAAGTGACATATCATCTAAAACATCAGACATATCATGGTTTAAATTACCCATGAACTTATAAAGAAGTTTTTGGTTGTCTTTCACCCATTGCTTTTGTTGCTTCTTAGGCAATAAAGTCACATGCTTAAGTGAGCTAGTGATCTGCCTAATTTCTCGAGTCATTAAAAACAAATCAAACTCAAAAGCTTCATTGTCATCTTCAAAACTATCCGAGATGGAAAGATTAAAATTTAAATCAGGAGTTGTGTCTGACATATCAATCGTGAGCTAATTATACAACCAAGAGCAAATTTGTGTAGCTGAGATATAATACTCTTCTGATGAAAACTATTAATGTTACTAAGACACCAAAGAAAGAAGTAATTAAAGCCGTTATCAAAGTTTTAAATAGTGGTGGTTTAATTATCTTCCCTACAGAAACTACTTATGGTGCTGGTGTGGATGCGACTAATCAAGAGGCTGTAGATAAGCTGCTAGCCTATAAATCTCGTCGAGAAGGCAAGCCTCTTTCTATTGCTGTCCCAAATCAAAAAATCGCCGCTGAATATGTAGAAATTAATGAACAAGCTCAAAAGCTTTATGAACGTTTTTTACCTGGACCAATAACCGTAATTTCTAAAAGTCTATGCAAAGTCGCCTCAGGAGTCGAGTCTGAGTTTAATACTCTCGGAGTCAGAATTCCCGATCATGAATTAATTCTAAAAATCTTAAAAGAATTTGGTAAACCTATTACTGCCACCTCAGCCAATGTCTCTGGTAAAAAACGACCTTACCAAGTTCAAGATATTTTTAACAATTTATCAAACAAACAGCAAGATTTAATTGATTTAGTGCTAGATGCGGGTGGATTACCCAAAAACGATCCTTCCACAGTCATCGATACTACTCTTTCTACTCCGACTACGTTGCGAGTAGGAAAAATCAAAATCAGTAGTGGAGAATCTCTTACCTCCAAGTCTGAAGATGAAACTAAAAAAATTGCTGGCACTTTAATGCTCAAGCACTGGAATCAAATTAGGGAAAAGGGGCTAGTAATTGGTTTAGATGGGGTTTTAGGCGCAGGAAAAACTATTTTTACTAAAGGTGTGGCTGAATTTTTACAAATCTCAGAAACTATTACCTCCCCCACCTATTCATATATAGAAGAGTATGACTATAAAAGACACGGGATCAATGGCAAACTTTACCACATCGACCTCTGGAAAATAGAGAGTGAAGAAGAACTAAAAAGATTAGAAATGGAAAAGCTAATTGCCCCTAATAATGTAATAGTCATCGAATGGTGGGACCAAGGTAAAAAATATCTAGAAAAAATAACAGATTTAAAAATATTAATTGAAGAAGATCGCCAAAAAAATAGAAAAATTACAATCTAAA
>CAYXMW010000007.1:4647-18168 GCA_964466145.1 uncultured Pseudomonadales bacterium
ATGTCTGAGCCTCTAATATTAGCCATCGACACCTCATGCGATGATACATCTGCAGCGGTTACTAGTGGCACGAAGGTGCTCTCAAATATAATTGCCTCCCAAACTCAACTCCATGCTCCCTACGGCGGAGTTTTCCCCACGGTAGCTAAACAAGCTCATAAAGAAAATATTGATCAGACTATTAAAGTCGCCCTTAGAAGAGCTAAAGCAACCTGGGATAGCATCTCAGCTATTGCTGTTACTCAAGGCCCTGGACTTGCTCCAGCTTTGGAAGTAGGAATAAATAAAGCTAAAAAACTAGCCACCGAATATAACCTACCCCTCATTGCTATTAATCACATCGAGGCCCATGCCCTATCTCCATTGGCTCAACCCAATAGTCGCTTCATCAAACCAGTCATCCAACATCAATTCCCAGCTTTAGCCATCGTCGTTTCTGGCGGTCACACTGAGTTTATAAAAGTTACTCAAATCGGTGAATACGAACGCCTTGGATTTAGCATCGATGATGCAGCTGGTGAGGTTTTAGATAAAGTCGGCCGAATGCTAAATCTAGGCTACCCAGCAGGACCAGTATTAGAAGAGTTTGCTAAAAAAGGTGATCTTAAAAAACACTCAGTTCCGCTCCCAATGACAGACCGAAGAGATTTTAATATGAGCTTTAGTGGACTTAAAACTTGGGCCCGAAATAAACTCGAACAACTTGAGACCCAAAGCACCCTAGACAAACAAGGTATATATGACTTTGCTGCGTCATTTCAATACGGGGTGTTTAGGCATATTTGTTATAAATTGAACAAACTACTAAAAAAGCATCAAATTCGTGAAGTCTGGCTCGGAGGGGGTGTGTCTGCTAACATTACATTAAGACGAATGATACGCGAAACATTAGCAGCCCATAGTTATGAAAATAAACAATCTAAAATCAAGCTCTTAACCCCTTACTCCAAACGTCTTTGTATGGATAATGCTGCCATGATTGGAGTCACAGCTGGCTTCAAATTCAAACAACAAAATTTTGTACAAAATATCGAAAAACTTGACCGCAAACCACGCTGGGAAATCGATGCCTAACTAGATCTAACTTGCTCAGCCATCCACCAATACCAGCCACCTAAAACCAGCATATAAATATCTATAAGCCATAGAAGAATAATTGTTATCAATAAAACCCTGCTACCCAAGGATGAAAGTAGAAATAAGGTCAATACTAAAGCTGGTACCCAAGCTAAAAGAGCAGAAAATCTTAAAGTAGTGATTTCAAGTTTTTCTTTTTTAAGAAAATTTTCTACTTGCCAAGAAGCAAACCAGATTAAGCCAACCCCAACTGCAATATAAATCCAATGCGATATTACTTCATGCCCAAAAAGAATTCTGTTAAAAAAATCTGGTACCAAGATCAGGGAAATTCCTAAAACCCAATTAACCACGTTATCAGCTCTGATGAGCTGAAGTGTTAGTCTTCTAGATCGGGCAGGCTCCACTCTCACACTTGAGATGTTCATAATCAATATCCTCCATAATGGTCTCATCTTTTTGAATTTCATTCAAAACCTTCATGAACTCATTGGTCGTCACTGATTCCTCTGGCTGATATTCATAAGTAGTTAATTTTTGCTGTGGCATGACACTACAAACCCTGATCAAGCTCTGATATTTTTTGAGCATCTCTGAATATTCTTTGAAAGTAACTTTATTAGGATTATATTTAAGGGTGTAAGAAACTTGATTCCCAGTATCTTCCTCAAGAGGATTACCGTCCCTGTCAACACCTCGTAGCCAATATTTTTCAAGCAACATGAGCCATTTATATTGCTCTTCAGGAGTAGCTTCACTAGCGGTGAGAAGCTTATCTCCCATATTTAGACGACAAATTAATGGTTGGGTGGGAAACCCAACCGCCGTTGAGCCTTTATAGCTCTTTAGCTCTTTAATTGGATAACCCTTATCTTTATACTTTTTCACTTGAGGATCATCACTTCGATACTGCACCCAACGAATATACTCCCTCATACTAGGCAAATGGGCACCTTCGCTGAGAGCAAAAAGCTTAGAAACTGTCCCAGAAGGTTTAATGGTGGTATTGGTGTGAGGTACATTAACTTTTAATTTTTTAGAGTATTCTCTGGCTTCTTCATCAATGGCTCGTTTAAATCTAGATAGAGTTTGCCAAAAATCTTGAGATTTTTCTTCATCAACTAAATCTTTAAAACCAAACCCAAATTGATTCCAAGCAAATTCGTGAATCCCTGTCATACCCACTCCAATTCGGTTAGTTCGCTTCACTTCTCTGCTGTACAAAGCATCCATGGTATTAACCCGAATTAAAGCACGAGTAGCCGCTCTAAAAGCCTCTTCAGCAGCATCAATGGAAGGAGCAAAATAAGGTACTACATCAGCAATTACGCAGTAACCACCCAACATATTAAGTGAGATCTCACCACATGGGTTTGGAATCTGAGTGTAAACTTTGGCATTAGCATTGCGCGCCACATGAATCATTAGTTTTTTAGTGCGATCCATCGGCTGATATTTATCACTACCAGTATACTCACCGTCGGCATAGTCTTCTAAGCCGTCATCATTCTGAACTAGTTTATGTTGATTAATTAATCCTGGCTCACCAGTACCATCCTCATACTGAGCTTTAATAATGGCATCTAAAACTTTTTGAGAGTGCTTAGTGCGCTGACGCCAAAACTTTTCATCAATGGCGATGGAGTTATTAGCACTCCATAAAAAGCCACCTTTTTTAATACTAATAAACTCAAACACCTCAGGATCTGTCCATTGCTTAGTGGCGATCCTAGCACTACGTCTAGCTCCACCCACTAACACACATTCTGCTAAATAATGATCAGCAAATAAAGCTTGCTTCCACAACGACATACCCGCACCTTTGATTGAAGCTACTTTAGCAATCGCTTGCATTAATGGTCTAGGACCAGACGAGGGACGATTCTGCATTCCCCTAATAGGCTCACCTTTACCTCTGACTTTAGAAAAATCAATAATCAATAAATCATCGCGGTATTTTTTCTCATAAGTCATGATCTCAATCATCTCAATCGCTTGAGCCCAACCTTCTCGACTATCTGGAACTTTAAACCAATGAACGTGACCGTTATCTTCACCATATTTATGCTTGGCATATTTAACACTCTCGTCCTCGCCCCAAACAAAATCAGGATGCTGATCATCAATTACACAACGAACATTAGGCATATGATCCCAATCCACCACACACATATCGTCATCATAAGATCGACCAACCCCAGATCCATTCATCAATAAATAAAACAACACAAAGGATGAGGCAGCAGTACTACAGTTAGTGAATACCTCCATATTTCGCCCTGGTTGAATATCATCGCCATGCTGGAGATGACGACCAGACATTAAAAGAGAACCATTACTAATATGCTTGCGTAAAAGTTTATACTCTGCTTTTTGGTGTTTTTTATCACCAGAAATCAACATCGAATTGCCCAAAGCTACTCGCTGCGCAACTTCACTCCATTTTTCCCAACGTTCACGATTAGTTTTAGGATTTGTTAATCGACGTAAATAAGTTCTTCTAGCGACTGCTTTGCCTAGACCTTGATCTAAACGACGATCTTCAAACTTCATCTTTTTTTTAGGCAACATGCACAACTTCCTAGTGATTTTTAAAAGCTACAAGCACAAAATAATTCGTGCTTGACCCTGGGCAGGATTCTAAGAATCTCACACTTCAAACCCCTCTGTCAATATCTCAAAATAACTCAAAGGTGACTAATTTTACTTGCAATAAAAATGCCAAAATAATCAGAAACCGAACACAAAAATAGGGCAATTAATTAGAAAGTGACTGGCTTAAACGCAGTTTAAGAACATCACATTCTTTAATTAAGTGTTCTACAACAGCTTTATCTGCTCCCTCAAAACTATCTACGATCGCTTCTGCTTCCCACAAATAAGCAGTAAAATGTTTCAACATCATTAATTTAACTTCATCAGTGGTATTGGCATCCAATGTTTCCTGAGTAGCATTTAAAAAATACTTTTGCGACTTAGTAAAAGCAGTTAGAGCTAAAGCATGATTGTCTTTATCTAAAAACTGATGAACGTAGTCTAGTCGTCTCCAGCCATACTCAGCTTGAAGCCAAAGCCTGTCTGGAAAAGGAGTAATTTCTAATTGAATTTTATCGACCATCATTAGTAAAGGATAGGCAACGTGATCTGGTAGAATTGTATTGCCAAGATAAAAATGACGATGACTAGCCTGAAGCTGCGAAGTGGGATATATAGTCTGCACCGAAGAATTTATTGAAATCGCTATCACTAACATGCCTAGAAAAAATGAAGCAACAGATAACCAAATTTGAGATTTATGCATATTACGGACCCTGATTTTTTCAAGCGTAGTGCCGAAAAATCAGCAGGTACGCAAGATACTATGTATATAAGAATCTTGAAGAGAGCAGTATAACTACTAAGCTGGTGGCTGTCTAGTTAAAAATAGATCAAAAGCACCATGCCCCAAATAGTGTGTGACATGACTAATAAGTAGCCATTTTGATTTTCAGAAAAAATTAATGCCTGACCAATTGAGAACATAGTTAGCAAACTCAGCAAAGGAAAAACCATCATCAGATCAAATCTTAAAAAGGCATTTGGAATATGAAAAAGCAAAAAGATCAACGTCACTAGAACTATTTGCTTGAGCAATGACCAGTTTATAAATCTGTCTTGGACTACCGTCATCACAAAACTAAAAAAGAAAACTGTTTCCCAAAAAGCAGTAAATAAAGCTAGAAGCATCTCCCACCAAAACTGATCTGCAAAAAAGATGAGTAAAGGTTGAATCTGATAACCAACAATTACAAAACGCATAAAAATAGTTACCAAACCAAAAACAGCACCAAGAACTAAGCCTTTTAGTAAGCCTGGTTGAAGTTTTTTAAGCCGAAAAGCGTCAATAATTGGACGAAAACCAGTCACATTCACATAAACCCAAACTGGCAAACCAAAAAATATCGCTTTACCAATCACCTCATCAAACCAAACTGGGAAGTTAAATAAGCTTCGATATAAAAACCACATTATGACAACCAAAATCACTAGCGGAAAAAATAATTGATGAGTTAAGACACGACCGCGACTTGTTTTTTTAATCTGATTTTTCTTAGCTAGTCGGCGATGTTTTTTTAAGGGCATTTAAAACCATCTTTTTAGTTTCTTTTTTTGTACTTGAATAAGTATCAATAACTAAATCGTATAAGCCTGGGTGCCAAAAATCAATTGGCTCCTGAGCAGAAAGAGTACCTGCATCAACTACCCACTCTCGCCACTCTTTAGCATAGAGTCTACTCCAAGTTTTTAAATTCGTTTTGTATCTACCCATAATATGCTGCTTGGCTTCCTCCACTGAGATTTGATCGCGGTTAACCACCCGATCAATTCGAATCGCATCTTCAGCGCAAGTTATTAAAATTTTCAAAGTGCCAGGGACTTGTTGAGCCATAAAACCAGACAGCCATGATTCTAAAATCCAGTTCTTCTCTGTCTGAAGTTTTTCTCTCATGCCGTAATCTACTTGACGATCAAAATCATCTTCATAATGAGAAGCGTCATGGTGTTTTCTTTGTGAGTTATCAAAAAGTCCTTTTTCAGCAGCATAAGCTCGCATAAACTCCCCACCACTAAAACCATGCCAACCATCAAGCTCTAACTCCTCTTTAAGCATCTCTAATAAGGTAGTTGAGCCACTACCTGGCAAACCAGAAATAGTAATATTTTTATAGTTATAATTAAAAATTTGCGGGGTTTTTGAGGTCATGATTCTCCTGATCAAGATAGCTAATATCTACTAGATAATATAGTATACAGCAAGTTGCAAAGAACAGTCTCCTTGGGGGATAATAGTGGTCTAAATATGTCTAGCAAAAAATGGCAGCAAGCACAGAAGAAAAAAATCTTAAAAAAAGATCAGCTTCCTGTCAAATCAAAAGCCAAAAAAAAGATTCACTCCATCTTCACTGGAATAAAAAGTAAAGCTAAAAAAAAGACCAATAAAAAAACTCAAAAGAAAGTTCTCCGGACAATTAAGTTTTTATTACTGCCAGTCACTCACCCAGTTTTAAAATATGTGACCGCAGTAGTAGTTTCACTATTTATTATTGGCGTCGGTGTCCTACTTCAACAACTACCATCCCCTCGCCGTCTAACTTCAAAAGATAACTTTGCAGTCAGCACGCTTATTTATGACCGTCATGGAGAATTACTCTACGAAATTTTTGATGAAGAAAATCGTGTCCCAATTAAACTTGAAGACCTACCACCCAGCATTATCCAAGCTACCATCGCCATTGAAGATAAAAATTTTTATCACCACTGGGGTTTTGATTTAGGAGGAATGATTAGAGCAGTTCGTAATAATTTATTCAGCTCTAGCACAGAAGGTGGCTCTACCATTACTCAACAGCTAGTTAAGAATGCTTTTCTATCTAAAGAGAAAACCATCCAGCGAAAAGCTAAAGAGTTAGTCTTGTCAGTTTTAACTGAGATTATGTACTCTAAAGGTGAAATTTTAGAAATGTATCTAAACTACATTTCCTATGGAGGTACAGCAGTTGGCATCCAAGCTGCTTCCCAAAAATATTTTGATAAAGATGCAGCAAATTTAAGCTTAGCTGAAGCTTCATTATTAGCTGGCTTGCCACAAGCACCGAGCCGATACTCTCCTTTTTCCTCTGATCCAAGCGTATCTAGTAATAGACAACAAGAAGTTTTACGCCGCATGGTAGAAGAAAATTTTCTAACTCCACTCCAAGCAGAAGAAGCTGCTGGTGAAACTTTAAAGCTAGCTCTTTCTAAAACTGACATCCAAGCGCCACATTTTGTATTTTATGTGCGTGATTTACTCTATGAAGAATATGGTGTTGAAACAGTTGAAAAAGGAGGACTGCGAGTTTATACCACCCTAGATCTAGAACTTCAAAAAACTACTCAAGCTTCAGTTTCAGCTGAAGTTGAAAAGTTGACTCGCCGCCAAGTAAGTAATGGTGCTGCTCTGATTACTAAACCAAACACAGGTGAAATTTTAGCCATGATTGGCAGTAAAGACTATTTTAATAGTGAAATTGATGGTCAAGTAAATATCACCCTCAGCCATCGCCAACCAGGATCTTCGATCAAACCACTCATGTATGCCACTACTTTCCAACAAAAAAAACTTAACCCCGGCAGCATTTTATTAGATATTCCAACTTGCTTTGAAGTACCAGGACAAGCTCAATACTGTCCTAGAAACTATGATGGTTCATTTAAAGGACCAGTAACTATCCGAAAATCTCTGGGCAACTCACTTAATATTCCAGCAGTAAAAGCGCTGAGCACTATCGGAGTTGAAACGTTTATGAATCAAGCTACTGAGATGGGCATTACTACCTGGAAAGATCCGGTTAATTACGGCCTATCTTTAACTCTAGGTGGTGGTGAAGTCAAAATGATTGATATGGCTCAAGCTTTTGGAGTCTTAGCAAACCAAGGTGTAAAAGTACCACTCTCACCAATTATCAAAATTGAAGACTATACCGGTGAGCTATTAATGGAGACTGACTTTGAACAACGTCGCCAAGATTTTCAAACCTTAATGGAGTATGACCAAATAAGAGCGGGTGAATTAAAACGAGTCATGGATCGAGCTCCAGCCTACCTAACTAGTCACATCATGCAAGATAATAATGCTCGAATTGAAGCTTTTGGACCTCGATCAGAACTAGTTATTCCTGGGCAGGTTGTCAGTGCCAAAACCGGTACTACTAATAATCTTAAAGATAACTGGACGATTGGCTTTACCCCAGAATATTTGGTGGTTACTTGGGTGGGTAATAATGATAATACGCCAATGAATCCTTACTTGGTATCTGGAGTTACTGGGGCTGCTCCAATTTGGAATGACATCATGAGTTTTATTCTTCAAGGACAAGAGTCTGTCTGGCCAGAAAAACCAACTGATGTAGCCCAAGCTATGGTCTGTGCAAGTGGTATGACTCCAGAAAAATCTGAAAATAACTGTAGACCACTCAACCAAGAGCTCTATTGGGAAAGCGGTCGTCCTTCACAAGCTCAAATTATTGAAAAAGAAGTTTGGATCAAACCAGAAACAGGCCTACCACCTATTTATGGTGAAGTAGCCGAAGGATTAGTTCTAGAAAAACACACCCTTTATCAAGATCCAGTGACTAATCTTTACTGCGCTGACTGCAATCGCCCCGTAGATGAAGAGGGTAACATTCAGTATGAGAAACAAATAGTTAATTACAACTCTACCGGTGAATCCGCAACTTTTTTTGATCAATTCTTTAATGAAAACTAATCAATGAAAAACACTTGGTTCTTATGGATAGTAGGATTTTTAGGACTTAGCATCTCATTTGTTTTTTCAATTTGGTATTTCCAAGAAGCGATCATTATTTCACCACTTAGTTCATTAACTACTTTTAATTTTATTAATAAAATCATCTCCAGTGATAATAAAGTTGTTTATGGATTTATGCCTTACTGGACTATTGATGAAGTTAAGCTACAGCCAGAACTAACTCATTTAGCCTATTTTGGGCTAACCATCAACGCTGATGGATCAATCATGACCAGACAAGATGGTGGTCTTGAACCCGGATATAGAAACCTTCAAAGTGATAAGTTTTTAGAGCTCTCCCAACAAATGGCTGAGCAAAATAATAATAATGTGGAAATTGTCTTATCTCAGTTTGATAGCGATACTATCGTCAGCTTGCTAACCAACGAAAAAAGCATTCAAAACTTATTGACTTCTTTAGACTCAATTTTATTAGCCTATCCAGTAAATGGAATTAACTTAGATATTGAATATGCCGGTGAGCTAACTGACCCCCTGAGAGATAAAATGACAGCATTAGTCGTAGCCATTAATCAACATCTAGATCAAAAATACAAACATGTCCAGTTCTCAATCGATGTGTATGCCTCTGCGGTAAGCACAAAAAATATCTGGGATGTGGCTGCTATAGAACCACATGTGGATTACATAATAGTAATGGCTTATGATTTTCATCAACGATCCTCGAATCAAGCAGGGCCAGTAGCTCCACTATTTGGCGGTAAAGAATATTGGGATAGTGATATCAACCAACACCTAGCTGAGTTTGTAAAAATTGTTCCTAAAGAAAAACTACTCTTAGGCGTTCCATTTTATGGTTATGAGTGGCAAACTACCTCACGCGATCCACAAGCCCATACCTTTCCTAAAACAGGTAGCACCGCTAGCTACAAACGAGTCAAAGAAATTTTAGCAAAAAGTAAAGAATTACAGGTTGAAGAGAGTTGGAATGAAGAAGCTCTTTCACCTTACCTATCTTACATTGAAGACGATGAAGTTTTTGTAGTTTATTATGAAAACTCACGCTCATTATCTTATAAATTAGATTATGTTAACCAACTCAACTTAGGTGGAATTTCTATTTGGGCATTGGGCTATGAAGACAGTTCTCGTGAGCTTTGGGATGTCATAAACAGAAAGCTATAGGCTTTTTTTGCTTGGTTTCTAGCTGATGTGTGTTGTCCTTAAAACAATCCAATGTTATGATCCGCTCATGAGGAAAAGGGATCCTATAGCTTCAAAAAATAGAACATATTTGTTCATCAAAAATACTCTTAAACTAAGACCTGTCAAATATTTTTCTTTCGCATTTCACTTCAATAAATCAAAGCAACCAGGTTTAAAAAGATTAAACAAGGTGAAGAAGGTGAATGGCGCAGCCAGAGAAGGTGCCCTGGGGTATATTTATTTATTTAAAAAAATTGGCCGAGTTTATTTGTGGCTAAATCCAACTCCAAAACAAGGTGAATGGCGAAGCCAGAGAGGGTACCCTGGGGTAAAGAAAATAAAAAAACGACGAGTCTCCAAAAGAAAAAAGAAAGTTGTCAGCTCTCTTTTGCTGGGTTGGTCAATTAACGACCTGATTACTTTTGACTTGAAATTGCCAAAAGTTTCATTACCAACTCCAAAGAAAATAATTAAACTCCCAAAAATTAAAACATCTCCATCGATTCGATCAATAATAATAGGTTTACTATTGATTATTGTTGTCAGCGGTAGCTATGGTATCTATCTATTTATCTTCAAAGACTTACCAGAACCTGCTCAACTTACTCAAAATGCACAAATTGTCACCACTAGAATTTTGTCACGTGATGGAGAAGTTTTATTTAGAATTTATGAAGATGAAAATAGAACTTTGGTCAAACTAAGTGATATTCCCCAACACCTCATCGATGCCACCATTGCCACTGAAGATAAAAGTTTCTACTACCATCGTGGATTTTCTATTCAAGGAATAATTAGAGCTGCTATTGCCAATAGCCAAGACAACAATATCCAACAGGGTGGTTCAACCATCACTCAACAACTAATAAAAAATCGCCTACTCAGTCGTGAGCGCACCATCCAACGAAAACTACGAGAATTAGTTATCGCTATTTTAGTAGAAATTGAATTTAATAAAAACGAAATTTTAGAAATGTATCTTAATCAGGTGCCATATGGTGGTTCAGCTTATGGCGTAGAAGAAGCAGCCCAAAGATATTTTGGTAAAAGTGTCACTCAGTTAAATTTAGCAGAAAGCACCATGTTGGCTGGATTACCAGCAGCTCCATCTATCTACTCTCCATTTGGAGCTGCTCCTGAGCTATCTAAGCAAAGACAGGGAGAAGTTTTGCAAAGAATGGTTAGTGATGAATATTTAAATCAAGAACAAGCTGATAAAGCCTACAATGAATCGCTTAACTTTCAACAAGACAGCATCGATATTATTGCCCCTCATTTTGTGTTTTATATTAAGAGACTCCTCGCACAGCAATATGGAGAAGCAGCTGTTGATCAGGGTGGACTAGAAGTCACTACCACTTTAAATTTAGAGCTTCAACAAGCTGCTCAAAAAATAGTTACTGATGAAATTAATAAACTAAAACCACTACGGGTTAACAATGGCGCTGTTCTAGTTACAAGTCCAAAAACTGGTGAGATATTAGCCATGGTTGGGAGCAAAGATTATTTTGATTTTGAGCATGATGGGCAAGTTAATGTCACTCTTAGACCTCGCCAACCAGGTTCGTCAATAAAACCACTAACTTACGCAATTGCTTTGGAAAATGGCAAATCTCCTAGCTCAATTATTGACGATAGTCCGATTACCTATCAAAGCCTTGGTAGTCCTGCATACAGTCCCAAAAACTACGATGGCAAATTTCATGGCAAAGTAACTTTGAGAGAATCGTTAGCTTCTTCCTACAACGTACCGGCTGTCAAAACTTTAGCTGAAATAGGAGTCAGCAACATGCTTGATAAAGCTGAGTTGATGGGTATTGATACTTGGCAAGATCGAAGTCGATTCGGTCTCTCACTTACCTTAGGTGGAGGTGAAGTAAAAATGACTGATATGGCTGAGCTCTATAGTACATTTGCTAATCAAGGTGAAACTACTTTATTAAATCCTATTTTAGAAATAAAAAATTATAAGGGCGAAGTTTTATACAGAAATACTTGTGCTTTGGATAATAAAGGTTGTTCACAAAATAAAACTTTAAGCCCTAAGGTTGCCTATCAAATCTCAGACATTTTATCTGACAATCAAGCCCGTACTCCAGCTTTTGGACCACAGTCAGTACTGTATATTCCAGACCAACAGGTGGCTGTAAAAACCGGTACCACTAATAACCTCAGAGACAACTGGGCGATTGGCTACACCACAGAATACTTAACAGCAGTTTGGGTGGGAAATAATAATAATTTACCGATGAGCTATGTCGCTTCCGGTATCACTGGAGCTTCTCCAATTTGGAACAAAATTATGCGTTTATTACTCAACGAAGATCAACCTCATGTATTTCCAATTCCATATGGCTTGATTAAAGTAAAAATTTGCTCAGCCACAGGTACATTACCTTGTGAAAAATGCCCAATAATCAAAGAAGAACTTTTTGTTCCTGGGACCGAACCACAAAAACAATGTTTACCAGAATGGTTTGAGAAAAAAGAAATTGATGCTGAAAAAAATTAATCTCTTATGATAGTTTAACTTCTTTTATTGCTTTAACTTGAGCCTCAATCACATCAACAGCCTGATTAATGGTTAAGTCACTAGTATCAATCACCGTCGCATCAGCCACAATTTTTAAAGGATCAACGCTTCTTTCTGTATCAATTTTATCTCTTCTGAGAAGTTCTTGGAAAGTTTCTTCGAAACTTAAATCCTTGCCCCTAGACTGCATCTGTATGTGTCTTCTTTTAGCTCTGACTACATCTGAGGCGGTCAAAAATATTTTTAAATCAGCATCGGGTAAAACTTTATAAGTAATATCTCTGCCCTCCATTACTACATCATCTATGGCTGCTAGTTGTTGTTGTTTCTTTACTAAAACTTCTCTTAGCTTGGGATGTTTAGCTACCACAGGTACGTTCTTACTTACCTCATCAGTTCTAATCTGCCAAGAGATATCCTCTCCATTTAATGAAATTGTAATCAAACGACCATCTTTCTCTGTTGTCAAAGGCTTAGACAGTTCGATTTTAGATTTCTTAACTAGCTCAGTTAATTTAACTTCATCTTCTAAATCAATATTGTTTCTCATGGCTAATAAAGCTGCGGTGCGATACATGGCTCCCGTATCAATGTACAAAATTCCCAATCTTTCTGCGAGCAATCTAGCCACAGTGCTACAACCAGCAGCAACAGGACCATCAATCGCAATTTGAAATGATTTTGACATAGAACCTTTCTAGGTATTATTCTTGATTTTCTTCAAGTAGATTAACTTTGTCAACAACGGTTTTTACTACTTGGTCAATACTCATCTTGGTTGTATCCAACTGCCAAGCATCTAAAGTAGGTCGCAGTGGATCTATCTCTCGAGTCATTTCACGAGTATCTCGCGACACTAGGTCAGCCCGAACTTGTTTTTTCGTCAGTTTCTCACCAACTTTCAGTAAGTATTTTCTTTTACGCTTAACTCGCACTGCTTGGTCAGCAATCATAAAAATCTTTAAATCGGCATTAGGTAAGACTTTACTTCCAATATCTCTCCCCTCCATAACCACTCTTTTACCCTCACACATATCTTGCTGGAGTTTCACTAAAACTTTTCTTACTTCTGGATGAACAGCAATAACTGATGATCCCTCACCTATTTCTGACTCACGAATCTTCCAAGAAACATCTTCATCATCTAGATAAACTGATACCGGACGACCGTCTTTTTTCTTACCAATTGGTCTAGCCAAACGAATCTTTATTTTTTTAGCCAATTTTTCCATCGCTTGAGCATTATCCCAATCGATATCAGCTCTTTTAGCGGCGAGAGCCAAAGCACGATACATCGCACCAGTATCAATATAAGTCATTCTGAGTCGGCTGGAGAGAAGTTTTGCAATAGTGCTTTTGCCGGCGGCAACAGGGCCATCGATTGCAATCTGCACTTATTTCTTTTTCTTGCGGGCGG
>CAYXMW010000008.1:0-16594 GCA_964466145.1 uncultured Pseudomonadales bacterium
ATGAACAGCTAAAAAATGCCCAAGAACTAAGTAATCAAAAAGCTGCGCTAATCTTGCGTCAGGAGCAACTTACTTCTAAAGCCTTAATTAGTAAGCTTAATCAGCTTAAAAAAGATCATCTAGAAATACTTAAAAATCTTAAATTAATTAATAGAACTACCACCGCCGTAGATAAAATTTACCAATTACTACTTGACCTACATGCCGCATAAAATATTGGCATTTCTCAGTGTTATAGCTGTCTTTATTATTATTGTTGTTACAACTCAACTTAAGCCTCAGCTACTTAGAATCAAAGAAGTTGAGTGTCAAATAGATGAGCAAGCTTGCCCAGCAGAATTAATACAAAAACTAGAATTAATCAAAGGAAAATCATTTTTATTTTCAAAACTAGAGACTGATATTCTTAGCTTAGATTTTAATCTCTATCAACTTGAATCTATCTCAAAATCATGGCCAAGCACAATTGCGTTAAAATTTTCTTATAAACCGAATAGTTATATTATTAAAAACATCGGCCAAGACACACTTTTATTAGTATCTGAAAACGGCCTAGCCCAAGCTATTTCTACAGAACAAAACTTACCTCTTATTGAAATTTATAATTGGAAAAATTTGATTCAAGAAAATTTCGTTGAAGAACAGCTTCATAGTTTGAACTTAAGCTTAATTCAATTTTTAGCTACTCAAAAAATTTCTTATAAAAATATTAAAATTCAGAACCTACAAGAAATTGAGATACTATTACAAGAAGACTTGGTTGCTTTAGCTCAAAAAGAAAATCTTGAAAGTCAGATTATTAAGCTTTCAATTATTCTAAATGAACTTGATTTAAACGCCATTGATCTGCAGATTAATACAATTGATTTAAGATTTGATTTCCCATTGCTAAAAACTAATAGCTCAACTCAGTCTTGAGGCTCGACATATCTTTCTTTGATCTGTTATTATCATGTATATGTCTCGTCCCCAGATAATTACTGCAATTGATTTAGGCACTGATAAGTGCACCACGCTGATTGCTACTTTAGATGAAGAAACTAATCAGCTCCAAGTTAAAGGAGTGGCTGCAGTTCCTTCTCAGGGTATTAGAAAAAGCCAGATTGTAGATCTAGAAAAAGCAGTTTCTACCATGACTGAAAGTCTAGATGCTGCTGAAAGAATGGCTGGATTTGATGTCAAAAGTGCCTATGTATCAGTTTCAGGCGTACATATAAAATCACAAAATTCTAAGGGAGTTGTGGCAGTAGCCTCACCCAATCAAGAAATAACACAACTAGATGTAGAAAGGGTAATTGAAGCTGCTCGAGCCATCTCATTACCAGCTGATAGAACTGTAATCCATGTTATTCCACGTGACTTTAAAGTTGACTCTCAAGATGGAATAAAAGATCCAGTGGGAATGAATGGAGTTAGATTAGAGTCTGAGGCTCACATCATTACTGGCATGACTACAGCCTTAAAAAATCTGGAAAAATGTGTTCAAGACTTAGGTTTAGAAGTCGATGGTTTTGTTTTTTCAGGTTTAGCGGCTGCTGAAGTAGTAGTTTCTGAAACCGAAAGAGAGTTGGGAGTGGTGGTGGTTGATATTGGAGCCGGATCAACTTCTATTTCCGTATTTGTAGAAGGAACCCTAGAACTATCAGCTGCCTTACCTATCGGAGCTAGACACATTACTCAGGATATCGCACTAGGGTGTAGAGTCAGCTTGGAAACTGCAGAAAAAATCAAATTAAGCCTAACTAAAAATAACACTAGCACCATGAAGCCAAGGCCGGGCGAAAATAAAGAAGAATTTTCAAAAAGAAAAAAGAAAATAGATATTATTAATCCCTCCGACCTAGGTGTCTACGAAACGGTTGAAAATTTGTCAAAAAAGAAAATTGTGGAAGGAATTATGATTCCGAGGATGAAAGAAATTTTTTCAATGGTATCAAAAGTACTCGATCAAAATAATTTAATGCCAGTAGTGCCCGCGGGAATAATTATCTCCGGTGGTGGAGCAGAGACTATAGAAATAAAAGAAGTTGCAAAAAGAGTTTTAAACCTTCCCGCAAGAATTGGTATGCCTAAAGAAATTAAAGGATTAACAATGGATATTCACAAACCATCATTTATAAATAGCATTGGCCTTTTAGAGTATGGTAGGCAACGTGGTAGTAAAAAAACAAGTGGTGGAGGAATTAAATTGGGATCTATTTTTAAGTCAATTTTTGGTAAAAACCCATTTGAAAAAATTAGTTCACTTTTCAAGTCATTAATGCCCTAATTTTGTGATACACTTTGACTAATTAAATTGTAGAAATTATAATCAACTCTTATGGCCCTAGTTAAACCTTCAAACGCTACTTTTGCTAAAATTAAAGTTCTTGGAATTGGTGGTGGTGGTGGAAATGCTGTCAACTCAATGATCGAGTCTGGGCAGATTGAGGGAGTTGAATTTATCTCTATTAATACTGATGCTCAAGCGCTTCTTCCTTCTAAGGCTGAAACTAAACTCCAAATTGGTCAAAATTTTACTAAAGGCCTTGGCTCTGGAGCTGACCCCGAGGTTGGTAAGGTTGCAGCTGATGAAAGCCGAGAAAAAATCAAAGATATTTTATTTGACTCTGATATGGTTTTTATTACCGCCGGCATGGGTGGTGGCACTGGCACTGGTGCCTCTCCAATAATAGCTGAGGTCGCTAAAGAAGCTGGAGCCCTAACAGTCGCCGTTGTCACCAAGCCATTTGCCTTTGAAGGTGTACAAAGAATGAAAACTGCTGAAGAAGGCATTGAGGAACTTAAAAATAAGGTTGATACTTTAATCGTCATTCCCAATCAACGCTTAATGGAAGTAGTTGATAAAAAAATGACTTTATTAGATGCTTTCAAACTAGCTGACAATGTTTTAGGTCAAGGAGTTCAAGGAATTTCAGACTTGATTACTATTTCAGGATTAATAAATGTTGATTTTGCTGATGTCAAAACAATCATGACCGAGTCTGGATCAGCTTTGATGGGTATTGGTGAAGCTAGCGGAGAAAACCGCGCTGCTACTGCAGCTAGAATGGCTATTTCCTCACCTTTACTAGAAATCTCAATTGATGGTGCTAAAGGTATTCTCTACAACATCACTGGCGGTGAAGATATGGGTATGACTGAAGTGTCAGATGCCTCTGCGATTATTGCTAATGCAGCTGATGAAGATGCAAACATTATTTTTGGAGCCACAATTGACAAAGATATGGGCACTAATATTAAAATTAGCGTCATTGCCACTGGCTTTGATGGTTACAAATATAATTCTCGCAACATGTTTGGCGCTTATAGCCAACAATCTAAAAATAAAATCAAGCCAGAGCCAATAAAAGAAGAAGATCTAGCTCCTAAGATAGATCGAGCTCCAAGTGGATGGACCCAACCTCAAACTAACTCTCAAATTACTGGTAGTAAATCAGAAGACGACACTCAGGATGTAAAAAAACTTAATACAGACGATAAAAATGATAAAATCATGGAAGAAAACGAATTCGAAGATGAGTTTGAGATTCCAGCCTTTTTAAGACAAAAGTAAAAAAAGGAAATCTTATGGTAAGAGAAAAAAACGAACCTGGTCCTTGGAAACAGGAGACTAGTAGCATGTCTATTAATGAAGCTCTTAACCAAGTAATGGATGAAATAAAAGCGGGTGATATAACTGATAAAAAAGTTGCATTGCAAAGAATTAAAGACTTAGCTGATTATCAACAAAATTTAACACAACACGTTCACGACTGTCTTGATTCCTTGCTTTGATTTGGCAAAAGCCTTATTTTCATTTACAATAACAACTATTAAAATCGCTTGAGTCTGTTTATCAGCAGATGAGATGTCGGAAGAAATCTACGCAGAAATTAGAACCGATCGGATCAGCCCGTCATAGCAGTCAAGAGCATAAGCAGAGGTGGTACCGCTCACATGAGCCCTCTATACTAATATTAGAGGATCATTTTATGCCAAAAATCAAAGATTTAAATCAACAACCAAACCTACCTCAATTGGAAGAAGAAACTTTAAAGTGGTGGCAAGATACCAAAGCTTTTGAAAAATCAGTTGAGATGAGACCAGCAGACAAAGCCTATGTCTTTTATGATGGCCCTCCTTTTGCAACTGGCATGCCTCACTATGGACATCTCTTAGCTAGTACCACCAAAGATGTTGTACCACGCTACTGGACCATGAAAGGTTACCGCGTCGAAAGAATCTGGGGTTGGGATTGTCATGGCCTACCTATTGAGAACATGATCGAAAAAAAACTAGAAATAAAGGGTGGTAAAAAGGGAATTGAAGAACTAGGAATAGATAAATTTAATAATGCCTGCCAAAGAGAAGTTTTACACTTAGATAAAGAGTGGGAAAAAATCATTAGTCGTCTTGGACGATGGGTCGACTTTTCCAACAACTATAAAACTATGGACTGCAACTTCATGGAATCGGTCTGGTGGGGATTCGACCAACTTCATAAAAAAGATTTAGTTTATGAAGGAAAACGAGTTATCTTATACTGTTCACGCTGTGGCACTCCACTTTCTAACTTTGAAATTGCGATGGATAATAGTTACAAAAAAGTCACAGAGCCATCAACTACTTATAAATATAAAATTAAAGAACAAGCAAATACTTATTTATTAGCTTGGTCGACCACTCCTTGGAACAAATTAGCCACACCTGCACTAGCAGTTCACTCAACTTTAGAGTACTCAAAGGTTAAGCAAGGAAATGAGTTTTATATTTTAGCCACCAGTCGTTTGAAAGAAACTCTAGTTGATAAACCGTATGAAGTTGTAAAAACATTCACCGGAGAAGAACTAACTAAACTTGAGTTTGAGCTACACTTTGATTTTTATCCAGATCGAAAAGAAGAAGAAAAAGCTGGGGTAATAGTTGCAGATGAGTTTGTGACTGATGAAGAAGGTACTGGGGTGGTTACTCTAGCCATTTATGGTGAAGATGACTATCGAGTAATGAAACGTGAAAAGATTCAATTAATTGAACACATCGATGAAGAAGGTAAGATGAAGCCTGAAGTTAAACCATGGGCTGGGATGTATATTCTAAAAGCCAATCCTCTAATTAATAAAGATCTTGAAAAAAGAAATTTAATTTATAAAAACGAGCAAATTACACATAATGTCGCCACTTGCTATCGCTGCTCGACTAGACTCTATTATGCTCCAGTTCCAGCTTGGTTTATTGACATTACTAAGATTAAAAAGAATCTCATTGAACAAAATGAAAAAATTAACTGGTATCCAAAACATCTTAAACATGGCCGTTTTAAAAAAGGTCTAGAAAATGCTCCAGACTGGAATATCTCTCGTTCTCGCTATTGGGGCACTCCTATGCCTATCTGGCGAGGAGAAAAAAATGGAGAGCTAATAACTAGAATCATTGGCTCAATTGATGAACTAAAAAAATGGGCTGTAAATCCTGATGAAGTTGAAAATATAAATGATATTCATCGCCAATACCTAGATCACATTGAGCTTTGGGTAGACGAAGATAAAATAATTAAAGGAAAACGACTCCCAGAAGTTTTTGATTGCTGGGTTGAATCAGGCTCAATGCCTTTTGCTTCACTTCATTATCCTTTTGAAAACAAAGATAAATTTGAAAAAAATTACCCAGCTCAATTTGTGAGTGAGTACATCGCCCAAACTAGAGCTTGGTTTTACACCATGCATGTCATGTCCACTGGAATTTTTGGTAAGCCGTCATTCGAAAATGTGTTAACCACTGGCACCATCTTAGCCGAAGATGGCTCTAAAATGAGTAAATCTAAAAAGAACTATCCAGACCCCAGTATCTTAATTGATAAATATGGCGTTGATAGTTTGCGACTTTACCTAATGAGCTCAACCGTGATGAAGGGTGAAAACCTTAGCTTCAGCGAAAAAGAAGTTTCTGATATTCGTCGCAAAGTCTTCGTAATTTGGTGGAATGTATTTAAATTCTTTAAAACATTTGCCGACCAATCAATTGATGTGACTGAGGCTCCAGTTAATTTAGAACACGTAATGGACAAATGGCTGTTAAGCAAAACCCAACATTTAATTCAAGACGTCACTCAATACATGGATAACTATGAGTTGGTCAAAGCTAGCCGAGTTCTGATGGAATTTGTAGATGAGTTATCAACCTGGTATTTACGCCTTAGTCGGGATCGAGTCAGAGCAGAGAATAATCAGAAAACTAGCCATGCTTTTGGCTATACTCTTTACACTTTAGCTCAGCTCATGGCTCCTCTAGCTCCATACTTCCCCGAGTTAATTCATCATAATTTAATTGATGAAAGTACTTCCATTCACCATACTGACTGGCCTCAAATGCAAGAAGATCTTCTTCATTCAACTTTAGAAGAAAAAATGCAACGAGTCCAAGAAGTAGTTAATCAAGCTCGCTTCTTGCGCTCAGAACAAGGCATTAAACTTCGTCAGCCGCTAGCTAAACTAACGGTGACTGCACCTGGAGAAGAACCGTATGAAAATCTGCTGCAGGTTATTGCTAAAGAGCTTAATGTTAAAGAAGTATCCTGGACAAAAGGAGAGCAGCTTCAAGTTGAATTAGATTTTACTCTTACTGCTGAGCTTAAAGCTGAGGGTGAAGCTAGAGAAATAATGAGAGACATTCAAAAAATGCGTAAAAAGGCTGGTCTGCAGTTTGATCAACATGTTGATGTCGAAGTTCCTCAGTTTTCCACATCATGGCAAAAAGAAATTGAAACAAAAACTAATACAAAAATTAGCCAAGGTGATAAATTGCGTATAATAAACTCATGAAACGTTGGCTCTTACCAACTCTATTGCTGTTCTTAGCTCTAGTTAGTTTATTAACTCTAAAAAGTGTGGCCCCAGAACTAGCTAGCCAACAAGCATTATTTTTTATAGTCGGGTTTGCCATCTTCTTTTTTATCTCTAAAATCAAATTTGGGCAATTTCAAAATTTAGCCTGGCCAATTTACATCGCAATTAATGTGTTGCTGATTATTTCTTATATGTATGGATTTTTCTCAGGAAAAACTGGTCGTTGGATTCCCATCTTGGGAGAATATAATCTCCAGCCATCACAAATGGCCATCCCCGCTACGGTTTTGGCACTCAACTCAATTAAGGGATCACTAAATAAATTTAGCAACCTAATTAAATACTTAGCTATCATCGCCATTCCAGCGGGATTAATCTTAATTGAGCCAGATCTAGGAACTACTTTAGTCTACCTACTTAGCAGTGGCGTAATTATTTTCTTAAGTGATATTTCCTGGAAAAAAATTGTCACCTTAATAAGTATCGCTATTGTGGGAGCTATTTTCTCCTGGTTTTTTGTACTCAAGCCATACCAAAAACAAAGAATTACCAGCTTCACCAACTCAAATCAAGACACACAAGACTCGAGTTATAACGCCAGACAGTCATTAATCGCTGCAGGATCTGGACAGTTAATTGGTAGAGGACTAGGCCAAGGTATTCAGTCTCACTTAAAATTCTTACCAGAAAGACAGACTGATTTCATCTTTGCTTCGCTAGCAGAAGAGTTTGGTTTTATCGGCTCTGCAATAGTAGTCTTAGCCTATATACTTCTGATCAACTTCCTTATCCGAACTGGACTAAAATCATCATCTAAATCTGAATATCACTTTTGCATGAGCTTAACAACTATGATTACTTTCCAAGTAGGGATTAACATTGGAATGAATATTGGATTGGTGCCCATAACTGGACTAACGCTCCCCCTATTATCGTATGGAGGAAGCTCCTTACTATCTTTAATGGCAATGCTGGCTATCGCCCAGTCCATCTCCAGTAACATTAAACCTAAAAAAACTCTACATCTGTCATAGAATCATGTTATAATTGCTGCTTGTTAAAGAAAAAATTATGTCAAAATACGCAATCGTTCAAATATCGGGCAGACAAGTAAAAGTTTCTGAAGGAGACAAACTTACTTTAGATCGACTAGACCAAGCTGATGGTAAAGAATTTCAAATTAAAGAAGTACTGATGGTTGGTGATGATAAAACCCAAAAAATTGGCACACCTCTTTTAGAAAAGGCCACAGTTACTTTTAAAGTTCTTGAGCATGGTCGAAGTAAAAAACTTCGCGTAGCAAAATTTCGCGCCAAATCTAAATATCGTCGAGTCTATGGACATCGACAACCTCAAACCACCATTGAAGTCGTTAAGATCGTTGGCTAAAAGGTATATACTAACCCCATGTCAATCTATTATTTCCAACTAGGAAATACTCCACAGCTATCTATTTTAGAACTAGAGTACTTGATTAAAAGTAAACTCCAGCCGGTATCAAATCAATTATATTCCCTTAAAACCGACCAAGAACTTGATATTGATGAACTCCAACAACAATCTGGTGGTCTAGTAAAAACATATCAGTGGTTAGCTAACTTAGAAACCAGTTCGCCTGGTGAAATTGAATCTAGAATTATTGAATATCTATCTCAACAAACTGGAAAAGTAATTTTTAGCGTGTCTAATTTAAGCAACACAAAAATAGAGGGTGCTGATTTACCCACAATTAAAAAACAGCTCACAGCTCAAAACATTAAATCTAGATATCTTGACTCAGGCAAGCGAGGCTTAACTGCAGCTGTCTTAAGTCATCAGAAAGTTCACGAATTGGTCATCATTGATGATAATAAAAAACTGGTTTTAGCTAAAACTGTTTCCATCCAAGACATAGATGACTGGACTAAAAGAGATCGATATAAACCATATGCAGATCGAAAAAAGGGAATGTTGCCACCAAAAGTAGCTCGAATGATGGTTAACATTGCTAAAAATCTTTTTGAATCAAACTCAAATCCCAATATTCACGATCCATTCTGTGGCTCAGGAACTATATTAATGGAAGCATTGATGGTGGATTGCAACGTATCAGGATCTGATCTTGATGTAAACTCAGTTAGAGGTAGTGAAGATAATTTGGGGTGGCTAATTGAAGAATACGGAATAAATAAGAAAATACCGCCCATATATTTACTTGACGTAGCACATCCCTTACCCAGCTCAACCGCGAATAAAATCAACGCCATTGTCACCGAACCATTTTTAGGCAAACCTAGACCTAAGGAACATGAATTAAAAAATATTTTTAAAGGCTTATACAGAACTTATTTAGGTGCGTTTAAAAACTGGACTAAAATTTTAAGACCAGGAGGAATAGTGGTGATTGTTTTTCCCTTGGTGGAAACTAAAAATCAAACCTATAACCTCGATAAATTAATTGACAAGATTTCACAACTCGGGTACACTACAATGTCTCAGCCAGTTATTTACAGTCGCCCCCAAGCAATTGTAAAAAGACAGCTACACTTTTTAAAATATAAAGGATAATATGGCACACGTTAAAGGCTCAGGTAAAGTCAGACAGCAATCACAACAAAAACGAAGTGGTAAAAGACTTGGTCTAAAAAAGTCTGGTGGCCAAATCATTAAAATTGGTCAAATCATTCTTCGTCAACGAGGTGCTAAATACAAACCAGGCAAAGGCGTTGGTATGGGTCGAGATCACACTATA
This sequence comes from uncultured Pseudomonadales bacterium, assembly GCA_964466145.1. Classification (GTDB taxonomy): domain Bacteria; phylum Patescibacteriota; class Microgenomatia; order UBA1400; family PJMF01; genus JABBGTR01. Next base: position 9,556 of record CAYXMW010000008.1, read on the forward strand.
TTCGCCATGCAAGATGGTTTTGTTAAGTTTAGTCAAAAATACGATAAAACCGTAGTTAATGTTGTTACCGCTTAATTTACACAGTTTTCACATTTATTTTCAGGCTAAAGTTTAATTTTCACGGATTTTCACGCCTTTTTTAGTGCTAGTTTATTCGGGATTTCTTCTGTTAAGATAAGACCACTATGATCACATCTCTTCCCACCAAGCAACTTCAACCAAATCCATTTCAACCTAGGGGGAAAATAAAAACTGAAGACATTCAAGAGTTAGCAAAATCCATCAAAGCATATGGGGTTATTGAGCCGATTGTAATTGCCCAAACTCCAGCTGGCTACCAAATAATTGCCGGAGAACGACGCTGGAGAGCAGCTCAATTGGTGGGGCTAGAGGAAGTTCCAGTTCACATTAAAAAAACTACTCCCAAAGGCATGTTGGAAATGGCCTTAGTAGAAAATGTGCAACGAATTGATCTAAATGCTTTGGAAAGAGCCCAAGCTTTTCAGCAATTAATGCGTAGCTTCAACTACTCTAATTCACAATTGGCAGAAAAAGTAGGTAAGTCTCCTTCTTATATTAGTAATTCTATCAAGCTTTTAGATCTTCCCAATGCTGTTACTGATGGTTTAATTGCTGGTTTGATTACTGAAGGTCATGCTCGAGCCTTAAGCTCTATTAAAGATGAAGTTAATGTTATTAAAGCTTACAAAACCATCTTAAAAGAGCACTCTTCAGTTAGAAGAGCAGAGGAGTTGGCTCGAAGATATAGGGATGACTCATCCTCTGGTGCTGCAAACAAACAAAATCCCGTTGAAGTTGATCAGAAAATTCTAAAAAATTGGACAGAGGATTCTAAACAGTTTTTTCATACTAAATCCAAACTCAAACTAACTCGTTCCCACCGCCAAACTAAAGTCACCATTACTCTCAAAGGCTCTCCAGAAGAAACTCAGCAGGATTTGGAAAAAATAATTAATCTCAGCGATAAAAATTGATATAGCTAGTAGCTTGCTTTAGTAATTGTGCCAATCACTTTCACCGGCCAATAACGATAAAAGGCCCGACCAACAATATCTTCCTTTTTAATAGGTCCCCAAGCTCTTGAGTCACTCGAATACGGTCTATTATCACCCACCGCAAAGTACTCATTGTCTCCCAACCTAATCACCCTATTTTTAGAGAACTCCCCAGCTAAAGTTTTGTAAGAATCTGGAATATATGATTCTGGTAAACGATTACCATTAATATAGATGCCATTGTTTTTGACTTCCACGCTTTCTCCAGGAACAGCTAGAATTCGTTTAATAAAATCACAACCAGTACCTTTAGCACAGTGAGCTGATGGAGGTGCATGAAATACTATCACCTCACCCCTCTCTGGATTTCGCATCCGGTAGGTAACTTTATCGGTCAATACATACTCTCCGCTTTGAAAATTTGGCACCATTGACTGTCCATTTACCTGATGTGGTTGCATAAAAAACAAATAAACTACTAGAAAAATTGATAGGGCGATTACAATAGTTTCGATAAAATCAAAAAAAATTGCGCCTATTTTGCTAAAAATGCTCATAGATTACAATAACATAGATTATTAACTCACTAACTATAACTAAATTGAGGCTTAATTTCATCTATGAGTTATTCTAAACAAGCTGTCTCGGGTTTTAGCTGGCAAACTTTGATAAAAATATTTGCCGCTCTAATCTCCTTAATTAAGATTTCTGTCTTAGCTAGATTATTGAGTCCAAACGATTTTGGACTTTTTTCTTTAACCATAATTACCTTAGGGCTAAGTGAAGCTGCAGCTCAAACTGGAATCAATATCACCATTCTCCAATCAAAAAAATCTATCTCTTACTTTCTTGATACTGCCTGGGTTATCTCAATTGCCAGAGGCTTTATCATCGCCATCCTAATGATCTTAATGGGATTTGGATTAAGTCGATACTTTGATAATCATCAGCTTATTTCTTTAGTTACATTAACTTCTTTAGTGCCAGTAATTAAAGGGTTTATTAATCCTTACATCATTGCGTTACGAAAAAACCTAAAATTTTTTAAAGATAGTGCTTATCGCTTATCACTTATTTTGACTGAGGGAATACTAGCAATCACCTTAGGCCTATTACTTAGATCAATCACCGCCATGATTTTAAGCATGATTGGAGCTGCTATTGTTGAAGTGGTAATCTCTTTTGCTTTTTTCAAGCTTAGACCTCAATTTAAGTATTTAAAATCTAGAGCTCAAGTTATTTTTAATAGCGCCAAGTGGCTTAGTTTGTCTTCATTAATGGGCTATCTCAATGAAAATCTAGATGATCTTATTATTGGTAAGCTAGTTGGAACTTATAAACTAGGTCTCTATCACAATGCTTACACCCTGTCCCATAAGCTCAATTATGACTTGGCTAGATCGGTTCATCACGGTACTTTCCCTGTTTTTACTAAAATTTCCGATGACGCAAAAAGACTTAAAAAAGCCACTTTAAAAACTTTTGGTTTTACCGGCCTACTTTTACTCGCCACCTCAGTTCCGATCTTATTATTCCCAGATTTTTTTGTAAATCTAATTTTAGGATCACAATGGTTGGAGATAGTCCCTCTTATTAAGTGGCTAGTTTTGGCTGGAGTAACTCATAGCCTAGCTTTGACAGGATATACTTTGTTTTTAGCTAAAAGTGCTTATAAGATTTTGAACACTCATCAATTCATTAATCTAATCTTAACTATTTCATTAATAATTATTCTAGGACAAGACCAGGGATTAATTGGAGCTGTTAAAGGCTTGGCCTTTGGTAGAGTTTTATCATTACCTGTAATTGCTTATGGCATTTATCAACAAACAAAAAATTCCTAGTCTCAACCAAGTATTAAAGTTTATTAAAAACAACTGGATTATTACTTTAATTATTTTTTCCGCCACATTGATGAGATCGTGGAATCTTTCCGCCAATGGAATTCTATTTAGTGATGCAGCTAAAGACCTTTTGGTAGCCAAACAAGCAGTAGAGTCTAAAAACTTGCCCTTACTAGGCATTCCCTCTAGTGTGCCTCGATTTCATCAGGGACCACTTACTATCTGGCTAGAAATGATTATCTACTCAATTTTTGGCCAAAACACATTGGTATTCTCGGTTATTTTTGCTTTTATAGGAATATTAGCCATCATTGCTGTCTATGAATATGCAGTTGTTTTCATTAATAAAAAAACCGCCCTTATTTCATCGGCTCTACTAGCTTTTTCCCCACTAGCCATTGCCCACAGTCGCGTGCCTTATCACACCAATCCCATTCCACTTGCAATCATGATTTACTTATTTGCCTTGCAATATTTATGGCAAAAAAAGAAACTAGGAGTATTTTGGGCTGGATTAGCCTGGATTCTAGTCATGCAGTTTGAGCTGACCTTATTTTCTTTAGGATTATTGATTCCATATATTTTATGGCGTAAAAAAGTAAAAATTAACATCGATATCGTCTCACAGACTTGCGCAGCGCTATTGTTAGGGCTATCACCACAAATTATTCACGACCTGACACATTCTTTTAATGAAAGTCAAATTGGTGGATTTATTTTATGGGTCGGGTATAGAATTACTTCTCTGACTGGCCTAGTAGGCGACCATCAATTCTCTACCACCAAACTTGCTAAAACTTTTTCAATATTTGAGTTATATCTAAGTAAAATTTTTAGCACTCAAGCTGTTTTTATCTCAATTATTTTCTTAGGACTATTTATCATCACTTCAATCTTAATTTTTATTAACAGAAAAAAGCTTAAAGTTGGTCTAGAAATACCAGTGGTTGCCCTCATATTGATAACTGCTAGTTATCTTATTCATGGATCACCGTCTGAGGCTTACTTTCCGCCGTACTTTCCACTCCTGAGCATATTTATGGGTTGGGGAGTAAGCCAAATTTTTCACAAAAAAGAAAAAATTCTAGCAGTTTCAATTACCATCTGGGCACTAATAAATATTGCCTCAATTTTTAAACACAACTTTTTTGTAAGTAATGCTCAATCTTTTAGCTACAAAGCTTCTATCCAAGAGCAAAGAGAAATTATTAAAACTATCAATCAAATTAGTGGGGGTAAATACAAGTTAATGACTACTCACCCGGCTGGTAAATTCCCCAGCTATTTTAATAACCTTCATTGGCTGGCAGAAGAGCTAAAAATTCCTAAGGATCAAACAAAAGGTATGGTATTCTACATAGAACCAAAGGGCTCTAGCTTATCAGGCTATCCCGATATTACTAAAATAAAATTCATTACTTATGATGTCTTCTACCGTTGATATCAGCATCATCATCTTATTTAAACAAAGGGACGAGAAACTTCAGCAAGCGCTCGACTCATCAAAATTTGCCAAAGAAATAATTACTGTAGAAAATAGCTCGATTATTGATTTTTCACAAGTTCGCAATCAAGTTTTAAAAAAAGCTACTTACCCATGGGTCTTTTTTCTTGATAGCGATGAAGTTATTACTCCTGAGTCTATAGCTGAAATTAAAAAAATTATTAGAAACAATCAAGTTGATGGAGTAATAATTAACAGACAAGATGTTTTTTACAATCAAATCATTAAGTATGGTGAGGCTGGAAACATAAAGTTACTCAGGATGGGTAAAAAGGATAAAATGACTTGGAAACGGCCAGTTCATGAAGTAGCCATCATTAATGGTATTGTGGAAGATTCAAATATAAAAATTATTCATCAGGCTCATTCTTCAATCAGTGACTTCTTAACCTCAGTTACTAGCTATGCTGAAATTGAAGCAAAATATAGAGCCAGCCTTAATAAAAACCCAAATATTTTGCAACTTATAATCTTCCCTATAATAAAATTCATTCACAATTATTTACTCAAAAAGGGGTTTTTAGATGGTTGGCGAGGTTTTAGCTATGCCCTAATGATGAGCTTACATTCCTTTAACGTTAGAGTTTTCCAATATGAGCTTAAATACCAAAGAAACCATGCAAAAACTGCTTAAATATATATTTTTAATTATTTTAGCTCTTTTTTCTCTAGGACAAATAGGGCGAATTCAATTAAATGAAGTGATTGTTTTTTATGCACATGACATATTTATAGCTATTTGGCTGGTATTAGTAGTCTCAAAGCATTATCAAAAGATAATGTCTTTAGTAAAAAAATACTTTTCTAATTATCTAACTTACTCAGTCATAGCTTGGATAGGGGTAGGACTAGTAATTAATTTTATAAGCCATGGTTTATCCATTATCCCTTTATTGTATATAGCTAGAGCCATTATCTATTTACTATTTGCTCTTAGCCTACAGATAGTCATGCCTTTCTCATCTAAGCTCCATCGACGCAGTTGGATGCTGGTGGGCTTATTTATTGCTATTTCAGGATTATTACAATATCTATTCTTCCCAGACACTAGATTTCTTAAATACTTGGGGTGGGACGATCATTATTTCAGACTAATCGGAACTCAACTTGACCCTAACTTTACCGGCATTATCCTCACCATTACTTTTTTTATCACTCAAGGTTTATGGAAAAAACAAGATTGGATAAAAATTAGCAGCTCAGTTTTACTAGCTGGAACAATTTTATTCACTTATTCTCGAGCTAGTTTTTTTAGTTTTATTATCGGCTCATTCTTGATTATTTTTATAGGACTTATAAAGTCCCGCCAAAAAAATATTTTTCTCTCAATTATTATAGGGCTATTTATTATATTAATTCCTTTTCTACCTCGACCCGATGGAGAAGGGGTAAAGCTAGAAAGAACAGCTTCTATTTCTGCTCGGATAGAATCGAATCAACTTTCTCTAAATAGCTTAAATAAATATGAGTGGGTGTTTGGCAAAGGATTATTCACTTATCAAAATAAAACTTCACAAAAAACATTTTGGCCAACTACGGCTCACTTTCCCAGCAACTTAATTGTTTTTCTTTTCACCTCCACAGGTGTAATTGGCTTGGGACTATCTCTAATTATCCTATATAAAATAGGTAGATATCTGTATCAAAAAGATATCTATATATTTACAGCATTTATTGCAATACTTATTCACTCACAGTTTAACCACACTTTATTCCAACCATTTGTTTGGCTTTGGATTACGACACAGATACTCACAATTGAAGCAACTAAAACCTAAACTTAACTGTAATTTCTTTTTCAGAAACATTGTTGGCTCGGTCTTCAACTCTAAACCTTAATTTGTTCTCACCTTCTTCTAGCTTGAAGCTCATTGAAAAGCTCCCGTCTGCCCTGGCGTAGACTAAGCGGTCATTAATAAAAACTTTGGCTTTAGGCTCTGTCATACCCTTAATGGTGGTGATTTGATTTTTTCGCAAATCAATCTCAGCGCCATCCTCAGGGCTTTCAATCTCAATTTCTGGAGCCAGAGTATCAAGCTCAACGTTATACTCCCTAGTTTTAACAGACTCATTACCAGCTTCATCGACACCAAATACTGCCAACGCATTTTCACCTTCTGTTAGTAAAACTGAAAACTTAAATTCTCCTTGGTCATCAATCTCAACATCTTCCAATCTCTCTCCATTAACTACTAGCACCACTTGAGTACCAGCCTCTCCAACACCAGAAATTGGTAGGGAAGCACTATTGGTGGCGGAAACAGGAGCAGCTAAAACTGGAGTCTGGGGTGGAACTTGATCCTGAGATTCAGAGATTAAATCGCTGCCATTAAAAAAACTATCAGCCAATCTAATAAACTGTGGCATGATGAAGAAAATAAAAGCAGCTAATAGAGAAATGGCAGCAATGACTATCAGTGCGGTTTGACGCATCATCTGCTGTTGTTTTTTTCTTGAAATTCTAGATCTAGCCATAATGTTTAAAAATAATTTTTACTGAGCCTGCGGTCGGAGTTGAACCGACGACCTACGGTTTACGATACCGTTGCTCTACCAACTGAGCTACACAGGCGTTTTCCGCTCAGAGTAGGCAGTGAGCGGCGAACGGGGTTTGAACCCGCGACCTTTTGCTTGGGAAGCAAATGCTCTACCAACTGAGCTATCACCGCTAGTCA
>CAYXMW010000009.1:0-3483 GCA_964466145.1 uncultured Pseudomonadales bacterium
GCGGTCTTATTTTCAGCTTGGACTTCTCTCGGATCTGTTTGAGTATAGAACCAGTAATACATGGCTGGTCGACCCTTTTCTCGAGAGATATGAATAATATCATCAGGATTCTGCCCTCTTAAAGCCTCTATTTTCAGGATTTCTTCCTGATAACCATACTGCCACTCATCGGCATAGAGCTCTGGGTAGATTTTAGAGTAAAAACGCCAAAACATACTCATGCTGGCTAAATAAACCAAGACAATCATCACTACTAAAACTTTTTTATATTTTTTAAACAAATTTAAACTCTCTTGAATGCCCAAGCCAATTAAAATCATCCATACTGGGAGCGTAGGTAAAATGCGTAAGGCATGGGGAGTAGTTTTGGTAAGAGCAGCCGGGAGAATTCCAATTACTAGCCACCATAGTAAAAACCAGCCATATTTATTTTTACGACTAAATAAAGCATAAAATCCTAATATTAAAAACACTGCTTCTAAGTGATAAAAAGTGCCCATATATTGAATTGAGTGACGGGGGTTTACATCTCCCGATACAAATAAGAAATCAGCCTGAAAATGATCAAAGAAGTTTTGTAAAATCTCTTTAGTAAATAAAATGTAGCGATGATAAACTACCCTACTCAATAAAGTATTTCCCGCACGCTCTTTCCTTAAATTACTTTCTTCTATGACTGATGAATCGGAAAAAATACTTGTCTCAGTGAAGCGTTGGTTTGTTTGGGAACTACCTAGGGAGAAAATAATTGGGCTAATTAAAACTAGGGCAACTCCGGCTGAAATAATTAATTGAGCTAAGTTTTTTTCTTTTTTCTTAAACCATAAAATAGCTAAGCCCAATCCCAATAATGGCGCCACTACTTTTGCAGAGTGATAGGCGTACATGGATAAACTCAATAAAACTACAGAGCCAATTAAAAACCAGAGCTTCCTTTTCTTTTTCTCTAGCCCTTTCATAAATAAAACTACTCCCCACAAAATTAATGCGGTCGCTAAATTAACCTCCCACCCAGCTCTAGAAAACTGAATCGCCCAAGGAGAAATAGCGGTTACTCCCATCACTATTAATTGAAAAATGTTTCTCTTTTTCTTTTCTACAAACTGCCTAGCTAAAATTCCCACTCCAATTACTATGGCGATACCGCTTAAAGCAGCGGGCAGTCTGACTGCTAGCTCTGTTAATCCTAGAAATTTAATAAAAGGAACTAATGCGTAAAAATACAAAGCAGGCTTCCAATCACCAAAAGACTCAAACGCTACTATGGGGAAAGAATTACCATGATGATCTTTGCCTGTTTCTAAAATAGAGTAGGCATCATAACCCAAGGCAACCTCTTCCCAATATGGGGAAGGTGGAAAGCTAGTAATCCCATACAATCTTAATCCTGTGGCTACAATTAAAATAAAAGTAAAGAGTCTTAAAAAAAGTCGCTGCTTCATTTATCCTTTGGCAAGTAAATCATAAATCTAATTTCTCCATCGCTCCCATAGACTAATTTATCAGCCCATCCTGGCTCAATTTCATCTTCATTACTAGCTACTACAATAGTATTTTTTCTTGAAAGATCACCCACATTTATTTCATCTTTAAATTCATACTTAATCAACGAGCCACCTCGGTACCAAATAGGATTAGTTTCTCTAACAAAAAGCGCATAAATATAAGGCTGACCATAGTCGCTAGTAAATAAAATTTTCTCGACTTGTTCTTCATACGGCACAATGTATTCAAAAGCCTCCAAGTAACCATCTTTAAATTCTGCGGCTGATGTGGCAGCAAAAACAGTAAAGTAATTTGAAATATAAGCGATGAATAATAAAAAATGAATTAAAACTAAAGTACTAAATATACTTATTTTTATGTTTCTTTTTTTAAATTTAGCGACTAATTTATCCAAGCCATAAACTGCTAAAAATAAAAATCCAGGAAGAGCTAATAATGCTCGATTGCTATGAGGAATCTCTTCACCAAGAGCTGCGGGAATCAGACCCGCCACAACTATTAGCAATCCTAGATAAAAAATTTCTTGATTCTTTTTTGTTTTAAGTAATTTAAATCCGAAAATAATTCCTAAAATTACTAAAATAAATGTGGTGGGTAGTAAAACTCCCCACATCCCATCTCCGTGACGAAGAGTGGTGGTCTCACCCATGATTAAAAATTGAGGTGACAAATGAGCTAAAAATTGTTTGAAAACAGTACTGATTAACTCAAATCCTGATAGCTCATCCAGAATTGTACTCCCCAGTCTTTCCAGTCCTTTCCCTTTAATGGAATCCCAAAGCATGGGTATCATTAAAACTAATCCTAATCCTCCAGCTACAATTGCCTGCCAGACCCTCTTAAACACCCTTTTACGATGCCAAATTACCAAGATCAACATAACTAGTGGCACGACTATTTTAGCGCTGTGATAGGTATAAATTGATACTATCGCTAAAATTACTGATAGGCCTAGACTCCAGAATTTCTTTTGTTTCTGTTTTAAGTAAAAATAGAAGAAATATAAACTCCAAATAAAGAAAGCCAGTGACATCCCTGACTCAAACCCAGCTCGAGAATAATGAATATGCCAGGGAGAAAGAGTCATTAATACTCCCGCCACTAAAGCCCATTTTTTGTGGCTAATTTTTTGGGTAAGCAACATCATTCCCGCAATGGCAGCGATAGAGGCCAGCACAAATGGGAGTCGGACTGCCCAGAGGTTCATGTCGAAAACAGCGGTAAATAAACCATTCAGATAAATAGCAAAGGGAGCTTTGTAGTCACCAAAGGACATGAATGAGACTGGTAGCCGATGCAGCCACTCATCGCGACGGGTATTAAAAATAGCAAAACCGGTGTAACCAATCGCAGCCTCATCCCAGGTCATACCATGGGGAACTTGAGCTAATTGATAAAAACGCAAACTAGCAGCAACTAGTAAAATTAAAGCAAATAACCAGCTGTAAAATTTTTTACTCACCTGATAATGATAGCATTAAAGTTTTTAACTTTTCTATAGCTTGCTGACGATGGGAAATTTTATTTTTTACTTCTACCCCTAGCTCAGCAAAGGTTTGCTCATATCCTTCTGGAATAAACAGCGGATCATAGCCAAAACCTAACTCTCCTTTATTTTCTCTAGAAATTTGTCCTTCAATTTTCCCAATAAAATATTCGGATTTTTTAGTCTGAGGATCATAAAAACAAAACACTGATATAAATCGAGCTTGCCGATTTTCTGTATTTTCCATCATCTTTAACAATTTTTGATTTCTTTGGTCAGCATCTGACCCAAAACGAGCTGATTTAACTCCAGGCTGACCATCTAAAGCATCGACTACCAATCCTGCATCTTCAGCAATTGTTAAAACTTTTGCCAAATCACCATAGGTCTGAGCTTTCAGAAGTGCATTTTCTTTAAATGTTTCTCCACTCTCTTCAACTACTACATTATGTAGTTCTTCAAAATCAGTTGTTGATAATAACTCAATATTA
>CAYXMW010000009.1:3583-12131 GCA_964466145.1 uncultured Pseudomonadales bacterium
GTCATGGATTGGAGTTTTTTAGCTGCTAATTCTTGAGATTTTTTAATAGCTTTGTTTAAAACATCAACTGCATCCTGGCTTGAGATACCTTGGACTGAAAACTGTCTGATTTTTTGATCACCTGAGATGACTACTACCACATCTCCTTCTTCGACTCTAATTTCTTCAGCAGCTAGTTCTTGTTGCATAGTTTTAGCTTGTTTTCTAAGCTCATTCAAATTACCGAGAGCTTTTAATGGATTTGCCATATTTTTTTCCTTTTTAAATTAATTAATTGCTACTAAGTTATGCTCAAATTGTACTACACCAAGACTTCTTCAGCTAGAGTAGCCAAATCTGAAGCTACTTTTGGTTCGACTAAGTCTGTTTTCTTTGGAGTATCTGAAAGCTCATACTCAATTTTGACTCTTCCACCAGCAATAGGAGCTGCACAATCAAGAATCATAGTTCTAAATTTGGGTAGCTCAAGTTGTTCTTTATGGAATTTATAAAAAACTTGGACTTGAGCAGTCCCATTAATGCCTTTTATCGGTTTGGCTGACCTAAGTAGTGCTTCTAAAGTAATGTTGCGTTTTTTTACTGCTGATAAAAAATCGGCCCAGTTCTTGAGTAACTTTTGGCTATCTCCAGCTGGTCCTTCTTCTACAACCTCAACTTCAATTGGATTTATAATTTTTTTTTGAACAGGAGTGGTCACTGTTTTTTTTTCATTAGATATAGGCGGTGCTTTTTTAGTAACAGGAGTTGATTCTTGAGGAAGAGCTTTCACTACCCCACCTTTACTTTTATCACTTGCTCGGGCAATTAAATCTAATACTTTTAGCTCTAAATGTAGATGAGAAATTGGTGAAGGATCAAGATTGAGCTGAGACAGTTCTTTCAAAAGAAATAAAGAAATAGCTTGAGAAGTAAATGGTTCTCCAGTTTTAATTTCTAAGTTTTGTAGTAAACAAGTATGAAGATAATTTAAGACAGACTTAAAGAAAAATTGCTCATCTATATTTCTAGATCTTAAATCTTCAAAAAGATCTGCTACTGATTTTTCATCTTTATCCAAGATAAAAATTAATAACTGAATCACATCATTATTAACTGAAGAAGATAAAACTTGCTCAACTTTTTCTACCGTCACTTGACCATCTGTAGCTACCATCTCTAAAAGTTTGACTGCATCTCTAAAACTACCATCAGCTAACTCACAAATTAAATCTAGCGCTTCTTCTTGATGTTTAATTTTTTCTTCTTTTAAAACCAAGGCCAGAGATGCCTTGAGTTCTTCATGAGTTGCTCTGCGAAAATGAAGAATACTGCAGCGAGACTTAATTGTTTCTGGAATTTTATGAAGCTCAGTTGTAGCTAAAATAAAAACAGCATGTACCGGTGGCTCTTCAAGCAATTTTAACAAGGCATTAAAAGCTGCTGTAGTCAGCATGTGAGCTTCATCTAAAATATAAACAGTCATCTTTCCATCTTGGGGTGGAAGGGCTGCTCTTTCTTTCAAATCTCGCACATCATCGATACCACGATTACTAGCAGCATCCATTTCTTGAACTATGAATGATTGGCCTCTGTAAATACGATCATTAAAACTTCTTTTTTCATCTGGCTCTTTGTAGACTGTCTTTTTAGGTTTTGAACCATTGAAAAATTGATAGTCAATTATTTTTTCATTCGCAGGATCATTAAGCATGGCACCAATAATTCTGGCTGATGAAGTTTTACCAGTGCCTTTGGGGCCAGCAAATAATAATACTTGAGGAATTTGACCTTTTTCCATAAAACCCTGCAGTGTCTCCCTAATATTAGAGAGATGAAGGCCTTTGATATTTTTTGGTCTGTAAAGTCGGTGCCAACTCATAATTTAATCATGATGATAGCCTAATAAATGCATTAAACCGTGTTCTAAATAAAAACAAATCTGATCATCTACCATTTTACCGTACTTTTTAGCAGTTTTAACTGCTTCTGGAAAGCAGATCACAACATCACCTAAGTGAGGTGGAATTTCATTGGGAAGAGGAAAGTCTTCGAGCTTATTTTTTTCATGCTGAGGAAAAGAAAGAACATCGGTCACACCCTCATGTTTTAGCTTTGATTCATTCAATTCTTTAATTTTTCTGTTGCCAACAATGGACACATCTACTTGAGCTTTTTCAATATTATTTTTTTCTAAAACCTGTTCAACTTTTAATCTAATTTTCTTGCGATCAACTGGGTAACGTGAGCCGACAAAGAGATTGGTAATAATCATGTTTGAGCTTCTTCCCGAACTCTTTTTAAGATAGGCTTTAGACATTGATCAATTAATTCACCTTTAACCGTTGTCCAGAAAAAAGATTTACCTTTAAAAACCCTATCCATCATTACTATTTGCTCTTCTCCTGATTTGCTATTTAAATCTTGAAGAAAGGGTTTTAGAGGTTTTTTAGCAATCTCAAATAACCCTTTTAATTCTTTAAGAACTATCATCTCCAAAACATAATTTACTTGCATATTTATAAATGAAACAGCCTCAACTTCTTCTGGAGTAGGTTTTTTTATATCTTTAATCAGAAGAAGGGTTAATTCGCCCCAAATTGGATCCGCAAACTTACTTTCAATAATCGCAGATGGATCTTGTTCGGCGATAGAAAATGATAATTCTTCAGTCATATTTAATTACTTTCTGCCTCAGCCAACATCTGGCTGGTTGCTTCTAAGCTGATTGGTCCTAAAGGTATCTTATCATCAGGATCATCAACAAAGAGTAACAGTACCCTACCCCTACTTTTTGGACTCCAAATCTTGCCCTCACGTATTACTTCCGGTGATCCACCAAACTGCTTTTGAACCCAAGCAGCTGGGCCAGCATCACCCACCACTGCCACTACAGCTACTTTTTCGGCTGGATTAATCACTACCATCTTACGAAACTTATACCAAGGTTTTAGAGTCTGGTGCTCACTATTCCAATTTTCCAGATATAAAGTCTGGACAGCAAAATAATATTTCTCGCGAGCAATCGCTTTCTCAGTTAGCTCCCCACCTTCAGTAAACCAACCAAAGGCACCTCGATTGGGAGCGATACCAGCCTCTTGATAAGCATCGTGTTGATTCAAGTCATCTCCGGGGAAACGAAATAAGTGCTGCTCACCACCCATAATGCCAATTGAATGATTTAATCTTTGTCCTTCTAGCTCAGCCGTGACTTCAAAACCTAAAATCTCACTTAACTGTTGTTCTAGATATAACTCAGTTTCTTTCTCCATGTGACCAGGCGGCATCTGAACAATACTCTCTAATTTATTCATGATTTCTTGATGTTCTTCCAAATTGACAGCTACCATTAGCTCATCTTCAATTTTTTCTTGAGCTTGGATCTGAGGCACAGCCAACATTTCATCTGGACTATTTAAAGCCACCGCCCCAGCAAAAGAAGTCGCTGCTAAGAGTTGTTGAGAAATAGTCCTCACATCACTAAAAGAAATATTATTCGACTTCATCCAAGCAATTAAATCTTGATGTTTTTCATTAAAACGCTGCTTAGCATCCTCACAAACCTGACGAACAATCTTTAATGTACTATTAGACGCTTGCTTATTTTTATCACTAGGCATATTTAACATTATGCAACGAGTTGATGGGCTTTTGCTAGTCTCTCTCCAGTATTTTTCTGTCCCAAAGCATGAATGGTCTCAAATAAAGGTGGACTAACCTTACGACCAGTCACCACTAATCTCAACATCATGAAATACTGTCCTCTTTTCCAACCATTATTTTCTTGAAGGCTACGAATAGCTTCCTCAACAGATTTTATCGACCAATCCGATAAGGAGTCTAACGCTGCTTGAGTTTTATTTAACTCTTCTAACACTATTTCTTGATCAGCTTTTTTTAATAACTTCGCTTGATCAAGCTCAATATCTCGATAGAAAAAATTAGTTAATTCTTCAAAATCAACCAATGTCTCTAGTCTTTCCTGAATAAGAGGTAGAATTAAATCTAATTTTTCTGAAGGGAAATCAGCTGGCATAAATGGCTCTAGTCTAGACTTTAATTGATCAAACTCTAGATTTCTAATATAAATCCCGTTCATCCACTTCAATTTAGCTAGATCAAATACTACTGACTTAGAGCTAATGTCTTTGGGATCAAACTCTTGAATATACTCATCTAGAGTTAAAATCTCTCGCTGATCTTGAGGAGTCCAACCTAAAATCATAAAGAAATTAAGCATTGCTTCTGGCAAGTATCCCTTTTCTAAAAAAGATCTGGCGGAAACTGTACCCTTACGCTTACTCATTTTCCCTTTGCCACTAGGATTTAAAAATATGGGAATATGAACATAAACTGGAGTTTTCCAACCAAAAGCTTGGTAAAGCAAAACTCTCTTTGGCGTAGAACTAATCCATTCTTCACCTCGCATGACATGTGATATTTCCATTAAGTGATCATCAATTACTACTGACAAGTGATAAGTTGGATAGCCATCTGACTTCATTAATACCTGATCATCAATTTCATCTGAGTTAACAATAATTTCTCCTCTAAGGAGATCATTAAACTTAACTTCTTGATTGCTGGGGACTTTAAAACGAATCACATATTTTTCACCCGCTTCAATTCTTTTCAAAGATTCTTCTTTAGATAAGTTTAAACAGTGACGATCATATCGTGGCGGCTTTTTTTCAGCGCGTTGAGCATCCCTAACTTTCTCCAGTCTTTCTCTAGAGCAAAAACAGTAGTAAGCTAAATCCTTGTCAATTAATTCCTGAGCTTTCTGACGATATATTTCCAGTCGTTTTGACTGCACATAGGGACCGTATCCGCCATCTTTGCCAGGGCCTTCATCCCAATCTAGTCCATAATCTAGAATTATTTGCTTTAATTCTGACTCACTGCCTTCAATTAACCTATTTTGATCAGTATCTTCAATTCTTAAAATAAATTGACCATGATTTTTTTTGGCAAAAGCATAGTTTTTTAATAAAGTCGCCATACTACCAACATGCATTTCTCCAGTAGGGCTAGGTGCCATTCTAGTGCGAATAGATTTAAGATCTGTCATATTTAAGTATTATACTACTCTTGAGTTTGGATATATTCTACAGATATAGCAGGCACATATCCTAAAAATTCACCGTCTCCCTCAAAAACATAAACTGGCTGCAAATAATCTTGCTCATCATCGGATTGATAATATCCCAAAGAAACTTGACGAATCACCACCTCTTCCTGACTTTTAAACTCCGCCACATAGCCTTTACCTGTCTGAAGAAGTCTTAGTGCCTCTTGAGAAGATTTAATTGGATAGGTTTCCATTTGTTGATAATCAACTTCTTGATATGAAAAC
Organism: uncultured Pseudomonadales bacterium; assembly: GCA_964466145.1. Taxonomy (GTDB): domain Bacteria; phylum Patescibacteriota; class Microgenomatia; order UBA1400; family PJMF01; genus JABBGTR01. The sequence goes on from CAYXMW010000009.1 coordinate 8,916, forward strand.
TCAAACTCCACAATTGAGTCAGCTCCTTTAAAACCACCGCTAATGATGGCATGCGCGGAGCCCTTATAACCTTCGGAGCCATACATACGATGTAGATCATCAATCGGATTTCTATTCAAATCAATCTGTAAGAAATCAGCATCAGAGTAACTTACTGCTGGTAGTACTTCACCACCAAGTGATTTCAAATAAACAATTTCACCGGCTGCAGTCGCAATATCCTGAGGTAATAAATCACTACTTTTTAAGAAATCTTTAACAATTCTAACCGCCTCAAAATCATCCGGTAAATCATTATTTGAGAGTAATTCTGGTTTTGATAAATAATTACTATTAATTTCAAAATTACTATTAAAAATATTCATTTTCAACTTTGTTTCTAGTGGCTGAGATTTTTGCCAACTATAAATATTTGCACCAACTACCTCTGGTTCAAAAATAAAATTATAAGTAGCTGCTACTTCTCTAGCTCTTTGATCAGCTAAAAGATTTGGAGTAGATCTGAGCATTAAAAATACTTTGGCTCTATCACCAAAATTTGGAGTCGTACCAGTGGCGGTTTCCAGGCGATATGACTGAGGTTGATCTTCTACAACTTGATTAGGAAATGAAATGATTGGCAATCGTCCAAAACCAACTGTGGGTGGTGGAGGAGGAGGTGGATTCATTGCTTTCCAAAAAGAAATTGCCGATTTTAAAAATATTCTACCAACGACAAGGACTACCAAAAATATACCGCCATACTTAATTGCGGAACGACCAAAGTGAGTTGCTTCAGTTAGGGTCAATCCAGATTTTACAACTTCGTTTTCTTCAGCCATATTATTATGATACTCAAATAACTAACCATTGATAATGAGAAAAGATCCAATTTATAGTTTTCTTGGTATCGCTATATCGATCTTTACTACCTAAAACTACAATCAGTACTCTCTTGCCGTCTCGCTCTACTTGAGTAATTAAAGCTTCTCCAGCTAAATCAGTAGTGCCTGTTTTTAAACCAACTACACCAGGCTCAGTCCCTAGAAGAAGATTGGTGTTATAAAACCAATATTGGTTTGTACCCACCCGATTAGTAATTGAAGAATGCCTGGTACCCACCACCTGTCTTAAAAAATCGTCTTTCATCACTTCTCGAGCAAGTAAAGATAAATCAAAAGCAGAGCTAAAATGAGCTGCTGCATCTAGTCCTGATGGATTAATAAAAAAACTATCGCTGAGATGAAGTTTCTCAGCAACATCATTCATCTCTGACATAAATCCCGCTTTCCCTTCGGGATGATTCTGAGCTAAAATTTCTGCAGCATCGTTACCTGAGTTGATGAGTAGAGCCTTTAAAATATCTTCAACTAGAAACTCTTCACCGACTCTGAAGCCAATAGTATGACCAATGTTAGATGGAGCATTTTTAATTGAAATAATTTCATCTAATTTATAGACATCTCTAGCTACTAAAGCAGTTAGGAGCTTGGTGGTTGAAGCAGGGGCAACTTTTTGATGTGAGTTTTTTTCTAACAAAATTGAGGCTGAGTCAAGATCTATAACTACTATTGATTCTGCGGATAAGCTAGCAATGAATGACTCTGGATGTTGGTCTATATCTAAAATAGGAATAGGGTTGATCTGAACTAATTCCACCTCTGGCAAAACTTTTTCCGGAGGCAAAACTTGCTTAGTTGGTAATAAAATTACCAAAGATAATAAAATCAAAATTAAGTATTGATCAAGACGAAGTTTAAACACAGTTATATTTTAGATCAATTAAGTCAGGGAAACTACTTCTGGTTTTTTATCTTTTTAATTTCTAAGCCTAGCTCATCTAAAAGCTTGGGGTCAACTTTATTAGGAGCACTCATTACCGCAGTCCTACCAGTGGAAGTCATGGGGAAAGCAGTTACTTCTTTAAGAGATTTTTCACCAGCTAAAATCATGATTAATCTATCGATACCAAGTGCAATCCCACCGTGGGGAGGCGTACCAACTTCAAAAGCTCTTAACATATGGCCAACGCTCTCTTCTATCTCATCATCAGAATAACCCATGTTTTTAAACGTTGCTTGAAGCACTTTGGGCTGATGAGCTCTAATGCTACCACCACCAGCTTCATAACCATTACAAACTAAGTCATATTGAGTAGTTAAAATTTTATCTAAATTTTTTCCTTCTAAATGATCTTTGAGAAATTTTTTCTGAGGAGCACTAAAAGGATTATGAGTAAATGTCCAACCGCTCTTACCATCTTCAACCTCCGCAGCATCTTCCTTATTAACTTTTTTAAAGAAAGGGAAATCAATTACCCAGGCAAAAGACAAAAGACCTGCTTTTTTTTCTTCATCAGTACGCAAATCAAATTTATCTGCTCCAAATTGTTCTATGGCTTGGTCATAAGTAAAAACTGGAAATTTTTCATCCTTAAGCTTGCCGCCCACAGCTTTAATTGCAGATTTAGTGGCATCTTCAACAGTATTCATCACATCTTCTCGGTCTACAAAGCTCATTTCAAGATCTAGTTGAGTAAACTCAAAACCTCTGTCTGCGCGCAAATCTTCATCACGAATACAGCGAGCAAATTGAAAATAACGCTCAAAACCAGCGGTCATTAATAATTGTTTATATTGCTGAGGACTTTGAGGAAGAGCATAAAATTTACCTGGTTGAAAACGAGATGGAACAATAAAATCACGTGCTCCTTCTTTGGTAGATTGAGTTAGCATTGGGGTTTCGATATCGACAAACTCTTGCTCAAAAAGAGTTTTGCGGAAAGCTTGAATAAAGTCAGAGCGCAAACGAATGTTTTTCTGCATCCGAGCTCGACGTAAATCTAGATAGCGATGTTTAAGTCTGGGTCCTTCACCAATGTCTTTGCCATCAGTATCCAGAGTAATAGGAAGATCTTTAGCTAAATTTAGAATTTTATAGTCAATGATTTCTATCTCAATAGTACCAGTGGGAAGATCTGGATTAATGTTTTTGTCACCACGCTCTTTGACTTTTCCTTCAATTTCCACCACTGACTCAACGGTTAGCTCTCTAATTTTACTCATTTCGCCAAAACCAACGCATTGGACTTTATCAGAACGATCGCGGAGATCAATAAAAACTACTTTACTATGATCACGCTTAGTATCAACCCATCCCTTGAGGGTGACTGATTCGCCAATTAATGCTGGGGTTTGAGAAATAAGAGTTCTTTTCATAAGGATGATGATAGCATAT
>CAYXMW010000009.1:12231-16451 GCA_964466145.1 uncultured Pseudomonadales bacterium
ACCGCCATCACTCACCTACATTCTTCTATAGCTAAAAATAAATTAACTACAAAAGAATGGTAGGTGAGCGATGCTCACTACCATTCATCAAACTATGGAATTGTTACCAACATAAATCCTTATTCACTTTCAGCCGCTTCTTTTTCCCAAGCAACTTGAATTTCAGCTTCTTTTTTTTCCCAAGCAACTTGAATTTCAGCAGCTTTTTTTGCTTCACAAGCAGGACAAACACCTTCAGCATTTAAATTTTTAGTGGCGTTTCCTCTACAAGAGCTACCATCAATGCAGTGCTGTTCCATTTTTTTATCTCCTAACTAAAATGAAGGTTCCAATGTTGACTATACAAAACACAATTTCTTATAAACACCTCCCAGATGCTTACTATAAATCCTACGACCAAGAAACCGATCGAGGAAATTTTGTCCGAATTTTTTTCAGATGAGTATAAAAAGACATCGGTCAATATCTCCTCACAATCACCCGAGAAATAGTTTTTTGAATGGTATGTTAAGGTGCTGTATCTTTTTTTGTTCTAAATAAAAACGCAGTGTTTTTACCCAAAACTAGCTATAAAAAAACACCAGATATTAAATCTAGTAAAGTCTCTATAATTTATACTATCGTATCATACATATTTTATTAAATCTCGATATCTTTAACTCGTATTTGCACACTTTTCTTCCCTCGCCACTCATTAATTTCTAAAATACCCGCTACATTAATCTTATCCCCAGGAGCAATTTTCTCTGCCAAGCTCCCTCTACGCCAAAAAAGGAAGTTAATCGGTGTTATCCCATCATCACCCTTGCCAATAATCTTCAAATGTTGATCATCGGCGCCCATGGTGAAAATCTGCAGCACTTCAACTTCTTTAAAGCCTAGAATCGGCTCCCCATTACCCTGCCCAAAAGGAGCAAACTCCCAAATAGCCTCAATTGTTTTTTCATTAATTAATTTAAAAGGAACAACTGCGGCTACATCAATACTAGGTTCAAGCAATTCTTTATTAATTTTTTCTTTGGCTAATTTTTTTAATCGTTCAATCACTATATCTAATTTATCCGCCTTCACTCCAAAACCAGCTGCCATTGGATGCCCACCCACTTCTAATAAATCGTCTCTGACTTCACGAATCAACTCCACAATATTTACCCCAGCCACACTTCTGGCAGAAGCCTTAGCAATCCCATCGCCGACACTAATAGCAATTGCAGGTTTATAAAAACGCTCCATTAGTCTGCCTGCAATTAACCCCACCACTCCCTCGTGATAATCATCTGAGTGAACAATAATAATATGCTCCTGCTTCCAATCATCAGATTGAGATAATGCATGCCCATACATCTCATAAGTCATTTCCTGACGCTGTGCATTGGTTTCACCCAAGACCTTAGCTAGTTGTTCTGCTCGAGCTTTATTCTTAGTTAATAGTAAACGCAAAGCATCTAAACTATGACCCAATCTACCCATCGCATTTATTCGAGGAGCAATTCCAAAACCCACACTTTGAGAATTAATTGTTTTTTGATTTTGTTTTGATTGTGCTAATAACGCTTTTAAGCCCAATCTTTCAGACTTTTTCAAAGCCTCCAAACCATACTTAGCAAAACTTCTATTTGCACCCCGCAATGGGACTTGATCGGCAATGGTAGCGATGGCTGCTAAGTCTAGCAGCCATGCCTTACTCATCTTTTCACCAGCTGCTTTCATTACTTCTCTAGCTAACACCCAAGCCACAGTGGCCCCACATAATTTAGTGGAGTGCACTACGGCTATCGCTACTGGCAATTTATCTTCTGGTTGATGATGATCGGTAATAATTAAATCAATTCCCTCGTCAACAACTCTTTGAGCCGGCTGATGAGCCACAATCCCATTATCAACCGTAATTATTAAAGCTGGCTTATTTTTCTTCAATAAATCATCTAAGGCTTTGTTTGATAATCCATAACCATGTTTTTCACGATGAGGGAAAAAGGGAATAACTTTACAATCTAGATCATATAAAACTTGCCATAAAATAGCAGTCGAACACACCCCATCGGCATCATAGTCACCAAAAATTATTATCTCTTCCTGGTTTTCTTTTGCTTGAATAATTCTCTTGACTGCTATTTCTGCTTGAGCTCCATCTATGTCTACTTCTGTTAAAGAAATATCCAGTGGATGTTTAGGAGAGAAAAAGTCTTTAGAATTTTTTAGTTGAAGATTTTTTAATAAAATCTCTTTTAATTGTGTGGTGTCCCGGGGTATAGTAGAGTCAACAATATTCCAGTTCATTTGATTCCTAGTATAATGAAGAACTAACTATAAAACAGCACCATGAAACTATCAATTAGAAAAGAAGCTCTATTTATAATCAAAATTCTACAAGATAAGGGATTTGATGCATATTTAGTAGGTGGAGCTGTTCGCGATATCATTATTGCTTCCAAACAAAAACTTGACCCTAGCCAAGCTATTAAAGATTATGACTTCGCTACCAACGCTACTCCAGAAGAAATACAACAACTTTTAGCAGATAGTTTTTACGAAAATGAATTTGGCACAGTCGCCATTACTCACGAAGAACTACTAAAGCAAATGGGTCTCAATTCATCTGAGGCTATATTACCAAAACCTCACCAACCACCTAAAGATAAAATTATTGATTTAGCCAATGCTACTAAAATTCATGAGTCTTTAGGCACTCCTGAAGAGATTCAACAATCAGAGTCACAGATAGACTGGTTGCCTGATTTTGAAATAACTACTTACCGATCAGATGAGGTTTACACTGATTTCCGTCGTCCTGACCCTAAAAAACTTACTTGGGGCAAGACTATCCAAGAAGACTTAAAAAGAAGAGACTTTACCATTAATGCCATGGCCTTAAAACATTTAAAAGATGATGATTTTGAATTAATTGATCCTTTTAATGGCATTGAAGATCTTGATCAAAGTTTAGTTAGAACTGTCAACGAACCAACTGATCGTTTTCAAGAAGATGCACTCAGAATGTTGCGAGCAATTAGATTGGCGGTTCAGCTTAACTTTCAAATAAATGACCAAACTTTTGAAGCCATTATTGCTCACGCTGAATTAATTACTAAAATTAGTTGGGAAAGAATTAGTGACGAATTTCTAAAAATTCTAGCAAGTGAGTATCCCGCTGAAGGCATTTCTTTACTTGATGAAGCAGGACTCCTAAAATTTATCTTACCAGAATTAGTTGAGTGCAAAGGTGTAGAGCAAGGTGGTCATCACAACACTGATGTTTGGACTCATAGTCTAGACGCACTTAAAGAGTGCCCAAATCCCGACCCAATTGTCAGGCTAGCTACTTTACTTCATGACATCGCTAAGCCTCAAACTTTTGAAATTAGAAATAATAAAATCACTTTTTATAATCATGAGATTGTTGGCTCAAGAATAGCAGATAAAATTGCTAAACGATTAAAATTTTCCAAAAACCAACGTCAACGTCTTTTTATTCTAGTTAGACAACATATGTTTTATTACCAATCTAAAAATAGTGATGCTTCAATTCGTCGCTTTATGCGCCGGGTGAGCCTAGAAAACATTGATGACATTCTAGATTTACGAGAAGCTGATCGACTTGGAAGTGGCGCTAGAAAAACTAGCTGGCGCTTGGAAGAAATGAAACAAAGAATGATTGAGCAACTCAATCAACCCATGCAAGTCACTGACTTAGCCATCAACGGTCATGATTTAATGACTGAATTTGATAAAAAACCAGGATCATGGTTGGGTGAAATATTAGAAGAACTACTCGAAAAAGTTTTAGACAAACCAGAACTAAACACTAAAGAAAAATTAATAGAGCTATCTAGAAAATTTTTCAGCCAAATCATCCCACAACAGTAACAATGGAGCAGCGGTAAAGGTTGAAGAATAAGTTCCAGTTACTGCACCTATTAATAAAGCAATCGTAAACCAACGAATAGTGTCTCCCCCAAGCATAGCTAAAGCAGACAACATGATAATAATTGTCACTGAGTTGTTAATAGAACGACTCAATGTTTCAGTCACCGCAGTGTTAACTAAATTTACTAACTTATAACGAGGGTATTTTCGCTTTAATTCTCTAATTCGGTCATAAACTACAATTGTGTCATGAACTGAAAATGAGAGGGTGGTTAATAAAGCTGTCACAAATAACATATCTACTTCGGTACCATAAAAATAACCAAACAAACTAAATGTCCCCAAAAGAATTA
>CAYXMW010000010.1:0-5248 GCA_964466145.1 uncultured Pseudomonadales bacterium
GCGATGAAGAAGCTCTTTAACAGATTTTACAAAAAACACAATTTAGTGTGGTTAATTTGTGCCGTATTTACCAGGTTTATAAAGGGGAGGAAAGGCAGGCTCCTCCTCTTTATAAACCTGGTAAATGATAACTAAGCAAACGCTCAGGTCAGGCACTAAGGTAATATTATCCAGAAAAAATAGACCTTATAGGAGGCTCAAATGAACTGGATTACGGAAACCCAAAAACTAGCAAATTGGCAAATTGTAGGAGCAGTCTATCTGCTTCTAGCCATTGGCTGGCATATAAGTCGCATTTATATAACACAATTTATGAATGATGATAAAGCAAGGACGCTCGTAGAGCGTAAAAACTCACCAAAGGCTTGGAGGAAACTCCTCTTCTGGTTAGTTATTGTTCCAAGTGCAGCAAGTGCTTTCCTTATCGCGACAGAAATTTTTATCGCCTTAAGCAAAGCTTTGAAGGATTACAGATTGGGAGAAATCCCGCTGCTTCTTCAAATTATTGCCTGGTTGTTTATTCCTACTATCTTGATTATTTTCTTGATCGCAAGAAAAAAAAGGAGCTATACAAATGAAGAAGAATAAGTTCTACCTCGTAGTAATCGTCTTACTTCTCACAGTATTTGCTGTAGGATGCAAGGCTGAATCTATATTCCCACCAGAAGATAGCAACTCAGCTTCAACACCTACTACTAAAGCTGCACCCGCAGCTACCAAAGCTGCACCCGCAGCTGAGCAATCCGCCGTAGTAACACACTTTGGCAAAACCACATCCTTCGCAGATGGCCTGATTATAATCAGCGGCTTTCCGCAAGAATCTTACCCAGTTCGCTGGGGAGGAGGCATTGTCCAAGACAATGTACTAGGAAGTGGTGCTGAAAAAGCTGGATGGTTATTGGCTGATCCTGGCGTGATTAGCTACGATTTCCCCACTGAGGAAAATCAATCTAACCTTTCAGCTGTATGGACTGGCGGTGCTAACGTCGATAACTTGATGGAGAACAAGACTGGAACGTATATTTGCCCTGAAGGCGGATACATGAAGGTCACCTATCCTCAAGCTGCAATTGTGATGGAACAACTAGGACTCATTGTTGAGGTTGAGGCAGCCGCCGAAACCAACTACACATTTCTAGTTCGCTGTCTCTATGCAGAAAAAGGCGCTAGTACGGATCGCAACACCGTTATGGATTTCTTTACTGAACATCCAGGGCGTGTGAAAGTGATGCGTTACCCAGTTGATCCTAACTGGAGTGGCTTCTTTAGCTTTGCGCATCTCGAAGAAGACCTGGCTAACGGCCATGGTCAACTTCGCGCCAATGCTGATAACTGTGGAAACAGTGGGTGTGATGACTCCTATGTCATCCTGGTCGATGCTAATCACAAAACGATTACCATCTACTATCACACCATCATCAAGGGTTGGCAATTGATTTATACCAATGCTATCCAGCCCTAAGTTTTTTGTAAAATCTATATAGAAGGGTGGTCGCCGCAAGGCTGACCACCCTTCAAAAGGTAATTTACGCTAAAATGAATATAATTCATGGAAAACTATTTAGTAAAATTACTAGAAAAACTTAAATTAAATCTCCCCCTTCTCATAATTATATTAATCGCTCTTGCGATATCTTTTCAAAACATAAAACCCAATACTTATTACTCTGGATGGGACAACATACACGCTGAATTTGATCTTAAGCGATATGCTAAACAAGTATTTTTTGGTGCTTGGCTAGAACATCAAAGCTTGGGTGCTCCAGCGGCTCAGGGACATCTCTCCGAAATACCTCGCTTACCTATTCTATTCTTATTGCAAATAATACTACCTCAAAAATTAATTCGTTATGTATTTATATTTAGCATGTACTTAATTGGTGGAATTGGAACTTACTTATATCTAAAAAATTTCTGGTTACAAAATAAGTCAAAAAACATTAAAAAATGGCTAGCTAGCATAGGTGGAGTATTTTATCTCCTTCATATTCTTACATTGCAACAGTTTTATATTAGTTTTGAAATGTTCATGGTGCAGTTTGCCTTTTTACCATTTTTACTAATATCAGTTCACAAATTAGCAAAAAAAACCAATACCAAACATATTCTCATATTTATATTAGTTCAACTTTTGATTGCTCCAAGTGGTCACACCTCTACTGTTTTTTACCTAGGAGTTTTACTATCTATGATTTATGGATTCTTTATCAAATTTGAAAAAAATAAATTCTCAAAAGCAATCAAATTAACTCTCTTAATTGGATTTCTTAGTTTTATCACTAATGCCTACTGGATTCTTCCAAATCTTTATTACGGATTTAATAATTCTCAATACGTTCAACAAAGTCGTGACAATCAACTCTTTGGACCAGAATCAATTTGGAGTGTCAGAGAAGCTGGATCCTTCAATCAGCTTTTAACCGGCACTCACTATTTATTTAATTGGCGAGATTATTCTTTTGAAAATCAAGAGTTTGGATTAATTTTTAATGAATGGCAAGACCATCTATCTAAACCTACGGTTTCTTTTATTCTCACAACTTTAGGGGTTATCACTTTTTCAGGATTGTTTATCACTCTTTACGATAAAAAAATTGGTTACAAAAAATTTGCAATAATCCTCTATTATCTTTTCTGCCTTACTTTCATCTGGATTGACCTTTTTCCAACTAGCAATATTTTTGATAATCTTTATAAATCTAGCTCATTTCTTGAAGCTTTTCGCAATCCATTCACTAAACTCTCTATTCTTTATTCATTTGTTTCAATCATATTATTCACTCAAACACTAGCGTTTATTACTTCTCTTCTTAAAAGAAAAAATAAAAAAATAATTAAACTAATAATCCCAACAATTTTAATAGCAATTATTTATTCAGCATGGCCATCTTTCCAAGGTCACTTTATCAGTGAAAAACTTAGAATTGAATATCCTCAAGAATACCAACAGATGTTTGATTATTTAAAAACAAAAAATAAAAACTTAAGAATTCTTCAGCTTCCACAACTCACGCATGCTGGGTGGGTACTACACGATTGGTCTTTTATTAAAACTGGTAATGGCTACCAAGGAATGGGATTTGTTCCTTTTGGAATTCCTCAGGCTGTGGTAAATCGTGACTCCGATAGGTGGATAGAAACGTCTGATTTTTTCTATCATGAATTAAAATATGCTCTCGATACTAAAAATACCGATCTTTTTAATAATATTCTAAAAAAATATAATATTGATCTTATCATTATTGATGAAACTAAGATCGACCCAGCTAGAAAACACAATTATGATCAAGATCATAAACTAATAACTCAAGCTGGGCTAGTTAAAATTTGGGAACAAAACTTTCTAAGCATTTACCAACAAAATTCTTTTGATCAAGATCTAGAACTAATTATTCCCAACAGCTTAAGTTTTGTTTCAGGAGAAACTGACCGCATTAGAACTGACTATATTTATAAAAATCAAGGCAATTATGTGCTAACAGATAATCAAACTACTAATACTCTTTATCCCTTCTCTGATTTATCTACTAAAAAATTAAATGATGTTATTTTCACTGAAAATAAAATAGAAATTACTAGGGATATTCCAAAAAATAATTACACAATTAGTGTCCCAGGATTATCAGAAAATAGATACTTAACTCCAGCTGTTATTAACTATCGGGGTGAAACAGTAACAATAGAATTTCCAATAATTAAAATTGAACTTGATAGTCAAATAATTCAATTACCTAAATTAGCTAATTTTGAATTTAAAGTCAACAAAAATCATCCTAGTATTATTTTATTTTTTAATCGTTCTGGTGTAATTATTGAACAAGGAAAAACTATTTATCCAGTTATTTCTTTAGAAACTAACAAGGTAATTTCTGTTGCTTACACACCAAAATCAGATCAATTTAATTTGACATCTGATGGAGAAATTACATCTCCCCAAATTATAGTTAATCCAACACTGTATTTTAATTTCTCCTGGGATGAGTTCAAAAAAGAAATTAATTTCCCAATAGATTCTTCTAGCAAAATTAAAGTTATCTCTGAGTTTCCAACTACTTTAATAAATCTCAAATCTAATCCTTCTGTAAACTGCTCCAATACTTATAGTGGTAGCATAACCACTGAAGACCTTGATGAAAAAATAGTCTACAAAGCAGATAATTATGGAGTTAATTGTAATAGCTATGATTTCAAACATATCTCTCCAGCTTATTCATATATATTAAATATTTCTGGTCAAAACAAACAAGGCAGGGGAACTAAATTCTTTATCAATTACTCAGATAAAGAAGTTTTGTTTGAAGATTACTTAATGCAAGCTAGTAAATACAATTCTTTTCTCACACTTCATAAAACTTCAACTGATCCAAAATCTAGATTCTATTTGAATTGGGAAACTCGTTCTTTTGGTAGAACAAGTATTAATGAAATAAACAAAATTCAAATCGGACCATTCCCATTAAGTCAAATATCTCAACTAAAACTACAAAAGGATGAGTCTCCAAACTTTCTAAACAATGACTTGAAAGTAATATCCCACCAATCATATTTAAACTTTATTCATCTTGTTAATTTTCAATGCAATGAAAAAAAATGTTATCTTGGGCTCGATCAATCCTACGACGATCTATGGCTTAGTTTTAAAACCAATAAGTTAAAACTTCTTCCTCACTATCGTTTAAACAACTGGGCAAATCTTTGGGAGATAAATAGTAAAGAAGGAAAACTTGTTATTTTCTATTTACCTGAACTAGTATCTCTTTCTTCCCTTCTATTCTTAAGCATTACTATTATTATACTTTTCACTAAAATTAAAAAAAAGCAAATAACTTCTTACAAAAAAAGTGCTTTAAAACGTAAAATCAAGCATCAACTTCGTGGTAAATAAAAGTTATTTTCACTTTGTTACACTTCTGGTAATAATTGGATGATTTACTATTAATTGTGAAGACGATTACTTTTCTCACCGCAATTTTATTTTTTTTAAACCCCACTTCTATCCAAGCTCAAATCATCATTAACGAGGTTTTTCCCGCCCCAGAACAAGGTAATGAATGGATTGAGCTTTACAACACCTCCAATCAAGAAATTGACCTAAATGGCTGGCTTCTAGAAGACCAACTCAGCTCTCCATCAGTCATCACTCATATCGAAAATCAAACCCTACCCTCACAAAGTTTTTTAGCAATAGAGTTGTCATCATCAAAACTAAATAATTCTGCTGATGGAGTAGTTTTGAAAAACTCACAGT
>CAYXMW010000010.1:5348-7413 GCA_964466145.1 uncultured Pseudomonadales bacterium
TTTTTCCACCCCTCCAAGCCCGCCATCTACATTAAAAACCGCCCAACAACTTGTTCTTAATTATGACTCAACTGCTTCTAGTAAACAAAATAAATTCATAAATATCACCACTAAAAAACTACCAAAGAAAGCTCTGTTGAGTGTTATACTGGGAGGATCGTGGCTACTGTTTAGTAGTAGTTGGAAAATTCATGAAAAAATCTCCCACCATCGCTCAACTTCTTAATGCCTATGCTCCGCCCATGATTTGGGCAGGATTAATTTTTTTCCTTTCAAATCAAAGCACTCTTCCCAGCGCTACATACCCACTTCTAGATTATATTTTTAAACAAGGAGCGCATGTCTTTGTGTATGCAATACTACACTTTTTAATCTGGAGAGCTATCAAAATCACTACTAGTTCAACTCACAACCAAATTAGACTACTATTACTACCTATTTTCCTGACTTTCATATATGCCCTAACCGATGAATTTCATCAGTCTTTCATATCAGGACGAGAAGCATCAGTAATAGATATTGGGTTTGATTCTGTGGGAATAATCATCTCATACTACTTGACACATCCGCAAAAACAGATACACTCACATAAACCGCAAAACACCGATGATAAGCGGTAAAGTACCAATTAACATATCTGTCTGGAAAAAAATAATATGACCAAATCACAGTTAATCGATATTGTGGCTAAAAAAGCTCACTTAACTAAAAAAGCAGCTCGAGACAGCGTCGAAGCTTTATTCGAAGAAATGAATCGCGCTCTTAAAAAGGGTGAGAAAGTAGTCATCTCAGGATTTGGCACTTTTTATGTCAGTAAAGTTTCTGATAAAGAAGTAGTTCCTTTTGGTAAAGAAGATAGTCGTCAAACTATTAAAGCTCACAATGTAGTCAACTTCCGAGTTGGAAAACCATTGAAAAAGCAGGTTTGGTAAAAAAATAATTACTTATTTTTTGAAAAATCTAAGCCCCGCTCCGGCGGGGTTTTTTATTAACGTCTTGGAGATTGGCGTTTACGACGAGCCTTGCCGCCACGACCTGGTTTTCTAGATTCTTTCATTCTAGAATCACGAGTCAACATCGATTCCTCTTTTAAAAGAGCTCTAAAAGACTCATCAAATTTAACTAAAGCTCTAGATAAACCATGAGTAACAGCACCCAACTGAGCTCTAACACCAGATCCGCTTACTTTTACAGTTACTGCAAATTTTCCTTGAGTTCCAGTCAACTCAAAAGGTTGATTAAAGATCTTAACAGCTTGGGGAATATTAATAAAATAGTCTTTGGCTAATTGATCATTAACAATAAATTGGCCATGCCCTAGGCTGGCTTCTTTGTCTTTGCCATTCACCTTGTCTTTTTGTTCGTAAATTCTGACTCTAGCAGTCGCTACTTTTCGTCGACCAACTCCCTCAGTATAGCGGCCAGCTGGAATCTCAAACTTAGGGCCAGTTTCGCGCTGAACTTTAGATCTTTGCTGCTGCTGACGAGCCATCTTAATGATTTTTTTTGGTTGAATGGAGAGTTTTTTAGCCATGATGATTATTTCTTATCTGAATTATTTTTATGATCGATTTGAGCCTGATGTTGATGAGTGTCACCAGCATAAATTTTAAGCCTATTCATTCTTACTTGACGCAATCTATTCTTAGGTAACATATTAACTACTGCCAACTGAATAACTTTTTCAGGATGCTCAGCAATCATTTTCTTAAAAGGAATTTCTTTAAAACCACCTGGGAATCCAGAGTGTCGGGCATAGACTTTTTGATCTGCTTTATTACGAGTCAAAGCAACCTCAGCAGCATTAATAACTACCACATAATCTCCACCCTCAATATGAGGTGTGTAGGTAGGCTTATGTTTACCAATCAGCTTTCGAGCAATCTGAGTAGCGACTCGACCTAATATTTCACCCTTAACATCTATTAAATGCCAGTCTCGTTGCACATCCGCGGTTTTTTGTGAATAAGTTTTCATAAATCTATACTCCCAGATTCTTTCTTAGATTTGACCCCTCACCTTGCTTGGTTTTAGGAGCTACTTTCTTAGGCTTTACTGATCTAGC
>CAYXMW010000010.1:7513-9287 GCA_964466145.1 uncultured Pseudomonadales bacterium
AATTAAATTTCTAATTCCACCACGCAACATAGCTTGACGATGCTTAGTGCCACGATTGAAAAATGATTTTTTTATTCGATGTCTCATGATTAAATAACTTTCAAATAATTCTAATTACTCCTGGTTTAATCCTATTCCCAGCTTTACACCTTTTTTTTCTAAAGCTTCATCTATTATCTCAACACTCTTTTCACCTAAGTTTTTAACCTTAGTGATCACAGCTCGAGGAGCTGATTGCAAATCTGCCACATTCTTAAATCCACCCTTGCGCAAGGCATTGGCAATCCTGGTTGGCAAATCTAACTCTTCAACTGTTAATCGAAGTGTCTCAGCTTCTTCTGGAGTCAACTCTGGGCCTTTTTCTTCTGGCTCAGGTAAAATAGGATCGAAAATTTGTTGGAATTGACGAGCTAAAATAGTGGCTGCTGATCTAACTGCATCCAAAGGACTAATTGTCCCATCAGTTTGAACCTGCATCACAATTTTATCAAAATCAGTTCTACGACCAACTCGAGTCTGTTCAACTTGGTATGAAACTTTGATAACTGGAGAAAATAAAGCATCAACTGGAATTTCACCAATAATCTCTGATTTATTATCACGAGCTGTTTGATAACCAACACCTGATTTTACAGTTGCTTCAAGCTTAATTGACTGACCTTTAGATAAAGTCAATAAATGTTGTTCTGGATTAGTGATTTCAATTCCAGCCTCAGGTTTCATTGCTGATGCCAATATATCACCAGGGCCTTTTGTTTCTAAACTAATTTTGGCCTCATCCTCAGAAATACTAGATTTAACTTTAACTTGTTTTAAATTTAAAATTAATTCAACTACATCCTCAGTCATACCTTCTAAAGTAGAGTACTGGTGATTAACACCATCAATTTTAACCATAGTAATGGCGCTTCCTGGAAGTGAGGAGAGTAAAACTCTGCGCAGCGAGTTACCAATAGTGTGTCCATATCCTTGTTCTAATGGCTCAATTATCACACTTGCAACTTTACCATCGCTTTCCACCTCTTTAATTTCAAAGGTAGGATTCATTACCGGATAGGTAGATAGATCTTTCATAATTTTTTTTCCTTGTTTCCCCTCCTTCTACATTTAGCAGAAGAATCTGTTGACTAGGGTTATTTTTATATTAATTAATACTAATAATTATTATCGACTATAATACTCAACTACTAACTGTTCATCTATTCTTTCTATAGCATCATCTCTAGTTGGAAGGCTAACAATTTTTGCAACTGCGCCTTTTCTTTTAATCCATTCTGGAGCTGAGATACTCTCATCTTTCAATAACACAGCTATATAAGGAATCTTCATACTCTTATTTTTTAAATTAATTACATCATTAACACTTACTCGATAAGATGGAATGTTCATTTTTTTACCATTCACTTGCACATGACAGTGAGACACTAGTTGCCTAGCAGAAAACCTAGTTGGAGCCCAACCAGCACGATAAATAACATTATCTAATCTGCGCTCAAGCAAACCCAATAAAGCTGATCCTGTAGCAGTGGGGTTCTTACTTGCTTCTTTATAAAGACGACTCAATTGTTTTTCTAAGATACCATAAATATATTTAACTTTTTGTTTTTCTTGTAACTGCAAACCATAGTCAGAAACCTTACGACGACCACGATGACCATGTTGTCCTGGCCTAATCATCAATCGACGCGCTACTTTTAAAGCATTGGTTTTTAAACCCAAGTCTTCACCGACTTTACGAGCTAGTTTATTTTTTGGTCCTGTATATCTTGCCATA
>CAYXMW010000010.1:9387-15902 GCA_964466145.1 uncultured Pseudomonadales bacterium
ACTTCTTTTCCTAAGGCACCAACTGTTTTTCTCTTACCCCGTCCTGTTCTAGCATTGGTTTTAGTTCTCTGACCTCGGACAGGTAATCCCTGACGATGACGAAGCCCTCTATAAGAACCAATTCTTCTTAAGCGATCAATATTATCTCTAACTATTCTTCGCAGCTGACCACCAACAGCATGTTTTTCAAGCTGTTTGGCAATTTGGTTAATCTCATCAGCAGTTAAATCCTTAGCTCTTTTTTCAGGATCAATCTTAGCACCTTTGATAATCTCTCCAGATAACTTAGAACCAACTCCATAAATATAACGAATAGAAAAGCCTACTTTTTTTTCATCTGGAATATCAAAACCGGTTATTCTTGGCATAAATGTAGTTTAATAAGTTTTTTAACTCTATCCTTGTCTTTGTTTATGTCTGGGATCTGTCTTGCAGACCACTCTTATTACGCCTTTTCGTTTAATGATCTTGCAATTAGCGCAACGTTTTTTTACTGATGAACTGACTTTCATAATTAATATCTATAGCTTCTTGATTTATAGGTCGTAAATATACATCAAACCTCGAGTTATAAACAGCACTAATTTTACTGCGTAGGTCTTTTAATTGATCTATAGGTTATTTTACACTTTCCGAGGTCATATTTTGACACATAACCCTTAACTTCATCTCCTGGCATGACTCTAATTCTATAAAGTCTCATCTTACCAGCCAAAGTTCCGAGTAGAACTTTATCTACTAAAGCAGTTGCTGGCGCAGTAGTTACTCGCACCTTAAACATAGTGTTGGGGAGACACTGCTCCACCACACCCTCAATCTCCATCCGATCAGGATTTACATCCCGAATAGACGTTTGATCTCCCTGTCTGCGTGCTTTTGCTGCTCTTTTATGATCTTGAACTTTTCCCATAATAACAAACCATAATTATAGCAGACATTTACCCTGGTGACAGGGCTAAATCTTTAATCCTTTACAAATTTGAGAGAAAACTGTCTCGATGTCTTTTTCACCATCAACTGATAATAATTTTCCTTGCTCTCGATAGAAATCAATCACTGGCTCAGTTTCTTTATGAAATAAGCCAATTCGTTTTCTAATCGCTTGCAAAGTTTCATCATCTCGCTCATCTGATCTACCAGAAATGCGCCACAATGCTTCTTTATCAGACACATTAAGTAATATCACTTTTTCCACACCATTTTTAAACTGCTTGGCTTGAGTTACTGTTCTAGGAAATCCATCCAAGATATATCCATTTTCATACTCTGGCTTTGCCAAATATTGAGAAATAATCTTTAAAACAGTTTTATCTGGAACTAAACGACCAGAAGCTAAAATTTCTTTTATCCATCTGTTTTCACGAGACATTTGACGAAAAACATGACCTGAAGAAAGATAAGGAATCTGCAGTTTTTTTGAAAGCAAACTTCCTTGAGTGGACTTACCAGCCCCCTGAATTCCAATTAGGATCAATTTCATGAATATCCCCTTAAGCATTGATTAATGACTGTATTACTATACATCTTTTAATGGATAATTCAATAATAAATTTAAAATACCTAGGTGTATTGCTCGTAATTTTGACCAACTAGCATTGACTCAACTTGTTTAGAAGTTTCGAGGATAACAGAAACTACAATTAAAATACTAGTTCCCCCAATAGCTAAATTACTTGCGCCAGTAAAAACCTGAGCTATTGATGGCAATAAAGCAATAAATCCTAGAAAAAATGCTCCCGCTAAACTAATCCTAGTTACTACAAACTCTAGAAAAACCTTAGTTGGACCACCTGGTCTAACTCCAGGGATAAAAGCACCACTTTTTTTAAGCTCATCCGACATATCTTTAGCATTAAAAAATAACAAAGCTGAGAAAAAAGTAAAGCCAAAAACTATTAAAAAGTAGACAACCATATAAACAGCTGATGTGGGATTTGACCAAGAGGTTATTGTTTGACCTATTTCTACCCATTTTTCCTGACCACTAGCAGCTAAAAGACGACCGATGAAAGAAGGCACTAACATGATGGAAACACCAAATATAATTGGCATCACCCCAGCCACATTCACTCTAATTGGCAAATGAGTGGTCTGCCCACTATAAGTCTTGCTTCCACGATTTCTCCTCGCGTATTGAATTTTTACTTTCCTAATTGCTTCATTCATGAACACAATTACCCCCACTACAGCTAGACCGATTAAGCTAAAAGTGATGGTAGAAGTAAGTTGTTGTGCGCCAGTGGTAGCAAAAGACTGAGCAATCGCCAATGGAAACTGACTTACTATTCCACCCAGTAAAATCATCGAGATGCCATTTCCTAAACCATATTCTGAAACTAACTCACCCAACCACATCATAATCATCGCTCCAGCTACTAAACTAGTAATTAAAGCTATTAATGATAGTGGGTTGCTGGAATCCAAGAGTTGTTGAGAATTTAGCAAAGCAATCACTGAAATACTCTGCACTACCCCTAAAGGAATAGTTAAAATACGAGTATACTGATTAACTTTTTCTCGACCTGCCTCACCATCACGCTGCAACTCTTTCAATTTAGGAAAAATCATGCTTCCCAACTGCATAATAATAGAAGCAGTGATGTAAGGATTGATACCCACCGCTACAATTGAGAAATTAGCCAATGTCCCACCAGAAAAAATATTTAAAAAACTTAAAAATTGATTTGCGGAAAAAATATTTTGCAACCTATCAAGATCAACTCCAGGAACTGGCACATGAGCTAACAATCTAAAAATAAAAAAAACACCCAAAGTAAATAAAAGTTTATTCTTTAATTTCTTTGTAGACAATACACGTTGAATTAAATCAAAAATCTTCTGCATCTCTAATAATATTAACGTAGATTACTTCGTAGAGCCACCAGCGCTTTCAATCGCTTTTTTACTTGCGGCCGAAACTGGAATCTCTACGGTTACCCTACGAGTTAGTTTGCCAGTTTTGACCAACTTAGCCTTTTTGAAACGAGCATTAATAACTTTTTCAATTTTTAAAGTTTCTAAACTAATAACTTTTGCATCCATCTTTTCAATATCAGCCAGAGTTACTTCTGCGGTTGGCACTAAGACATTAAATCTTCCTTTACCACGCAACATTGGTAAGCGTTTGGTTAATGGCAACTGACCACCTTCAAACCAAAGTGGAATTTTAGAACCAACACGAGATCTCTGACCTTTCATACCTCTGCCAGAAGTGTGACCACCCTTACCAGAACCATAACCACGACCAACTCTCTTTTTTGATCTACTGACAATGCTAGTGAGACTATTTAAAAGTGACATTATTTCTTTTTAACCTTAACTATTTTTTTAGTTTTTGTGGCCTTTTTGACAACTGGTTTTTTAGTTTTAGCTTTGCTCTTAGTTGCTTTTTTGACAACTGGTTTTTTAGTTTTAGCTTTGCTCTTAGTTGCTTTTTTGACAACTGGTTTCTTAGCCACAGCTTTAGTCTTGACTGTTTTTCCATCACTCTTTTTTATAACTGGTTTCTTTTTGGCTTTTTCCTGCTGAGCAGCTTCTTTTTTCTTTTCCTCTTCTCGAACTTCTGCTAATGAACGAAGTTTAATGCCTTTTATCTTAACTAAAACAGCAATTTGTCTTAAAGCTTCAAAAGTAGCATAAGCATTAGATGCTTTATTGTTTGTTCCTAAAATTTTACTAGAAATATCTCTTATTCCTGCTGCTTCAACTACTGCTCTCACTGGCCCACCAGCAATAATACCAGTACCCTTAGGGGCTGGTTTCAAAATTAGTTCGGCTGCGCCTTTTTTAACACTGATTCTAAAAGGAACAGTTGTTCCATCAATAGGAACTTGAATCATTTTTTTCTTAGCTTTTTTAACACCTTTGCGAATAGCTGTAACAACGTCTGAAGCCTTACCCTTGGCAACACCGATTTTACCTTTTTTATCTCCTACAACCATCACCACTGAAAACCCAAATGAGTTACCACCCTTAGTTTTCTTAGAAACTCTAGATACTTGAATTACTTTTTCTTCAAAGTCATCTTTTAAGCGCTGTGTGTAGTTTGCCATTATTTTTTCCTTTTATAACTTTAATCCTGCTTTTCGCAGTGACTCTGCTACTGCTTTAACTCGACCATGATAACGATAATATCCACGATCAAAAACTAATTCTTTAATTTTTTTCTTGTCTAGCTGCTTAGCAATATCTTCTGCAATCTTTATCGCTCGTTCTGTTTTAGTCCCAGTCATTTTTTTATCTTTTTTGACATCATTGGCTGAAGCTAAAGTTTTACCAGAATCATCATCAATGACTTGAAGATAACAATATTTATTAGAACGAAGTACGTTTAATCTAGGTCTTACAGCAGTACCATGAAGCTTAACTCGAACTCGAATCTTACGTTTTTGTTTAATAGTTAAGTTGTGTTTTATTTTTGGCATAATTGCTTTAAGCTATTGAAGTTTTTCCTTGCTTGCGTCTGACTACTTCGCCTTCATAACGGATGCCCTTACCTTTATATGGCTCAGGTTTCTTGACTGCTCTAATCTCAGCCGCAGTCTGTCCTACTTGTTGTTTGTCAATTCCAGAGATAATGATTGTATCATTGCCCTCAACTACTAAAGAAACGCCCTCAGGAGCAGAAAATTCTACATCATGAGACAATCCAACTTGAAGGTTTAATCCTGTCCCGCGCTGTTGAACTCTGTATCCAGTTCCAACCATTTTTAAAGTCTTTTTATAACCTTCAGTTACACCAATAATGTCATTGTTTATCAAACTACGTATTAATCCATGATTGGCTTTAGTCTGTTTTTCATGATTGCTTGTTGAAACCTCTAAGCTATCGTCTTTTTGTTCGACTTTAATTCCAACCAAAATATTAGTACTTAGCTCTCCCTTAGGACCTTTTACCTTCACCACATCCCTACCAATTTCAACGGTAACTTCGGCTGGAATAGTAATAGGCATGCGTCCAATTTTTGACATATAAATTTACCAAACCTGACAAAGAATCTCACCGCCAACGTTCTTTTGGCGAGCCTCTTTATCAGCGATCACTCCTTGATTAGTACTTAAAATAGTGATTCCGTATCCTCCCAAAGTTACTGGAATTTGCCCGGCTGGGACATAAAGTCTTCTACCTGGCTTGGAAATTCTCTTAACTCCACTTACAACTGGTAGTGAACCGGCATATTTCAACGACAGCTTCATTTGTTTTTGCGGCTTAGAATCTAACACCTCAATTTTTTCTAGGTATTTTTCATCTAATAAAATCCCTGCAATAGCAGCCTTCATTTTAGAGTGAGGCATCACTACTTCTTCATGTCCTGCTGCCAGAGCATTTTTAATTCTAATTAACATATCGGCGATTGAATCAGTGTACATAAATATTCTTTATTTGTTAGCTCTTACTACTCCAGGTAACTCTCCTTTATTTGCTAGTTCTCTAAAAGTTATTCTGCTTAATCCAAAATATCTTAAGTAACCACGAGGACGACCAGTAATTTTACAACGATTCTTACCTCTGGTCGAGACTCGATTTGGTTTACTCTCACCTTGCTGCTTATATTCTTTCAGATATTTCTGTCGTTTTTCCTGCAGCTTAAGTGATTTTATTATTTTTGATTTTTTAGCCATGATTTTCCTTTTCAAAAGGCATTCCTAATAACTCTAAAAGACGAAATGATTCTTTATTATTATCAGCACTGGTCACTATTGTAACCTGTAAACCTCTAATTTGATTAATTAAATCATAGTTTATCTCAGAAAATACAATTTGCTCTTCCAAACCTAAGTTATAGTTTCCATGACTATCAAAAGCTTTTTTAGAAACTCCTTGAAAATCTTTAACTCGAGGTAAAGTAATACTAATTAGTTTATCTAAAAACTCCCACATATGCTGACCTCTTAGAGTCACCATGGCTCCAACTGGATCACCTTCACGAAGAACAAATCCTGCAATGGCTTTGCGAGCTAAAGTTACATTTGGCTTTTGCCCAGTGATTATTTTAAATTGATCAATGATATTATCCATAGCTTGCCATCTAGCTCGAGGCTCGCTTGGTTGAGTCACACCCATGTTAATAACAACCTTATTCACCTTAGGGACAGCCATAGGAGAACTCATCTTCAATTCTTTTTGAAGTTGTGGAGCTATTTTTTTAGAGTATTTTTCTTTTAATCTATTCATTATTAATTATTTCTTTGATTTCTTTTTATCCAGATCAGGAACTGGTTGCCCAGTTTTTTTAAAAACACGTTGTTTGGTGCCATCCTTAGCAACTTGATAGCCAATTCGATCTACTTTTCCCTTATCATTTAAAATAGCTATTTTTGCTACTGGTAATGGTCTCTCTTTACGTACTCTATCTCCAGATCTGTCACCGATTGGCTTGATATGCTTACTATACATATTTGCGCCTTTAACAATAACCTTGTTTTCAACAGGAAATACTTTGACTATTTCCTCTTTTTTACCTTTATCTTTTCCAGATGTGACTAGTACTTTATCGCCAACTTTAAATTTCATA
>CAYXMW010000011.1:0-14553 GCA_964466145.1 uncultured Pseudomonadales bacterium
AACCCTCGTTCTACCGTCGGCACCATTACCGAAATTTATGATTACCTCAGACTCCTCTACGCTCGCATTGGTCACCCGCATTGCCCAGAATGTAATCGTGAAATTTCTACTCAAAGTGTTGATCAAATAGTCGGTCACGTCATGACAGAACTAGAAGAAAGAACTCTGGGTGGTGCACCCACTAGATTTATGATTTTATCCCCAGTGGTCCGCAATCGCAAAGGCGAATTTGATGGCCTGATGGAGAACATCCAAAAAAAAGGTTACGTCCGGGCCCGCATTGATGGTAAAATTTATGACCTCAATGAAGAACTAAATTTAATTAAAACTAACCGCCACACTATCGAAGTTTTAATCGACCGCCTCATCATTTCTAAAAAACAACTCAAAGATAAAACTGAGTTGAAATCATTTAAAAGCCGTCTCTCCCAATCCATCGAAGAGGCCTTAAAACTTTCCGAAGGCTATATTGTCATCAGTTTTGTTAAAGACGCTTCCCTTAATTTTCCTGAACAACCCAAAAAAGTAGAAAATCGCTTGTTTAGTGAAAACCTAGCTTGCAGTCACTGTGGGATCAGTATCGAAGAGCTCGAACCCCGACTCTTTTCTTTCAACTCCCCACAGGGAGCCTGTGAGACTTGTAATGGCTTAGGTTCATTGCTAAAAATAGATGCTGAAAAAATAATCGCTCCCGAATTAACTTTAAGTGAAGGCGCCGTCATTCCCTTTGCCAGCGCTCTGGCCCATGGTACTTGGTGGAGTAGACTCATCAAAGCCGTCATTGCTGACCGTGGCTATGACTTCCGCAAAACTCCTTGGGAAGATTTCGATGAAAAAACTCAGCAAATAATGCTCTATGGTTCTAAAAAAGTTTACGAAGTTTCTGGTGAAAATCGCCAAGGTCAAATGACTAGTATTGAGCAAACCTTTGAAGGTTTCCTGAAAAACCTAGAGCGAAGATATCAAGAAACTAACTCTGATTTTATTCGCCACGAAATTGAAAAATACATGCTACAAGAAATCTGTCCTAGTTGCAGCGGTGACCGGCTTAAAGATGAATCTCTCGCTGTTTTTATTGATGGTAAAAACATTGCCGAGATAACTGCTTTTCCAATCGATCAAACCTTAGAGTGGGTTAAACACGTTTATAAAGGTAAAGTTTTAAGTACTAAAGAACTAGCCATTGGTGACTCCATCCTCAAAGAGATTGTGGCTCGACTCCACTTCTTAACTTCTGTTGGCCTAGAGTACATCAGCTTAAATCGCGAAGCATCCACCTTAGCTGGTGGAGAAGCCCAACGAATCCGCTTAGCTTCACAGATCGGCACTGGTCTGACTGGAGTAATGTATATTTTGGATGAACCAACTATTGGCCTTCACCAACGAGACAACCACCGCCTAATTAAGACTCTTAAAAATCTCCGCGACAAAGGCAACACCGTCATTGTGGTTGAACACAATCGCGATGTAATTATGTCTGCCGATGAAGTGATCGACTTTGGCCCTATGGCCGGTAAGCTGGGTGGTAAAATCGTCGCCCAAGGTACTCCAACAGAAATTCAAAAAAAGAGAACTCTAACTGCTAAGTATTTGGCTCGCAAAAAAGACGTGGAATATAAGAAAGTTGTTCCTGATAGACGCTACATTGATCCTAACTCCATCGCTATTTCTCAAGAGAATGAACCTAGTATTCGCATTGAAGGAGCCAGTAAACATAACCTCAAAAAAATAGATGTTGAGTTTCCACTCCGTACTTTTACCTGTATTACTGGTGTCTCTGGAAGTGGTAAGTCTACACTTTTACATGACACCCTTTACTATCAGCTGGCTGATAACTTAGGCTATAAAACTGATCGCAAATCTGGTCATGTCGATAAAATTATTGTTCCCGATGAAGTCCGCAAGATTACTTTAATTGACCAAAGTCCAATTGGTAAGACCCCACGTTCTAACCCCGCTACTTATACTAAAGTTTTTGATTATATCCGCAAGCTTTTTTCCACTACCCGCGAAGCTCAAATCCGCGGTTATAAGCCCGGTCGATTTAGCTTCAATGTCAAGGGTGGTCGTTGCGAAGCCTGCCAAGGTGATGGGCAGATTAAAATTGAGATGCAATTTCTACCAGATGTTTACGTGACCTGTGATGTCTGCCAGGGCAAACGCTACAGCCAAGAAACTCTAGAAGTTAAGTACAAAGGTAAAAATATTCATCAAATCTTGAAGATGGAAGTTGAAGATGCTTTTGAATTCTTTGATGGTCATGCCACCCTACGCAGTAAACTCCAAACCTTATTAGATGTCGGACTAGGCTACTTAGAGCTGGGTCAGCCAGCACCAACTCTGAGTGGAGGAGAAGCACAACGAGTTAAATTGGCTAAAGAACTTTCAGGTAGGGTTAATGAGCATGTGGTCTATTTACTAGATGAGCCCACCACTGGCCTCCACTTTCATGACGTTCAAAAACTATTAGACGTCTTACATCAGCTAGTAGAGAGCAATAACACCGTCATCGTCATTGAACACAATCTAGATATTATTAAAAATGCTAATTGGATTGTCGATCTTGGTCCTGAGGGTGGTGATAAAGGTGGAGAAGTCATGTTTGCCGGAAAACCTGAAGATATTATAAAAAATAGAAAATCTTATACTGGTAAATACCTCAAACAAGAACTAAGCTCCAAAATAAGGTAGAATTATTAGTTATGCAATCTAAGGTTGATCAATTAATTAGCGAAGCTGAAGAGTTTTTAACCAATAAAACCTATGACATAGCTCATGGTTTAGAGCATCATCAACAGGTTTGGGCTAATATCCAAAAAATCACGACCGGTATTGAAGAAAAATTTGATTTAGTTGCTCTCCAAATTGCTGCTATGTGGCACGACATTACTACTGAAACCAAAAAAGTAAGTAAAAAAAGAGCTAAAAAAAATACTGCTAAATACGTCACTGAAAAGATGGCACAACTAGGTTTTCCTCAATCTACTATTAATAAAACCAATACTGCTATCCTTGAACACAGCATCATGAACACACAAACTATCTTAGAAAGTAAAATCATTGCTGATGCAGACTTATTAGAATGGTTTAATGTTGAAAGATTTCTAAAAACTTTGCAGATTTATAGTTCTGGTAGGGGGGCAAAAATTAAAAAAATAGCTCTTAAAAAATTTGCTAAAAAATGGACTCACAAAATTCCTAAGCTAATTCACTTTGATATCACTCATAAATTTTATCTTCAAAAACTAGCTGAGTTTAAAAAAGATCTTCGAGTTAAAAAAGCAGTTTTGGAAAAATACGGCGAAAAAATAGAAGAATTTATTTAAAATCTATGTTTGTAAAACTTTACGAAAAACTAGCTAAAATTTTCCGCAAACCTCACTATAACTACTTTGCCTCACAGGTTAACCATTCTCATGCCAAAAATCGCACTGAACTTGAAAAACAACTTAAAAAAACTAAAATAAAACCCGGCCAATGTATTTTTTTCTGGAATAGAAGAACTAAGTGTGTTGATCATATTGCGATCGTACCTTCACAAAATCCAAATAATCTCAATCTTCTGCAGGCTAAGATAGTTCATGCCGCCCCTCCTCTAACTATTGATAATAGTGATTTTTCTGGAGTCAGAGTTTCTTCAGCTTTAAAGTTCATCGGTAATTTAAATAAAACTTATTCTCGAATATTGGTTGGCTCGCCACCCACAGCTTCTAGTTTACAACTTCAAAAAGCTGGAGAATTAACTAGAGAGATCGGCATTTCTAAAAAAATTGATAATAAAGTTATTCTATACTCACTACCCATCGCTAATAAATTTTGTTATGTAAAGTGGTTTGATTTTGATACTCATCTCAAATTTAAAATTGGCTTTCCTTACTTAGTAGCCAAAAAAGAAACTGGCACAATCACTGGCTGGATGTCTACCTACTGCGGAGATTTGGTGGGTAGAATTTATCAGCAAATAAAAATTAAAAATTTACCCAAGGCAAACTTTATGGGTAGAATGTTCTTCCGCAGCTCAACTTTTTATGAATGGATGAAAGCTAATGATAGTATTGAAGATATAGTCATGTGGAATGACCCCACGCCTAATAAATACTGATGAAAAAACTTTTTACCATCTTTTTATCGATATCCTTTCTATTTTTAATTATTATTAGCCCCGCCCAAGCCCAATCCAACTCCGACTACTTTAATACTAAGCTTCACACCACTGTCACCGTCAACAACGCCGGGCAGAGTCGAGTCAAACACGAGTTTACTATTATTAATAAAACTCCCACTACTTACATCAGCCAATACGGTCTAAAAATCAGCTCGGCTGAACTAAAAAATGTGACCGTCATCAGTGATGGTAAAAGCATTGAGTCAGAAGTAGTTTTTATCAAAGCTGGCCAGCAATCAGGTCCTGGCCAAACCAGCATTGGTGTTACTTTTCCTGAAAAACTAGTCGGTGAAGGTAAGACTAGAAACTTCACCATCAGCTACACCCATCCTGATGCAGCTGTAATTAGCGGTAGTGTTCTGGAAGTTGCCCTCCCACCCCAAGCCAATCCTCAGGACTACTCAACTTATACCGTTACTCTCATCACTCCAGCCAAATTTGGCGGTCCTATCAGAACTACTCCTATTAATCACAACTTTACCGCCAGTGGTAGTCAAATAGTTACCAGCTTTGAAAGGGGAGAAGAAAGAGGTGTCTTTGCTCTTTTTGGTAGCGAACAACTTTTTGATCTAGACCTAACTTATCACTTAGAAAATTCAACTAATAATCCTGGTATTACTCAAATTGCCCTCCCTCCAGATACTACTTTTCAAAAAATTTACTACCATCTTCTTGATCCAAAACCAGAAAAAATAGAGCTTGATCTAGATGGTAACTGGATTGCCACTTATAAACTTCCAGCTGGAAGTGACACCGTGGTCAACCTACTAGCTACAGTCAAGCTAACTTTAGAGCCCAATGAATCAGTCCCAGTTTCCAAGCCTAATGATGATCTGCTTAAAGCTCAAGAATACTGGCCAGTCAATCACTCAGATTTAAAAAAACTTACTCAAGATTACACCACTGCCAAAGAAATTAATGATTTTGTGGTCAACTCTCTTAACTACAACACTGATATCGCTCTGGGTTTACCTGAAAGACTTGGTGCTATCGGTGCGATCAACAATCCTGATGATGCTGTTTGCCAAGAATTTACTGATCTTTTTATCACTCTCGCTAGGGGGGCCGGTATTTACTCGCGCCGCATCACTGGTTATGCTCACTCACAAAATAGCGAGCTTCGCCCACTAAGTTTAGTTGAAGACATTCTTCATTCCTGGCCAGATTATTACAATCAAGAAGAACAACGCTGGACTCCAATTGATCCCACCTGGGAAGATACTACTGGTGGAGTTGATTATTTTCATCAAGTAGACCTCAACCACATTGTCTTTGCCATCAATGGACAAAATAGTGTTACTCCTCATCCCGCTGGTAGTTATAAAAAACAGGATTTTGCCGGAAAAACAGTACTGGTTGAATTTGGAACAAGTTTCCCTGAGCAATTTTCTGACATTAAGCTAGGTATTAAACCTAGAAAGATCATGGGCTTGAACATTCCCGGATTTTATACTCTTGAGATAACCAACCAAACTGGAGCTGCCCAGTACAATTTACCACTTCAAGTTACTTCTGCTTCTAGCCAGATCATTTCACCACAAAATATTGATGAAATAGAAGCTCTATTACCATTTCAAACTCAAAATATTTCACTAAAAATAGAAAGTAGCGCTGGTTTTCTACCCAGTCACGATACAATAGCAATGGGAATACTAGATGACATCCAAGAATTTAACCTTACCACCATCCCACCAATCAGCCAATATCTCCACCAAAAAGAAACCATCTTGGTTGTGGCAGGAGGAGCTATCTTCATTTCCCTCATTGGCGGGAGTTTATTGGTTCTTAGACGAAAACGATAAAATTCTCTACGTCGGTAAAGCTAAAAATCTCAAAAATCGTTTGCGCTCATATACTCGTTTTAATGATCTGACTCCCAAAATTAAACGTTTAGTAGCTACTGCCGTCACCATTAAACATCAAGTTTTAACTAGCGAACTTGAAGCTTTATTAATTGAAGCAGAGCTAATCAGGCTTCACCAACCAAAATACAATACCTTACTTAAAGATGATAAAACCCCACTTTATATTCACATTACCAAAGAAGATTTCCCTCGAGTTCTAACTGTTAGAAAAAAGGATCTTGATCACTATCAACATCGTGGCACAATTTTAGGACCATACCCCAGCTCAGGAAAAGTTAAAGAAGTTTTAAAAATAATGAGGAAAATATTTCCGTGGTGCAATCAAACTAGTAATCAAAAGAAAGAGAAGGCTTGTTTCTACTATCATCTAGATCAATGCCCTGGAGCTTGTGTGGGTCAAATTAGTCGTGAAGATTATCAAGCTCAAATTTTAAATTTAGTTACTTTTTTAAAAGGTCAAAAAAAAGAAGTTCTTAAAAATTTAAAACAACAACTCAAATCTTTTTCTAAGGAAGAAAAATTTGAACAAGCAGCTCTAATTAGAGATAAAGTTCAATTAATTAAAGAAGTAACTCAAAAAAAATATCCACTTAAACCAACCTTAGTTTTACCCAGTCTTACCAGCGATCACCATCAAACCCTACTTCATCTTCAAAAAATTCTCTCCACTTACTTAAAAATACCCAGTGATTACCCCCTTAATAGAATAGAGGGTTATGATGTCAGCAACACCTCTGGAAAACTAGCTAGTGTCTCGATGGTAACTTTCATCAATGGCCAGCCAGACACAAACAAGTATCGTCTCTTTAATATTAGAACTCTAGATACTCCTAACGACTATGGCATGCTCAATGAAGCTATTAGTCGTCGACAAAACCACCCCGAGTGGGGAAAACCAGACCTAATCGTGATTGATGGGGGAAAAGGACAACTTAGAGCAAGTTTGAGGGCTTGGCATTGGCCAACTCCAATCATCAGTATTGTCAAAAATCCTGACAGAATTGTGATTCCAATTGAGATTAAAAGAGAGCCACGTTTATCAATAAAATATCAGGTTGTTTTATTACCTAAAAACCATCCTGTTTTACATCTTATCCAACACATTCGTGACGAATCGCATCGTTTTTCTAAAAAACAACACCTTAAACGAAGAACTAAAAATATGCTATCCTAATCTTATGAAACTTTTTAAACCCCTCATTACCTCCACCATCACCATCTTCCTATTAGCTTACTTTTTACCCACCGTCAGCTACATGAACTGGACCACACTAGCCTTAGCAGCGGTGGTTTTAACTTTACTCAATAAAATCGTTCGCCCCGTCCTCAAAATTTTATTTTTACCCATCAATATCGTCACTCTAGGATTATTTTCATTAGTCTTAAATGTAGCCTTACTCTGGCTAGTAACATATTTAGTGCCAGGATTTCACATCGAGTCTATGACTTTATTAGGAGTGCAATTCAATGAATTCTTCTCACTGTTGATTGTCTCAGCATTAATTGGACTTTTTCAAAATTTCCTAGGTTTTCTTCTCTAGAAAAGGTATAATACAGACTATGCACATAGCACCTTTTATACCAACTAAATTTTATTCTAAAATTAAGGGTCTAAAATGAAAAAATTTCTTTTATCTCTAGCTGTATTTTTGATAGCTGGGCTTTTTATTATTCAGCCTTCACAAGCTCAAACATCTCCACTATTAACTGAAAATATTGAGATAGGAACTGAAGCCACTGACTCTGGAGAAGCTACTCCAGAAGGAACTTTAGCATCACCTTCCGCAGAAACCATCCAAAAAATTCAAGAACAAAAAGATCAAGACATTACCCAAGCCGAAGGTGAGCAAAAAAGTAAACTAGTGAGGTATTTAGAAGAAAACCCTCTCGAAAATAAAAACTTTACTAATCTTTTACAACAATCTATTAGAAATGCCGTCGAGGAAGGCGTACCACCAAACGTGATCGTCTTGGTTTTACTATTCCCACTAATAGCTTCATTTATCGCTGCTTCTAGACACATCATCGGTCTTCGAGGCTTTGGTATTTACATTCCAGCTGTGTTATCAATTGCCCTAGTTTCTACTGGAATAATTGAGGGGATTGCCATGTTTTTAGTAATCGTTCTCGTAGCTCTTCCAGCTAAAAAAATACTCACTAGATTTAAACTCCCCTACTTACCTCGCACAGCAATTTTGTTGTGGTTTGTGTCACTGGCCATTTTAGGTATGCTCCTCTTAGCTCCACTCATTAACATGGTGACCCTAATGACAGTAAATATTTTCTCGATCATGATCTTAGTGCTACTAGCAGAAAACTTTTTAGATGCACAAGCTAGAACTAAGCCACTAAATGCCATTGCCCTAACCATTGAAACAATAGGTTTGGCACTTTTATCAAGCTTTTTACTGCAGTGGGAAAATCTACAAAAATTTGCTTTACTCCAACCAGAACTACTAATCGTATTTACTTTTTCAATCAACTTTATTGTTGGTAAATTCGTTGGATTGCGTTTTGCTGAGTACTTTAGGTTTCGCTCATTAATGGAAGAAGAGTAACATCATTAGTTGATGGAAATTATTTATGTCAATCAAACCTTCACATATCTTGGGGCATAATGGTCGCTATCGCTACACCGCACTTAACTCTCGTGAGTCTAAAAAATTTGGTTTTTCTAAACTCCGAACCAAAGAACTACTTAAACAATACAACATTCCCACCGCAGAGCTTTATCATGTTTTTGACTCGCCAGATGACCTAGAAATAATTAATTGGACCAACGTCCCCATGCCATTTGTACTAAAACCTGCTAGTGGCAGCGCTGGTAAAGGAATTTGGGTCATAGAAAAAAAAATTGAAGACAGAGCAATTTGGATTGATAGTCAAGGTAAACGGATCAACGAAGATGACCTCAATCTTCATGTCCATAACATTCTTGACGGCGAGTTTAGCACTTGGGGCAGCAACCACAAAGCCTTAATAGAAGAAATGATTCCCTCTCACTCCAAATTAGCTAAATTATCATATGGTGGCACTCCAGATATTAGAGTAATTGTTTTTAACTCTGTACCAGTCATGGCTATGGCTAGAATCCCCACTAAAAAATCTGGCGGAAAAGCAAATTTAGATCAAGGTGCAATTGCAGTTGGAATCGACATGTCAACTGGAATAACTACCCACGGCATTTATGGTAAGAAAAAAACAATCGAGACATTTCCTGATAGCAAAAGAAAAGTTCGTGGCATTATGATTCCAGAATGGACAAAAGTTTTAGAGACTGCTGTTAAAGCAGCTAATGTAGCTGGCTATAAATACATGGGAGCTGACTTATTTATTCACCCAGAAAAAGGTCCGATGATTGTCGAGCTGAATGGTTATCCTGGGCTATCAATCCAGATTGCCAATGATGCAGGTCTAAAAAAACGACTTGAAAGAGTAGAGGGACTAGAAGTACGTAATGCTCAACATGGAGTAAAAATTGCCCGAGCTTTATTTGCTGAAGTTTTTATTGATGAAAGCAAAATTGGAGAAGGTACACCAATCATTTCCTACCGACCATCAGTCCAGGTTTATGATGACAAACGCAAACCACACACAATTGACGCTCTCATCAATACTAGTCGCTATCGAAGTGCCATTAGTCAAGAATTGGCTGAAGAACTAGGTCATTATGATATTGAAGATCTGCTCTGGAGGCAACAAGAAATTGAGGGCAAAGTACCAGTGATTGAAATTGAGTTGAAAATAAAAAATCATCGCTTTAAAACTGCGATGGTGGTTATTAAACGTCTCAACCGTACTCTGCATAAAATTGAGCTGGGTAGGAGAGACGTGCAAGGATTTTTAGTTGGAGACAATGAATAATGAGTCTCATCAAAAAACTAACCCCGATTAATTTATTGGAAGAAAAAGAAAAATTTTTTGCCAACGAAAACTACAACCCGCAGTTTACTTATGAAAAAAATGTAAATAATGAAATTTTAAATAAATACAGCCAACTCAATTCTCAAACTGCTGATCTGGCTCAAACCATTATCGATCAAGCCTACTATCAAAAAACAGAAACTGAGCTAAGAAAATTGCGCGGGGTAAAAGTTAATCAAAAACAAATTGAAGACAAAATTGTTAAATTTTTAGACATGCATGGTTTAAGAGAGAGATTTAAAATCATCTGGTCAAATTCTTTTGTGGCCAGAGCTACCATCACTCCCGATACGGTCAAGCTCAGACTTCCAGCAGATTTCCATAAATTAGACTTACTCAGTATGCTGTACCACGAAATTGGCACCCATGCCTTAAGAAGAATCAACTATGAGCAACAACCTTGGTTTAAAAAAAAGAAAGAACATGGGTTTAAAAACTATTTAAAAACTGAAGAAGGATTAGCAGCCTTGCACTCTTTACTTCCACTAGAATTTCAGCTAGCTTATATGCCAGCTTTAAACTATATAGCTGTAAAATACGCAAAAAAACATTCTTTTGCAGAGTTATGGAATTTTTTAATTCCATATATCGATGACCCGAACCGCCGGTTTATTTTTACTTTTCGAAAAAAACGTGGTTTAACAAATACTTCTCAGCCAGGAGGATTTACTAAAGATTTGGTTTACTTTGCTGGTTTGATAAAAGTCTGGCGCTATTTAAAACAAAATAGCTTTGATCCTACCAATTTATATTTTGGCAAAATGGCTTTAGAAAATGTTGATGAAGCTGTTAAAATGAATCCTGATTTTGAACCACTGCTACCTAGTTTCTTCACCACTAACAGAGTCAGATATGAAAAAAAATTGGCTAAGATAGGAAAGGTCAATTACCTAATATAAATATGAAAAAAAATCTGTTCTTAGTAAAAAAAACTTAAACAATATAAACATCAACCTCAAAGCTATCAATATATTGCTCAATTAATTAAAACCCCACCCAAGCAAATTCTTTTCATTGATGATAACGAACCAAATATTGAAGCTGCTCAAATAGCGAGCATGCAAACGATTCATTTTCAAAATAATCAAGACTTTATTAAAAAAATCTCTAACTTGATATAATATCGCAATGTCAAAAAAATCAAAACAAGTAGCCCTTGGAATGTCTGGTGGAGTTGACTCTTCACTCTGTGCCCATTTACTCAAAGAACAGGGCTATGAGGTGACTGGTGTTTTTTTAGAATGCTGGCGTGCTCCCGGTTGCAGAACGGATCAAGATCATCAAGACGCACTCAAAATTGCTTTAGAGCTAGATATTCCATTTAAAGTTTTAGATTTTAAAAAAACTTATCACGATAAAGTAGTGGAGTATTTTTTTGCTGAATATAAAGCTGGTAGAACTCCTAATCCGGACGTGATGTGTAATAAAGAAATTAAGTTTGGCTTATTTTATGACTGGGCCATGGAAAATAATTTTGATTTTGTAGCCACTGGTCATTATGCCAAAACTAAAAATGGGCAACTTTTAACCCCCAAAGACCAATGGAAAGACCAAACATATTTTTTATATTTAATGACTCAAAAGCAACTAGAACACACGCTGTTTCCTTTGGCTGAGTTAACTAAAAAAGAAGTCAGAGCGGAGGCAGAAAAAAGAAGCATTCATGTGGCCGATAAACCTGATTCGGTCGGGATTTGTTTTATTGGTGATATTGATGTCCGCCAGTTTATTAAAGACAGACTGGGTGAAAAACCAGGTGAGGTCATTGATAAGCAAGGCAATGTGATTGGCTCTCATAATGGGATTTGGTTTTATACGATTGGCCAAAGACACGGCTTTACCATTAAACCTAGTACTTCAATTAAACAAAGTGATGGGACCACGATTGAAAAGACTAACTTACCGCCGTTTTATGTGGTCGGAAAAGATGCGAAGAAGAATCAACTTATCGTTGGTTTTGGAGCTGATGCTTATCAAAGTGAATTTGAGATTTCTGAGATCCATTTAATTAATCAAAGTGGAAAATTACCTAAAGATTTATTCATTCGCATCCGTCACACTGGGAAAATTATTCCCATTCAATTAGCCAAAAATAAAATAAAATTAGCTGAGTCAATCAAAGGCATTGCCGCTGGCCAATCCGCCGTCTTTTATCAACCAATTGATCAAAATAATTTTCAATGTCTGGGTGGAGGGATCATTAATTAACTTCACCTTGCTCCCCCTTAAAGAAATCAGTTATAGTGGAAAACATGAAGCTAAAGCCCTTTGCCACCGCAGTGTTTGTCTTGTTTATCACCAGTTTGCTCGGTTTTCTCATTATTCCTGATGCCACCATTTACGTTGATGAGTTTGTTCATCATGATGTCGCTCAAAGCTTTTGTCATCTCCAGCCTGATATCTCGCCCAATTTAACCAACATTCCTGCTTACCATGCACTCATAGGAGGAGTCTGCTATTTAGGATCATGGATTACACCGCTGGATTCCTTAGCTAGCATCAGAATTATCTCACTAGTTTTTAGCCTCTTGGGAGTTTATATTTTTTATCTTCTCGCTCAGGAGCTTAAACACAAAAATTCCGGTTTAAAAACACTCCAGTTTTTTTTCCTGCCGATTGCGCTCCCATTTTATTTTTTTGTTTATACAGATATTCCTGCTCTGACCATAGTTTTGGCTGCTTTTTACTTAGTCATCAAAAAACGCTATCATTGGGCGGGAGTTTTAGCTACCTTAAGCGTGGCTTTTCGCCAGAACAATATCGTTTGGTTGGGGTGGTTGGCTTTTTTCATTTTTCTAGAAGAAATTTGGCCCAAAATCAATTTTAAGACCCTGTGGCAATATCTGAAACAAGTCTGGATTTTTATATTAGGAATAATTGCTTTTGCGGGTTTTATTTACTGGAATGGGGGAATTTCCCTAGCCAAAGCTGAAGAATGGGCTCATCCTAGTTTTAGTCTCTACTTAGGGAATGTCTACTTGATGTTAATAACATTTACGATTATTTTTTGGCCACTTGAATTAGATTTAGTCAAAAAACTGAATCAACTGTGGCAGAATAAATGGCGCTTGGGAGGATTCATGGTGACTGTGCTGGGCTTGTTTGTCACTTACCAAAATTCTTTTACTAATAGTCATCCTTACAATCAACACACCTTTGCCTTACACAATTTAATTTTAGTCAAAATAACTGAAAATCCAACTTTGAAGCTGATCGCTTTTATACCCATCGTGCTGGCGGTGTTGGTTTTATTTACTCGCCGTTTGCGTAAACCTAAATACGGTTGGTTTTATTTGTTCGCAGTCTTATTTGTCTTACCATCTTGGTTGATTGAACCTCGCTATTTCTTTTTACCCTTTGCTCTTTATTTACTATTTAGAGAAAAGGTTGATCTGAAAACAGAGTGGAGATTAATTGTCTGGGAAGTAGTCCTAGCTCTGAGCCTTTTTGGCGGAACCATCACCAAGAATATTTTTCCTTAACAGAGGGGGGGAAATTAAATTAATGAAAAAATCCTCATAACCTTCATGATAAAAATAGTCCTCACCCATATATTGAATCCTACCGCAAAACCCTCTTTGACACTTGGTATATCCTTGCTATAATAACGATCCTTACAGAGATAAAGTCTTAGTTCATCAAGAACACAGATACTCATCTTTAATTTCATTAATTTTTATTTAATGGGTTCTTTAACAAGTTAAGATACTTATCTATTTTAAATCGTGTCTGATCTAGACACGGTGATAGAAAACGCTAATTCATTTTTTGGTATTTTTTTATAAAAAATACACATCAGTTTTAAAAAGGATAACTTTTATTTGAGAGTTTGATCCTGGCTCAGGATGAACGCTGGCGGTGTGCCTAAGGCATGCAAGTCGAACGATAAACTCACTTCGGTGAGTGGACAGTGGCAGACGGGTGAGTAACGCGTAGGAATCTACCCTTTAGCGAGGAATAGCCCATCGAAAGGTGGGGTAATACCTCATAGTCCTTATACTCGAGAGTTTATAAGGTAAAGATTTATCACTAGAGGAGGGGCCTGCGTCCTATCAGGTAGTTGGTGGGGTAATAGCCTACCAAGCCGATGACGGGTAGCCGGTGTGAGAGCACGACCGGCCACAAGGTTACTGAGACACGGAACCTACACCTACGGGTGGCAGCAACCAGGAATATTGCGCAATGGACGAAAGTCTGACGCAGCGACACCGCGTGTGGGATGAATCTCCTCGGAGTGTAAACCACTGTGGCGAGGGAGGAATAAATGACAGTACCTCGCTAGAAAGCACCAGCTAACTACGTGCCAGAAGCTTCGGTAATACGTAGGGTGCAAGCGTTATCCGGATTTACTGGGCGTAAAGAGTCCGTAGGCGACCTGATAAGTCTCTTGTTTAAGCCCGAGGCTCAACTTCGGACAGGCAAGAGAAACTATTAGGATTGAGTTAGTTCGGGGTAGCTGGAATTCTCGGTGGAGGGGTGAAATCCGTAGAGATCGAGAGGAACGTCAAACGCGAAGGCAGGCTACTAGGACATAACTGACGCTAAGGGACGAAAGCTTGGGTAGCAAAAGGGATTAGAGACCCCTGTAGTCCAAGCCGT
>CAYXMW010000012.1:0-7489 GCA_964466145.1 uncultured Pseudomonadales bacterium
TCATTAACATAAGTACCCTGGACACGCATTGGCTTAGACTGAGAAGGAGGAATAAACAACATATCACCTCGACCTAAAAGTTTTTCTGCTCCCGGCTGATCTAAAATTACTCTTGAATCAGTCATTGATGAAACATTAAAAGCAACTCTAGCTGGAATATTAGCCTTAATTAACCCAGTAATAATATCCACCGATGGTCTCTGAGTAGATAACACTAGATGAATCCCAACTGCTCGAGCCATTTGAGCAATACGAGTAATGGCTTCTTCCACTTCTGATGGTGAAAACAACATCACATCTGCTAACTCATCAATTACAATCACAATGCTGGGCATAGCTGCAAAACCAGCTAATTCATTGTAGCCAGCAATGTTTTTCACCCCAACTTCTGCTAATTTTTTATAACGATTCTCCATCTCTGCTACAGCCCATTTAAGTGCTGAAATAACTTTTTTAGGATCAACAATTACTGGTGTAAGTAAGTGAGGAATGCCATTATAACCAGTTAACTCCACTCGCTTAGGATCAACTAAAATAAACTTCACCTCAGCCGGACTAGCTCTAAACAGAACAGAACATAAGAAACTATTAATTCCCACAGATTTACCAGAGCCAGTTGCTCCAGCTACTAATACGTGAGGCATAGTTGCCACATCAACAATTAAGGGTTTGCCACTAACATTAATACCCATCGCCCAAGCCAACTTACTTTTATACTTCTTCATCTGTGGTGCCGAAAGCATGGTTTTAAGCGTCACAAACTCAGCTGAATGATTAGGCACCTCAATTCCCACCAAAGATCTTCCTGGAATAGGAGCTTCAATTCTAATCTGCCCAGTTGGAGCTGCCAAAGATAAAGCTAGATCTGTTGAAAGATTGGTGATCCGACTTAATTTAGTACCTTTAGAAATATCCAAAGCATACTGAGTGACTGAAGGACCATAGTTTACTTCTGCCACCCTAGCTTTAATTCCAAATGAGTCCAAAGAGTTCTCAATGATTTGAGCATTTTCTTTGACATCGCCTCGATCAGCTTCACCTCCGCGAGCAGTAGATAAAAGAGATAGGGGTGGATACTCCCAAACAATTTGGCGAGTATTGACTGTAGCATCAGCAAGACCAACTGGGTGATCGCTATCTATTGGGGCAACAGCTGGAGCTTTTCCATCCACAGCAGTTCCAACCTTATTTGCGACAGATTCCTGAGTAACTTGATCATTTTTATCTTTACCCTCATTAATTTTAATATCGCCTTTCCTGGCAAAAAATAAATTTAATTTGGGTAGTATAAATCCCTTAGCTTTCTCAATTTCTTGCTCAACTTTTTTAGTAAGTTTCTCTTCCTGTTTCTTCTTCTTATTCTCTTTATATTTGACCAATCCATCTAAAATTTCTGCAAATGAAAGCTGTAGCATAATTAATAATCCAATCAGTAAGATCCCAAAGAAAACTACATAAGCTCCTGATGGAGACAATAGCTGAGCTAAATTAAAAAAAGTATTCTGCCCAATATCACCAGTTTTCAAAATACCAATACTACTCACCATCATTAAAATTACTCCCAATAATACGTGAGGTTTTGACCACTTCCATTTACTTTGAAACATGACTAATCCAGAAGATATAAATACAAATGGTAAAAACAGTATACTCAATCCCAAATAATCAATCAAAAACTGATTTATTTGAGATAACAACACCCCTTGTCCAGTAAATGAAACTGCCACCAATAAACCTAGAATTATTAACACCACTCCAGATATAGTATTGGTGGTTTCTTTTTTAATCTTCAAAACCACTGGTTTTTTACTTTTTCTTTTTTTGTATTTACGCTTCCTTGCCATGATAGAAATTATAGCCTGAATTATCTAGCTTCGTATATAACTGGTACTATTAAAGGCTCTCGTTGAATAATCTTATACAATTTTCGACTCAGCCTTCTTTCAATTGCCTGTTTTAATTTTTGATCAGAAATCTTCTTTTTACCATCAACTACTTTCGCTGTCTCTTCTTTTATAAACTGAATTACTTCCTCTGCTTCCTTCATAAATACAAAACCTCTTGAGACAACCAGCATATTTTTTAAATCAAATCGTCCCTTAATACGAGGCATCACTAAAACAATAATTCCCGCTTCATTTAAAGCTCGACGATCAGCCAAGACAACTGGGCCAACGTCACCAATGCCTTTACCATCAACCATCTTCGGTTTAATATCAAATTTCTTTTTAATACTGTAATTACCCTGAGAAAACATAATTACTTGACCATCATTGGGTAATAAAACTTGATTGTCTTTAAAGTTTAATGGCTTAGCGACTACTTTTTTAAATAAAACACGGTGTCTATCCTGACCACCAATTGGCATTACATATCGAGGATTAATAATAGAAACTAGTTCTTTTTGTTCTGCTGCCCCAGCATGACCAGACTGATGCAAGTTAGGCTTAATATCGGGGTAAATTACCTCTACACCGTTACTAGCTAATTCATCTATTGCTCCATAATAGTTAAGCTCATTTCCTGGAATAGCATTAGCAGAAAAAAC
Organism: uncultured Pseudomonadales bacterium; assembly: GCA_964466145.1. Taxonomy (GTDB): domain Bacteria; phylum Patescibacteriota; class Microgenomatia; order UBA1400; family PJMF01; genus JABBGTR01. Next base: position 2,549 of record CAYXMW010000012.1, read on the forward strand.
AACTTTATCACTCGGATTAATTCTAACTGATCGATGCTCACCAAAAACAGCTCTCATCAACGACGAACCTTCTTGTCCTTGACTACCAGCAATAATCACACATAACTCACTATCTCGATAATCATCCATATCTCGCTTATCAATCATCATTTCTCGAGGAATATCAAGCTTACCAAGTGCTAAAGCTATCTCTATATTTTGCTCAACACTACGACCAATAAAAACCACTTTTCGCTGATGCTTTTTGGCAGCAAAGATTGTCTGCTGAATACGATGAATATGAGAGCTCATCAAGGTAATAATAAACTTACCACGAGTATCTCTCATTGTTTCTTCAATAGCTGGCCCAGTAGTAGACTCAGATGGAGACCAATTAGATCGCTCAACTCTTAAGCAATCTACTAGCATACATAACACGCCTTTTTTACCAACTTCTCTCAATAAATCATAGTCTGGCACCACCCCATCAACTGGATTTTTATCGAGCTTAAAGTCTGTGCCATGATAAATTACTCCCTCAGGAGTTTCGATGGTGTAATGTCTGGTGTCAGGCACCGAATGAGTCATGGCGTAAGGAGTGAGAGTAAAATGCTGACCAACCTGAAAAGGTTGGTTGTCTTTAACCACAGTAACTTCTCGCTTTACCTTACCATCACCCATGCGTTGCTTCGCAAAACCAGCTGTTAAAGATGAAGCAAAAATAGGAAAATCATCGGGTAATTCTGGCAAGATATAAGGTGTGGCTGCAATATGATCATCATGACCATGAGTGAGTAGCATTCCCACAATTTTCTTACCTTGCTCTAAAAGAGAAAGTAAATAATAAATATCGGGAATTAGAATATCTACTCCTGGCATATAGTGATCGGGAAAACCAATTCCACAATCAACAATCAAGATCTCTTCTTCATAAATATACAGATACATATTCTGGGTAACTTTACCCATTCCACCTAGGGGAACTATTTCTAACTGTGACATATAAAAACCTTTCTAAATAACCATTATCTATAACCACATAAAGCACTTAGTATATCTTAGCAGATCAGTACTGAGGTAAAAAGATCTTCGCATTTTCTAAAGTAATCACAACTTCCTTATATCCTTTTTCCACAATGATTCGAGCTGCTTTACGCACCGCTCCTTTAAGGTTGCGCTGCAGGGTTCTGATTCCCGCATCAAACCCCAGTGGTCTCACCATCTGTGGCCAAACTTCTTCTAAAAGCACAAATTGGCCGTTAAGTAAGCCAGCCTCTTCCAAAAGCTGGGGTAAAATATATTTCTTACCAATATTAATTTTTTCATCATCGCTGTAAGAAGGCATGGAGATCTTTTCCATACGATCTAAGACTGCAGTCGCAATATTGCGAGTGTTATTGCAGGTAGCAATAAAAATTGCTTGAGATAAATCAACTGGATAATCAATAAAGTTATCTACAAATTTATTATTTTGAGCTGGATCTAGAAGCTCAATTAAGACACCCATAATATCTGAGTTAGCTTCTTTAGCAACACGATCAATTTCATCAAGTAAGATAACTGGATTTCTAACACCAGACTCAACAACACCCCTGATAACCTTACCTGGCTCTGAACCTAGTATTAATCTAGAATTGCCTCGTAGTTCTTTGGCACTACCCATACCACCAAAAGGAATACGCACAATTTCGCGCTCCAAAGCCTCTGCTAAAGAAAAAGCAAAAGTGGTTTTACCCGTACCTACCAAGCCAACTAATAATAAAATGGGAGCCTTGAACTCACCGTCAGCAGCTTGTTTATTACGTAAATTTAAAACTGATACATACTCCAAGAAACGGTCTTTAACATCATCCATCCCAAAATGGTGTTGATCGAAAATCTTTTTAGTTTCAACTATATCCAATCTATCTTTGCTGGTTTTCTGCCAGGGAATTTTAAGTACCCAATCCACATATTTACTAACTTTTTCATACTTCTCATCATAACTACCCAGCTCAACTGACCTCTGTAAAGCCACAATGTCTTTAGAAATTTTTCGACTCATTTCCTCAGGCATCTGAGACTGAGAAACTCGATCTTTAAGCTCTTGGATCTCTTGCTGGAGGATCTGATTATAATCTGTCATAGGGCAGGGCAAACTCTATTATACAACTTTCTCTAATTGTTCTTTAGTTAGTAATCCATCTTTAGCTCCAACTTTTCCAACCACACTACTAGCATTTTTTCTGGCCCAATCAGCTTGATTACGAATATTAACTCCATTTAAAATCGCAGTAACATATCCCACCGCAAAACTATCACCAGCCCCAGTCCCATCAATAACCGTAATTTTTTCTCCCTCATACTGATGAAAAATTTCCCCAGATTGATAAACAACACCACCTTTATCACTATTGGTGACTACGATCTGCACACATTGACGATGAAGTTGATCATGGGATTGAGCTAAACTAGCCCATTCTTTTTGATTAACAAATAAGACCGTCACGCTTATACCTGTTAAATTTATTTTCCCTTCATTAAGTAGTTTAATCTCAGCATTACCTGGATTCCAAGAAAACTTCTTTTTATGTTCACTTACTAAAGAAAATATTTTTTGCAATGCTGCTTGCTGACCAGAAATACTTGACAAATGAATCCATTTTGCATTAATTAGAGCATGATCTGGAATATCTTTAGCATCTAACATCGATGCAGCTCCACGATGAACCATAATAGTTCTAACTCCATCTGGCGCTGATAGAATTACGCTTCCACCAGTTTCTTCCTTACGCTCAAGAACTAATAATGATGTATCTATTCCCTCTTTTTTAAAATCATCTAACAATAGATCTGACCAAGAATCTTTACCTAATTCAGAAACTACTCCAGTGGTAAAACCCATTCTGGCAAAACCAACTGCGGTATTACTTCCACCGCCACCAGTAGTAACCTTAAAACTTTCCACTTCAATTTTCTCATCATATTTTTCACACAACCACAAAGCGGAGGTTTCTTTTTTTAAATGAAAATTTTTGGAGCTAATAAAGATATCAACTAAAGATGAACCGATAGTAATTACGTCATGCATATCAAGCTTCCTTGTTTTCAGATCGAGGCAAACCGCATCTTTCTTCTAGCTCTTGCTCAAACTCATTTAAAGCTTGAATCATTTCTTTTTCGTCTTTAACAATTTTGTAGACTTGCTTTTCTTTCTCGCCAATAAAAAAATGCTTATCAATAACATTAATGACTTCATGCCAAAACTCCCCATATAAAATTAACGGTTTATGATTGCCATAATGCAAATGAGCCAATAACCATGCTGTGGCCCACTCACTTAAAGTGCCAGTGCCACCTTTAAAAATTATAAAAGCATCAGCTAAATCTATTAAACCAAACATACGCTCAATATAATTAGCAGTCTTTATTTCTTTATCAACATTATTTTCATGATAACGACCCTCAAACTCAGGCATATTCTCAGGATAAAAAGTGACCGCAACAGTTTTGCCACCAGCAGACTTAGCTCCTGCAGTAGCTGCGTCCATTACTCCAGGACCACCACCATCAACAACTACTTTATCGTTATAAGCTAAATATTTAGCGACATTAAAAGCTTCTTGATAGAGGGGATGTTTTTTATCCACATCAGCACCACCAAAGATAGCCACAGTACAAATATTACTGCGGATTTGTTTTTTAGGAATCTTAATTTGAGTTTTCATCATAACCCTAGTGTAGTCTGACTGAGCCCAGCTCATCAACTAGGAGTATTGGTGTAATGCTGCAATGGGATCATCAGTCTGCCAAATTCCACTCCCAACAGCCACTCCACTGACTTGGTGTTTAGCTAAAATTTCTAGCTGTTCCAGCTTGACTCCACCATCAGCAATAATTTCAATATCTTTTTTAGCTTGTTTTTTAATTTCTACAATTTTTTCTAAGGCATTTTGCTTAAATTTTTGACCTTGGAAACCAGATTCAATAGTCATTAGTTGAGTAATATCTAAATCTTGCCAAGTATTTTTATCTATCGCTGAAACGGGAGTATATAAATCTAAGGAAAGACCAGTTTTCCAACCTTGAGCCTTGAGCTCTTGAATATATTCTGATTGTGATCCCATTCTTTCTACTTGAGAAATTACAGCATGAATTGGCAGTTCATCTTTAATTTCGACCAACTCTCGCACATAATCAATCGGTTCTTCAGTCATGAAGTGGAAATCTATTTTCAGATTACCATGGTCTATCCCGATTAAATCTAGTGGGGTAATAGTTAAATTATTTGCAAAATGACCATCAACTATATCGACTTGGATTACTTTTATCACTCCACTATCTATAATAAAATCCAATTGTTTTTGGTACTCATCAATAGAAGAAGTGAGAAGACTAGGATAAAGATTCATATTGTTTTATTTTATCAAGTCTGCGAACATATTTTTCCTCTGGTTGAAATGGAGTAGTAAGAAAAATTATGATCATTTTTTTAGCTTGCTCAAAATCAGAGTATTCAGCTGAAATAGCTAATACATTTAGATCATCATGCTTACGTGCATGTCTAACCTCATCGGCATTAATTCCAGTTGAGGCTCTAATGCCTTTGACTTTATTAGCTGCAATATTAACTCCCGCACCAGAACCGCAAATTACAATTCCTCTAGACTGTGGATCTTGCTGAACTTTCTCTGCTACTGCAAAAGAAAAGTCGGTAAAATCATCCTCTGGATCGTACTTAACATTACCGCAATCAACCACTTCGTACTCCTCCTCAATCAACCATAACTTAAGATGCTCTTTGAGCTCAAATCCCCGATGGTCAGCGCCAAGATATATTTTCATAAATTATTAGAATTTTTAATCATCACCTTCATGATAGTTGTCTCTATCACTACTATTGTTGTCTCTATTGCCCCGACCACGCTGACTCTCTGCAGCTGCTGCTGCCTCTGCTGCTTCTTGAGCTGCTTGTGCTGCTGC
>CAYXMW010000012.1:7589-9867 GCA_964466145.1 uncultured Pseudomonadales bacterium
GCTGCTTGTGCTGCTGCTGCCTCTGCGGCTTTTTGGGCTGCTTCTTGCTGTTCCTTGGCTAATTTTTCTGCTGCCTGCCTTTGTTTCTCAGCTTCAAGTGCTGCCGCCTCAGCTTGTTGCTGTTGTTGCAGGCGCTCATTTTCTAAAGCTACTAACCTCAATCTTTCCAGCTCAGCTGTGATCTCTGCTTGTGTCTCTCTGAGTTGTCTTTGAAGTTCAGCCTGAGCTGCTTCATCTACTCCTGAGTTAGATTCATAATAATAATTATTAACTACTTGATTGGTGGTTTTAGGATTGCTATTGACTGGATTAGCAGCTGCAACTTGCTGTTGATCTAAGCTCACCTGAGTCTCTTGCAAGGTTTGAGTATATTCAGCTACTTGCTCAGCTTGCTTATCCAAATTTTTAACTTTCCCAATGGAGGTGGTGGTATCAGTTACTTGCTCATTTAAGCTTTTTAAGCTTTTAATTGCAAAAGGGGTATCAGCTACTTGTTCAACTTCCAACAAGCGTCTTTTAGTAAACTTCATCTCCAAATCACTTGTAACTGAGTTTGATGGTTTCATCACTAACAAAAGAGCATCCTCTAAAAATAATTTAACTGGATAGGTTCTATCTCCAGGAACTGAATTCTGAGAAGCCTGAACAGCTCCGGCGGGAATGAGTAAAACAACTAAGATTGCCCAAGAGGCTCTATTTAAAAAGGTTTTAGCAGTCATATTTTTTTAAATTACCATTACTTAAAAGCCAAGTTCTGCCCTAGTTTCTTCACTCATCATCTCAGGAGTCCATGGAGGATCAAAAGTCAGCTCAACTGAGACATTTTTATCCACATCTAAACCATCAATACTCCTTAAAGAGTCTTTAACCATACTACCAAATACTCCAGCTAAAGGACAGCCAGGAGAAGTTAGCGTCATCAAAATATGAACTATTCCAGAGGGAGAAACACTTATTTTATAAATTAATCCCAAGCTAACAATATCAACACCCAGCTCTGGATCAATCACATCTTTTATTTTTTCTTCAATTTGTGCGGTAGAAACCATAGTCTTATTAAACAAAAAAACCCTTGGTTTGTCACCAAGGGTTTTCTGAATTTTGTTTTAAAAAATTACTCGGTACGAATTTTTCTTAACACTGGCATACCAGTGCGTTCTGTCTCCATGACTTCCATTCCTTCGGGCACTGCTAAAAGTGCTTGCTCTGGACGAACGTCTCGGGCAAAATAATAGATTCGTTGCACACGACCGTTTTTGAGGGTAACCTCTCGTGTGTGCAAATAGTAGGTTTGACCCTTACTATTGGTGTAACCGTAGGCGTTTGCCATAGATACTCCTTTTTAATTCCCCTCTAGCATCTTGGGGATTATTTATACTGCTATAGACTATCATACTCGACTAGCTTATCAAGGGCAAGTTTTAATTTGATAACTCAGTCTCTATTTCTAACACACCTCTAAGTAAAATCTGTTCCATTAAATTATCATCTACCATCTCTTTACTAACCACTACCTCGAAAGGTAAAGTTTCAGTAGAAATAGCAGCGCTACCAGAGTAACCACCCTTAAGCATTGCTAAAGCAAAAGCCTTACGAACAGCTTGTCCATCGATTTCTTTTAGCCAAACTTGATACTCAGCTACATCTTCCTGTGGAAGAGTGGTGGTAACACTAAACTTTACTTTATCATCACTAAATTCATATCTAACTTCACCCATTATTGCTTCATCATCACTTTGCAGCTCAATAGTTTCAACATCTTTGACACTAGAAAGAGTAGAATTTCTCTCAGCTTCTGTTAAGTCTTCAATCTCTACTCCTTGAGCAAACTCAGAAATCTTGCCAATTTGGTCATTACGCAGACGATACCAACGAAATGCCAAGATGACAACCAAAACGATTGCAGCGCTAGGAAATATAAAAGGTAGGAATTGTTTGAGCCGGTTCATGCGCCCTCCATTGATCTAGTTATTAATAATAGACTCAACTATTTGCATAAGTTGAGAGGCAGAGCTAGGCTGACCGTTAACATATAGCGTTGGTGTTGCTTGGATGTTAAGCCTACCACCCGCTGTGAGATCTTCAGTCACGGATGATTTGATATGGTCTGATTCAATTCTCTCCAAAAAGCTATCTTTGTCAATGCCCAGTTCCTCGGCATAACTTGCGAGTTGCTCGATATACTCTTCTTTCTTCTCGAGTTGAGACCAAGTAAGTTGCTGTTCAAATAAGAGGTCATGATACTCCCAAAACTTACCATCTTTTGCAGCTACCTCAG
>CAYXMW010000012.1:9967-13654 GCA_964466145.1 uncultured Pseudomonadales bacterium
TCAAATAAGAGGTCATGATACTCCCAAAACTTACCATCTTTTGCAGCTACCTCAGAGGCTTGAGCTGCTAATTGAGCATTGGAGTGAATTGAGCTAAGAGGAAAATGTCGATAAATTAGTCTCACCTGATCTGGATATTGCTCAACAACCTTTTCCACCAATGGGTTAGTAGCTTTACAAGCTGGACATTGAAAATCACTAAACTCAACAATGGTTACCGCAGCATCTTGTGCACCTTTAGCATGCGGTGCTTCTGAGAGAAGTTGGGATTGCTCAACTGGCTCTTGCTGAACACTACTTTTCGAAAAAGAAGAAACTACTCCAAAAATCAAAGCTGCTGTTACTGCTAATGTACCTAGTAATAAAGGTAGGTTTTTCATAATTTACTGTCCTTGTGGTGGCCATACCTGCTGACCTGTTTCCGTATCTGTCACAATCACTGCCATAGTTGGGCAACTTTGAGCAGCCAATAACTTAGTTTCATCATCATTGCCATCTTGAGAGATAACCACTGCCAAGTCTTCCTCATCCATCTTAAAAACTTGAGGAGCAATAGCAGCGCAGCTGGCAGCACTAATGCATTTGTCACGGATGACCTCTACCCTATATTTACCGATTTGTTTAGTTTGTGTTGTCATATTAGTAAAACTTTTCTGTAATAATTAATTCTTGACTAACTCCTTTTTGGGTTAATAAATTTGTTACATCTTGAATCATATCTTGACCGCCACATAAAAAATAAGCGGCATTAATTGGGCGCTCATGAATACTCAAGCAGTCTGTGACTCGACCACGACAAAGTGTCCATGCCTCAGGAGCTTGAGATAAAACTGGATGAAAATGAAAATTCGGAAAAGCTTCATCTAACTCCTGCCATTCTTCTAACCAAAGCAAATCTTCTGGTCGACACATCCCCCAGTGAAGAGTAAGCTGACGCTGATCTTTTTTATTACGTAGTTGATCTTCAATCATTGATTTAAATGGAGCAATACCAGATCCAGTGGCGACAAAAACTAGTTGATCTACTGCTAAATCCTCAGGGACTACGAACAATCCCATTGGAGCTAAAATATCAATCTCATGACCAAACTCAAGATTATTAAAAAGCTGTACTCCTAAACCACCTGGAGTGGAATCTATTAACAAATCAAATTGATGATTGTTGTCCGGGGTACTACAAATTGAATAAGAACGGTGCTCGCCCTGATCAGAAACTTTGATCGAGACATACTGGCCAGCCTGAAATTCTAAACGATGAGGCTCAATTAGCTCAAAACTATACTGAGTAAATTTTTGATTATGTTGAAGTTTGTCTTCTAAACGAGCAGTGTATGTCTGAGGAGAAATCATGAATTTAGATCATATCATAAATTTTTTAGCCAATTCCGTCCATGCCATAATCCAAGCGCCATTTTAGTAATACCAGCATATTCTTCTGTTCTATCTACAAAACCTTCAGTAATAATCCCAATCATGCCTTGTTTACTACGAATATCTTCTTCGCCCACTACTTGAGCAATAATCGGCCCCATTTCTTCACCTTTATTGATTAAATCGGCAACTACAGTTGGGACAGGAAAACGGGCTCCATTGGCGTGATAAATATCACCTTTAAGATCGATAACTGCCACCCAAACCGTAGTCCACATCCTGCCTTCATCATCAGTAAAAACTCCACCTTCCAAACCAACTCCTAGGAAATCTTTTTCAACAGCTTCTTTCTTAGCAATTTCCAAAACTGCCCTAGCCCTATTTTCTGCACCTTGCTTAGTGACCAGATCTCCAATGGGTTGCTCTGGAATACCACTCTTTGTGCCAAAACCCTTCACAACTACATTTGGCCAGGTCTCACTAGCAGCACTAATAACAGAGTTAGTTTTGACTGGATTAGTAGAGCCGACATAGATCTGCATATGTTAAATTGTATAGTTTTCAAGCATGTTTTTTATAACACTCAAGCCCTAACTAACTGCCTTTTTGATAGCCATTAGCCCCATCATCATGCATTTTTCTCGAGAAGGAGTGATTTCTTCGACTCCTAAAAGTTGTTTTAAATCTGCGGGGGTTAATTTATTTATCTTTTCCAAACTCATTCCTTTAACCTTAGTTGACAAAAAACTCATACTAGCCATACTGACCACACAACCCTTGCCTTCCCAACTAATATCCAAAATCTTCCTCTTTTCTGAGTCTAATTTTACATAAACATTGATGCTGTCGCCACAAGAAGGATTAACATAACTTTGACTAATATCAGCCCCAGCTAAAGAGCCATAGTTCTGTGGATGCCTAGCTTCAGTAACAATAGTTTCTCGATAAAGATCATCTGTCATAATTTAAAAACTTGTTTAATTTTTTCTAATCCTTTTACCAAAACATCGACATCATTCTTAGAAGAATAAACTGAGAAACTAGCTCTAGTGGTAGCTTGCCAACCAAAATGATTGTGGAGCGGCATAGTACAGTGATGACCGGAGCGAACTGCCACTCCTTCACTATCTAAGATCTGAGAAACATCATGTGCATGAGCTGTTTGATGAATAAATGCCACTGAACCCAAACGATCTAATGATTGTCCGGCTTGAAAAGGACTAGTGGGACCAATAATATTAACTTCTGGAATTTTACTTAGTTTTTCTAAAGCATAAAGCACTAACTCTCGATCATGCTGCTCAACTTTTCTCATATCTAATTTCTTTAAATATTCACAAGCAGCAGCTAATCCCACGACTGAAGCTACATCTGGGGTGCCAGCAATAAAACGCTCTGCTAAATCTGGATTATATTCTGTTTCTGTTGGTAATACTGAAAAAATCATCCCACCACCAAAAAGCCAAGGCTGCATCTCTCCAGATTCAAGAAGTTCTTTTTTAACTAAAAGACCGCCCACGCCCATGGGGGCCAACATTTTGTGACCGCTAAAAACATAAAAATCCACATCTAGTTGGTGAAAATTAATTAATAAATGAGGGGCTGACTGAGCACCATCTAGCAATAATCTGATTGGCGTTTCTTTTTGATTATTAACAATCATTTTTTTAATTTTTTTAATCGGATTAACAACACCAGTAGCATTGGACACGTGGACTAATGCCACCAAGCGCACTGGAAGAGTTTCTAGTTTTTGTTTTAACTCATCGAGTTTAAGCCGACCTTGCTCATCAACGCCAACTATTTCTAACTTAGCACCAGTTCTTTTACAAACTTCCTGCCAAACTACAAAGTTGGAATGATGCTCCATCAAGCTAGTGACAACCACATCACCTTCCTTAAGATGATGATCAGCCCAACCATAAGCCACTCCATTAATTGCTTCTGTGGCATTACGAGTAATGATTAATTCTTCGGAATCAGCACCAAAAAACTTAGCAATATATTGACGACTTTTCCCAAAGATCTCGGTACTTTCATCAGAAAGACGATGAACACCGCGATGAACGTTAGAGTTGTATTGGGTGTAGTAATTAGAAATTGCATCAATTACTTGTTGAGGCTTTTGTGAAGTAGCAGCGCTATCTAGATAAACCAATTGTTTATCATTAACCTTGCGCGATAAAATTGGAAACTGAGATTTAATCATCTGTGAACCGAGCATAAGCTGATTCTACCAGATCTCGTAAGTAACAGTCATTGACTTAGAGACATCTATTTCTGATGGGGCACCACCGGCATAATTAATTTGAGTAG
>CAYXMW010000013.1:0-2268 GCA_964466145.1 uncultured Pseudomonadales bacterium
ATCATACCAAATCCTGACTATGATAGTGAGTATGGCTCGTAAGAAAAAACCATCTCGAATGACTTCCTATACTTTCATGATCATCAATACTATCGTTTGGGGTGCTGCTTTAATTTTGGTCAAGCCAGCCTTTGAGTTCACTACCCCTTTTCGGTTCCTCCTTTACCGCTATGTCATTGCCTCCATTCTTTCTCTACCCCTGCTCATTCATTATTTACCTAAAATAAAAAACCTTAAAAAAACTTTAGCTAAAATCTCTCTTATCGAAATACTGGGTGGAACTTTAGCCCTATCTTTACTCTATTCTGGTTTAAGCATGACTAGCGCCATTGAAGCCAGTTTAATCACCACCACCACTCCAATCTTTGTTTCTATCTTGGCAGTAATGATACTTAAAGAGAAAGAGGAAAAACACGAGGTTGTAGGTTTAAGCATTGCTTTCATCGGCACCTTACTTTTAACCCTCCTCCCTGTTTTTAATGGCTACTCTCAACTCAATAGTATCTCTCTAACAGGTAATCTATTAGTCATCGGCCAGAATATTGTGACCGCACTTTATTTCATCTTAACTAAAAAATATTATCAAGAAATGCCCAAATTGTTTGTAGTTGCAGTTAGTTTTTACATATGCTTAATCACCTTCGTTCCTCTAAGTGCTTTTGAAGCTGGAGGTGTTTCCCAATTAATTGCTGCTATTGGGCAAGATCTACAACATATTTCAGTCTGGGTAGCAAGCGGCTACATGGCTATTTTTGGCTCAATCATTGGCTTCACTACTTATCTCAAAGGTCAAGAAGGCATCGAGGCTTCAGAAGCTACTTTATTTACCTATCTACAACCACTAATCTACATTCCAATGGGAATTTGGATGCTAAATGAAAACGTCTCATCAATTCAAATAGGATCTCTATTTATTATCTTGCTCGGAGTCATCGTCGCTGAAAAACGAGCTCGACGCTAATTACTTCACCGTCACACTCTTAGCTAAGTTGCGTGGTTTATCTGGGTCATAGCCTTGCTGGACTGCCATATAATAAGTCAGTAGTTGAGCGGGTAAAAAACTGGAGATGGCGATAAACTCCTGATTGTCTGGAATCTTAATCCAGTCATCAAAAAGCTGATTGTTTTCTACCGCTACCCCGATCACTCTAGCTCCACGCGCCTTAACTTCAGCAGCAGCGCTGAGCATGTCATTTTTCTCCTCATCTTCAGCTACTAAACACACCACTGGCGTCCCCGTTTCAATTAATGCAATCACTCCATGCTTTAACTCGCCACCACTAAAACCTTCCGCATGAATATAGCTAATTTCTTTCAATTTAAGTGCAAATTCTAGCGCTGGCATATAAAGCTGACCCCTACCCAATACAAATAAACGATCATGTTTAACCAATTTTTTAGCCAAAACTTTAAGTTGTTTGAAAGATTGACTCTTAAACCAAGCTTTTATTTGCTGAGAATACAGTTCCACCTGCCTTTGATAACTAGTCAGGGTTTTTCCCTTTACTAAATCAGAAACCAACTTTCCCCAAATCATCTGACCAGATAAGGCCTTAGTGCTTGCTACCCCCACCTCAGATCCTACCTGCAGCATAAAGGGTAAATCTGAAAAAGCAGTTAATGTCGAGCCTGGCATGTTAACAATACTAGCAATCTTAACCCCAGCTTCTCTTAGCCACTCCACCACTTCATTGGTATCTGCTGTTTCTCCACTCTGACTAATAACAATGCATAAATCTTGATCAGAAAATAGTTTTTGATAAGATCTAGCTTCATATGATTTCAAAGCTATCGCTAAAACACCTTGCTCTTGTAACCAAAAAGAAATTTGACCAGCAGCAAAGCTAGCACTCCCTGCGCCAAGTACATAAACATGATTGGCTTTAGTAATCTCTGCTGATAACTCCGCTAACTGGTCTTGAGGTTGTTGAGTCACATTATTAAAAACTGTGGCTTGCTCATGGATTTCTTTTAACATGAAGTTCTTAAAGCCTTTTTTATCAAACTCAACGCTAGAAACTTGGATTGGCTGGTAACTAGGAGCAAACTTTTGACCTGATTTAACTATAAATGGCTGAACTTTTTGATGAGTAATCACCACTCCTTGTCCATGATCTAGCATCAAGTACTCATTGGCATCAGTAGCTAGAGACAATACATCTGAAGAAACAAATATCTCCCCCTGTTTATTCCTACCCACCACTAGTGGTGATCCCTGACGAATCGCCATAATCTTACACCCCAGGGCACCCTCTCTTGCTTCGCAAT
>CAYXMW010000013.1:2368-4961 GCA_964466145.1 uncultured Pseudomonadales bacterium
TTCACCTTGTTTGATTTAGTCACCAAAACGATAGTATTCCGACCGCCTAGTTGATTGAATGCTTCTCTCAAAGTTGCTACTGAAGGCTCTAGTTCTTTTTTACGAGCCATAAGCTGCTCAATTAAAGCCACAATTACTTCAGTATCTGTCTCAGATACGAACTCATATCCTTGCTTAACCAGCTCAGTCTTAAGCTGTTGATAGTTTTCTACCACTCCATTTTGAACCAATGCAAATGAGTTACTTTTAGCCACGTGAGGATGAGCATTCGTCTGAGTTACTCCGCCATGTGTAGCCCAACGAGTGTGACCAATCGATATTGAAGCCAGTGGCACATTTAACTGATGATTTTGATCAATTTTACCCACCTGTTTTTCGACAAAAAAATTATCCGTCCCAGTCACCACTACTCCCCAAGAATCATAACCACGATACTCTAATCTTTTTAGACCTTGGTATACAACTTTACCTGCATTTTGCTCATTAACAACGGCGCCGTAAATTCCACACATATAATTACCTTTCAGGTTAAAAATCTATTTTTTTAGAAAAAAACGTACAAAACTTGTACGCTATTCAATGGTATTTAGCTTTGGCCTAAAAATTACTCTTTAGTTTTAACTAAACGCTTTGTGGATGTGAACTCACCCAAAGGGTTTCCGCAGATACTCTCTCTGTCTTTACAAACTGAGAGGTTCGATTGTCCGCCTAAGACGGACCCCTCTTCCTCGTTTTCCTTTATCTTAAATAAAGGACCACACGCTACTAATTTATTTAAATAATTTACCCTCCCTTCCTCTTTCTCACTCTCTCAACTATGATATAATACCTGTCTCTATGAAACAAGGAATTCACCCTGACTGGCATCATGACGCAATCGTAAGTTGTGCCTGTGGGAATACTTTTACTACTGGCTCTATTCAAAAAACTATTCAAGTTGATATTTGCAGTGCTTGTCATCCATTTTTTACTGGTGAAATGAAATTTGTGGATCGACAGGGTCGAGTCGATAAATTTAAGAAAAAGATGGCCGCTGCTAAAATCGCTAAGAAATCTGCTTCAAAAAAGAAATCTTCCAAAAACCAAGCTGATCCTGATCAAAAATCATATAAGCAGTTACTAGCCAGCGAAAAAACCAAACTTAAAAAAGCTACTAAAACTGAAGTTAATTAGCTGTCCAGGATGACTAATCCATATCAAGATCAAATTGATCAATTAGAAGTAAAAATTCAAGAAAATCGTAATTTAACCAATGATTCCGAGCTAAAAGAATTAGCTCTTCTTGAAATAAAAAACCTTGAAGAACAAAAAAAGCTTCTTACTCAAGCTGCAGACCAAATGCAAGCAGCTCAAACTCAAAACTCGGTCGGGCCAAATATCAAACACCAAAATGCGATTTTAGAATTTCGCCAAGGCGCTGGTGGTGATGAAGCTAAAATTTGGGCTGAAGAACTACAGCGAATGTACACACGTTTTGCTGAAAATCTGGGTTTAAAAATTGAGTTTATTGATCATCAAATAATTAAAATCAAAGGCCAAGTAAAAATTGAAGGCTTTGATGAAGCTCTAACTGCTTATGAATTATTAGAATTTGAATCTGGAGTACACCGCGTTCAACGTGTTCCAGTAACTGAATCTCAAGGAAGAATCCATACTTCCACTGCTACAGTAGCAGTATTGCCAGAAGTCCACCCCCAAGCAGTAGTGATTAATAATGATGATTTGACCTGGTCATTTATGCGTGCCGGAGGTGCCGGAGGTCAATCAGTTAATAAAACCAGTAGTGCAGTCAGACTAGTTCATGAACCAAGCGGGATTGTAGTCAATGCCCGCCAAGAACGAAAGCAGACTCAAAATCGACAAATTGCGCTAGAGCTACTTCGTTCTCAACTCTGGGAAATAAAAGAAGAAGCCAGGTTAAAAGAAATCGGCCAAGCTAGAAAAAGCATTGGTCGCGCTCGTCGCTCTGAAAAAATCCGCACTTATAACTTTCCTCAAAATAGAGTCACTGATCATCGTATTAAAGAATCTTGGCACAATCTTGAAGGAATCCTGAGTGGTGATCTTGAAGACGTAGTCACAACCGTTATTACTCGCCTTACTCCTGGAGAGTAACACCTGCTTCATAGTTATCAATTAATTCTTTAACCAGATTAATTGGCAACGCAAAGCTAACATTCTCCAACCCAACCGCAACTGCCATGTTTACCCCAATCACCTGACCGGATCGATCTAAAAGCGGACCACCAGAATTACCTAAGTTAATCGTTGCATCAGTTTGAATTAATCCTGCCAAATCTTCCACTTTCTTTAAACCTGAATCTATCGACTGGACACTTCTACCCAAACCAGAAATAACCCCTGTGGTCACGGTATGACGAAACTCGCCTAATGCCGTCCCAATTGCAATCACCTCTGTCCCCACCCGAAGCTGATCCGAATCTGTTAACGGTAGCAAAGGAGCTGGAAAACCATCAATTTTTATTAAAACTAAATCATTTGCTGGATCAATATAAATTTCTGAAATTGAGTACTCATTATTGTTTTTATCAATTACTAAATACTCAGCTTCACTATCCGAAACTACATGTTT
>CAYXMW010000013.1:5061-8853 GCA_964466145.1 uncultured Pseudomonadales bacterium
ACTACAAATACTCGATCAGCAATCGCTCCAGCAAAAAATGAAACTAAAATTAACAAAGAAACAGATAGGCCAAGAGAGAAAGTTTTAACCTGAGGGGTAATTTTCATCAGTAAAGTCCAGTATAGCCTTGAATCTACAGCTCTTCAATTGCTCGCAATAAGACTTCATCCTGCTCTGTCTCGCGATCATCTTTAATCTCGACATCAACTGGAATACCCGTATCATGGATCCAGTCTCCTTTTGGTAATAACCAACGAGCAATGGTAATGTGAAGTCCACCCCCATTAGAAAGCTCACGTCTATCTTGAACAGTGCCTTTACCAAAAGTATTTTCACCAATTAATTTAGCATCTAGCTGATCTCGAAGTGCACCCGCCACAATCTCTGAAGCAGAAGCACTCCCTCGATTAACCAATACTAGTAATGGAAATTTAGTTAATCTAGCTTTACCCTTAGCATTGAAGTCTCGCTTGGTAAACTTACCTTCTTGCGACACTACTACTCCATCCTCGACAAACTCACTTGCTAAATCTATGGCTCCATCAAAAAAGCCACCGGCATTATTTCGCAAATCTAGTAAAATTCCGTCAAGTTGATAACCTTGAGTTAAGATCTGTCCCACTGCTTCATCAAACTCTTCGAGAGTCCGCTCACCAAACTTAAACACACTCAAATGAGCGACTCGCTTACCATCGTGCTCCACAAACTCAAGCTCAACTGACTCAACTACAATTTCACCTCGAGTAATATCAATATCAAGGGGTTCTCCATAGTTATTTTCTTGACCATTTTTACGAAGCAAAGTTAAAGTAAGGTGAGTATTTTTCTTACCACGAATCTTCTCCACTGCCTCATCTAAAGTCCAGCCAACGGTATCTTCATCCAAACCCTTATTATCATCTTTAACATGAATAATTAAATCTCCAGCGTGAATGCCAGCTTCCTCTGCTGGAGTACCTTTTAAGGGTGATATAACTGCTAGAGTTTCATCAATA
The DNA here is from genome assembly GCA_964466145.1 of uncultured Pseudomonadales bacterium. Taxonomy (GTDB): domain Bacteria; phylum Patescibacteriota; class Microgenomatia; order UBA1400; family PJMF01; genus JABBGTR01. The sequence goes on from CAYXMW010000013.1 coordinate 6,057, forward strand.
TAACCAAGTACAACTCCAACTCCATAGAAAGAGCCAGCTAAATCTTCAGCACTACGTTGATTTAATTTAGGAGGTAGATAAGCAGTATAAGGATCACCGATAGCAGCAGTCATCCCCGAAACAGCCCCATTGACCATTTCTCTAGCATCAAGATCTGCTGAATTTAAATAAGTTTCATCAAGATAGCCCCAAACTTCCCAAAAAACTGAAAAATCAACATTTTGTCTTTCATCTGGAGCTTGAGTCTTAATTATTTGTGAAAGGGGTATTTTGCCAGGACCAATTTCAGATTGACCATAACGATAACCCACTACTATACCTAGGATTAATATTAACAACCCTAAGCTAAAATTTCTTAAACTAGAAATAGAAATCCTTTGCTTCACCATAATGGCTCATTGTACAGGAGCTAGACAGTCTGGGTAAACGGCAACATTGCTAAATGTCGAGCTCTTTTAATTTCTCGAGCTAAACGGCGCTGTTCTTTTTGACTTAAACCAGACTTAGATCTAGGTACAATATATCCTTGAGGGGTAACAAATTTACCCAAAGATGAAGGATTTTTGTAATTAAGATTAGTCATATTTGTTTTTGCCATAATTTATCGTCCTTTCTTAAAACGGAATGTCATCTGATACGTCTTCAGTTTCTTCTACTTGGTCTTTAGCTGGGTCTGCATCTTCAACTAATTCTTTTGGAAGCTCATCACCGTCATCACTTTTATTTGGAGAATAACCACCAGCAGATCTAAGTAGTATCATGTTATCAATTACTATCTCAGTAGTACGTTTACTTTGATCATCATCGCCCTTCCACTCTCGAGTTTGAAGACGACCTTCAAGATAGACCTTGTCGCCCTTGTGTAAGAGCTGACCACAGATTTCTGCTAGTTTTGCCCAAGAGACTACATTGTGAAACTCGACTCGTTCTTGTTTCTCACCACCATCAGCTGGAGTCCAGCTTCTATTAGTAGCTAGTCCAAATGAACAAACTGCGGTTCCTTTGGGGGTATACCTTAAGTTAGGATCTCGGGTTAAGTTCCCGATTAACATTACTTTGTTGAGTGATCTGACTGCCATAAACTTGCCTTTCTTTTAATCACTTATTAATAGATTTTAGATTATTATCCTTAGCCTACCACAAGTGTAATAAAAACATTTTTACTTCTTTTTTTCCTCTGGTGTAACTGATTTTTCTAATTGATCTTCACGGACTACTACTAGTTGACGCATTACTTGTTCTTCAAGTAATAGCTCTCGCTCAAAAGCCTGGACTTGAGTTGGTGGGAACTTGATTATTTGATGAGTATAAACTGCTTCAGAATGAAATTTACCTTGGTGTCTAATTTTATAAGCTAAGTACTTTTTACCCCAATCTTGAGTCTCTAAAACTTTGCCTTTGTATTTGGTAATTAGTTTTGACACAGCTTCATTAGCTGTCGATAGCTGAGCATCAGTAAAATCTGTAGGAAGTAAATAGGTGAGCTCGTAGAGCTTGGCTTGCTTATCAGCAATAATTTTAATCATATTAACCCTTTCTATGATCTCGTACGCCTGGAAAGGTAATTTTTACTTGGACCCCACCTCTAGTAGGGAAACGTATCGAGTTTTTAAGTAAAAGTATTGTAACATATCGAGTCTACTTGAAGTAAATCAATTAAAAATAGTTGACAAATCAAGTGTTATGTCCTATAATTATTGTTATAAATATGACCTAGGACTTGAACAGTTTGCTGCCTACAAACTTTAGAACTGTTTTGTTCTGGGTCTTTTTTTAAAGATCTAGAAAACCGGGCTTACGTCTGGTTTGGTGGCTTCTATTGAGCACCGCTAATAACTAGCGGCCGCTCGATAAATGGTCGCTTTTTAACATAACAACTCTGAAAAAATGATTGAAAAATCAAATGTTTTCCCCTGCTGGAGGGGGAAACTACCAAAAAAAACTATGGAGATGATTGAAATGAAGAAAACTATTTGGATAATAATTGCAAGTTTTGTACTAATTTTCGCACTAACCGCCTGTGGTGGAACTAATGATATATATAGTCCCTGCGATCACGTCGCATATCAAATCACCAACGCTGTTGGTGAGATATATGTGTTTCCTGACGCTGCTGCTGGCCCCAATATTTTGAGTGTAAATGAAGGAGATCAACTGGCCCTTGGGTCAGGAGATTTTATTATTTACCGAGAAGACATCACTGAAGGGATAATTTATCTCTTCGGCGAAACCCTTGCAAAAGAAGGGATTAAGGTCACCGCTTATGTATGTGACAAGAACATTGGTTTTGATGTGGATTACTTCCCCCTACAAACCTTTGGCGAATTGATGCTCATGCAACAATACGTCGATTGGAATGCATGGAGTGGAGTCTTTCACGAAAGATTTCTCTACATTGACGAAAGCTTTACCGCTATCAGCGTCGGTGTAGTTAGACAAGAAACCAATAAGTTGATGTCCGTACCAGTTGGGCTAACCATTCCTCATAACGAGGGTTGGCACATGCCTGATGATCAGCAAAGCATGGAGGGAATTTTAACTACTTTCCATGTGCCAGCAGATGAAGTAAGTGGCGCCGTCTCTCGTATTCAATATGTCCCCCAACCTGGTTGGGAACTGAAAAATACGATAAACGAAACCGCGAGTAATGGCAGTCAATTTGTCATTTTCGTGGTCAGCCCAACAGTGTCAGTGATGGACTTAACGCCTTTTGGCTATAAGGGTCCCATCACTAGACTCCTAACTAAGGCAATTTCTTTAACTGATGGCAAAGCAATTCCTTTAAACGGATTACTTG
>CAYXMW010000013.1:8953-13523 GCA_964466145.1 uncultured Pseudomonadales bacterium
GCTGCCTCTGGTGCTGTTGCCCCACTTCGTACTGTCCAGGCTCGGACTTCCAGCTCACCCGCAGTCAAAAAGCTCTGTAAGCTAATTTGCTGATAGGCCCTTTTAATCAAAATCTCTAAGCCACTCTCCTCCACTCCTAAATCCCTCAAGTACAACACCTGATCTTCTTCTCCTAAACTAGCTAATTCACTCTCAATTTGAGCACTAATAATCACCACCTCATCTGCTTTTACACCCAGCTTTTCTGCCCAACTAACCATCAAACTAGTCGATTCTTTGACTTTATCTTCATCGACATTAATCACATAGATAATTTTTTTAGCCGTCAGTAAGTTTAACTCGCGCGCTATTTGAGCCTCATCATCACTTTTTACTACCTCATTAATTAGCTGTCCCTGTCGTGCTTTTTCTGTAAACTGAGTAATAATTGACCACTTTTTAAGCTCCAGCTTATCTTTACTGGCTTTGGGTTCTCTTTGCTTTTCTAAAGTATCCAAATCTGCTAATAGCAACTCAGTTTCAATTGTCTCGCGATCAATTTTAGCACTCACACTTCCTTCTCGAAGTACATTTTCATCACTAAAATCCCTCAAGACGTGACAAATTAAATTCACTTCCCTGATATAAGCTAAAAACTTATTCCCCAAACCTTCCCCCTCATGAGCCCCTTTCACCAAACCAGCAATATCCACAAACTCAACTGTGGCTGGTTTAATCACCTTAGTACCCACAATTTCAGCTAATTTAGCCAATCTCTCATCTGGTACTGGCACCACTCCCACATTAGGCTCAATGGTCGCAAAAGGGTAATTTGCTGCTAAAGCCGCTTGCTGTTTAAGCAAAGCGTTAAATAGGGTTGATTTGCCCACATTTGGTAAACCGACTATTCCAATGGATAAAGACATAGGAGGTATTGTACCTCAAACTGAATAACCTTTTTCTCTTAATGCTTTTTTAAGCTCTGTCAATTCTTTCTCAATATTTTTAATCTTAACTGCAAAATCAATCTCTTCCACCCCTTCGTCATCAATAAAATAAGTGACTGGCCTGCCAGTAGCCTGACCAATATCTCTTAAAACCTCTATTCCGGGCTGAGCTCGACCTACTTCATAAGAACTAACAGCTTTATCAGATAATTGCAGCTGAACCGCCAAATCCTTCTGACTTAAACCAGCTTCTGTCCTGGCGTAGCGAATTTTTTGGCTAATACTTAATCTTTTCTTCATACTTGGGTCCTTGACTCCCCTTGTGCTGAATCATATTCTAATTAGAGTAGAATTAACTCTAATCAGTACATGTCAGTTCCAAAACTTAATAGTATCTTGATTGTCGAACCAAAGCCAGACCTAGCAGAGGTTTATCGCTTTTTGCCTCAAGGCGGTAGCATTATTCATATTACATCAACTCAACGAGCGACTCGATATTTACAAGATAAAATACCCAGTTTAGTCATCCTGAGCGCCAGTTACTCTCCTGTCCAAATCTTTCACTTACTAGAGACACTCAAAGAAAGCTCTAGCTCAAACAAATATCTAATCCCACTCATTTTTTCCATAGATCTAGAACACAAAACTAACTTTATTCCCGGTATATACTGGGCTAAGAAACTAGGTATTATTAATAGCTTGAGTTCAAAAAAGGAAGTTGAGTTAATTTTAGCTCGAATTACTAAAGAGCAGAAAAGTCTCGGTTACAACTAATTGCCTCAAGTAAATACTCACAATCTAGGATCAATTTCACTTTTACTACACTTTCGGTAGGCTAGTCTTGTTTTACTACGAACATGACTAAATCTATTCAAAAACTCCCTAAAACTAAGCGCCCTCGAGAACGACTTATCTCTACCGGCCCCCAAAACTTAACTCAGCCAGAGTTACTAGCAGTTGTCTTAGGCTCTGGGACTAACAAAAGAAACGTCCTCTCACTAGCCAAACAAATCTTAACTAAATTTGGCCCCAACCTCTCCACTGTCACTCTCAAACAACTCACCACCGTCCATGGCATTGGCCAAATCCAAGCTGCGAAAATTATTGCCACACTTGAGCTAGGAAAGCGTCTTCATCACCTAAAACCTAAGCCTAGATTACTCAAACCAGCAGATGTTCTAAGAGAAGTCAATGAAATCCGCACTAGTCATCGAGAACAACTAATTGGTTTGTATTTAAATGCTCGTTATGAGCTGATGGCTAAAGAAGTTCTGGCAGTAGGGAGTGTCAACGCTCATAGTATTGAGCCAAGGGATGTATTCGCGCCCGCCATCAAGCTCCCCTGCCGGAGCTTGATTCTAACTCACAATCATCCTTCTGGAGATCCACAACCTAGCCAAGACGATATCGCCACTACACTTAAACTTAAAAAAGCTGGCCAACTCCTAGGAATAAATTTTTTAGATCACTTAATCGTCACTAAAGATAGTTATCTATCCATGCAACAACAACGGTTAATTTAACTGACTAATTTTTTGACCTTGAGGAGTATCTTTAACTAAATAACCCAAAGATTTAAGCTGCGCACGCAACTCATCAGCTTGATTAAAATCCTGATCATCTCGAGCTTGTTGTCTCCTGGATAACAAATCTTTAACTTGCGTTGATATCTCATCTGTTTTAACATCAGCTAACCCTAATCCCAACACTTGATCAAACTCCAACAATAACTTTAATTTAGTTGCTTTCGACAGCTCTGCCTTAGTCACTTCCCACATCACTGCTAATGCCTCTGGAGTTTTAAGATCATCTTCCATCAGTCCAAAAAAGCGTTGTTGGTATTCTTTGACTTGCACTTCATCAACTTCACTAGTTTTATCTTGCTGATAATCCAACACCAAATCAATTAATTTCTGATAGCTTTTCGCAGAACCAGCTAAGTTCTCCCAAGTAAAGTTCATTTCGCTTCGATAATGAGCAGTTAAAAATAGCAATCTTAAGGCCAAAGGATTAAAACCACGCTCCACCACATCATCAATGGTAAAAAGATTTCCCAATGATTTACTCATTTTTTGGCCATCAATTTGCAAAAAGTTATGATGAACCCAATATTTTACAAAAGGTTTTTTACCAGAAACTGTTTCTGACTGCGCAATTTCATTAGTATGGTGAACTGGAATATGATCAATTCCACCAGAATGGATATCTACTTGATCGCCTATCTGATTTTTACTAATGGCGCTACACTCAATATGCCACCCCGGAAATCCTCGCTCTGCCCAAGGGCTTGGCCAAACCATGGCTCTATTCTCACCCTCACGCTCAAACTTCCACAATGCAAAATCAGTTGGATTGCGCCGACCCGCTACTTTCTCCAACCTTGCACCTTCTCTAAGACTTTCAATATCTAGCCTAGCTAGCTTGCCATAATCATCTAATTTACTGGCATCAAAATATACTCCATCACCTTCAATCACATAGGTGTACCCTTTTTGCTCCAAGTCCTTGATCATCTCAATCTGTTCGTCAACATATTCAGTTGCTCGACAAATATTATCTGGTCTTAAATTATTTAATTTTTTTAAAGAACTATAAAAATGATCCTCAAACTTCTTGGCTACATCCCAAACTGTAGTTTTATATTTTTTAGCTCCTTTTTCCATCTTATCCTCACCTGTATCAGCATCAGAAGCCAAGTGACCCACGTCAGTTACGTTTTGAACAAACTTAACATTGAAACCAGCATGTCTCAGTGTTCTAATTAAAAAATCATCCATAGTATAGCGACGAAGATGTCCAATATGGGTGTAATCATAAACAGTGGGTCCACATGAATAAAAACCAATCTGAGGTGGATTTATTGGCTCTAGTTCTTCAATTTTTCTAGCTAAAGTATTGTAAAGTTTCATAGTTAAAAAAAGATCATTCTGTTAGTGTTTTTTTCCAGACTTACTCAAACCTGTTCGAGACTGTTGTAACATATTCTGTGACTTTTGTTTTTTAGACTGGCCTGAAGCTGGACCAATTGGCCCCTTTTTTGTACTTGCTGGGGCTACAATCGCATCTTGCTGCTTAGCTTCTTCCTCCTGTCTCTTCTTCTCTTCTTCCTCTTGCTCCATTTTTTTCTGCTGCATCTCTTCCTGATATTTTTTCTGCGCCACTTGCTGCTGCTCTTCTGTCAATTTCTGAAAGCGCTGATGTATGCTTTTCTTTTTAGCTTGCTCTTCGGGAGTATCCTCAGTATTAACCCCAAATAAAGCATTAAGATCAAAAATGCTAGCCAAGCCCTTTTTAATATCTGCCAATGGTCTTTTCACCAACTCCTCACCTAGATCACTAACCTCTCTAGATTTCTCTGGTTGAAAAGTACCTTTGTCTTCACCAGTAGGTGTCTGTTCATTTGTTTGTGGTAATAAAGGGTTAGTGCCACTCTTGCCAGAGGCTGGCTGAGTACTACTTTGTTGTTGAGTGAGTTGTTTTTGCTGGCTAGCTGCTTTCATCGCTGCTTCATCAAGATGCTCTGACGGAGCTCCCATCCCTGCATTAAAACCACCCATTGGTCTCGGTCTTGCTCCTGGCTTAGGTCCTGGCATAAATTAAACCTTTTTATGTCCCAATTGATGAATTTTGTAACCTTCTTGAGA
>CAYXMW010000014.1:0-7794 GCA_964466145.1 uncultured Pseudomonadales bacterium
GGCATAGGGATAGCCGTCCACTGTGGATACCAAATTACAAAGAGAATGAAAATAAGTAAGATAGTTACTAGAACTGCAATTTTATTCCACTCCGAATTTTGTTTAATTTTAATAGACCAAATATTTATTAGCCAATAAGCCACGATAATGCTTAAGAGTGGCACCGCCGGAGTGTAGTGATGGTAGAACATGATTCGTGGTGATATCTGCCAGGGCAGCCAAAGTGATAAATAGATTATTAAGAGCCAATTAAGATTTTTAATTTTTTGATTAGACTGCTTACTAATTTTTTTAATAATTAAGAAAAAAGTTGTGAAAACCACTCCCATTACCCCTACAAAATGGAAAGCTGGATTTCCTAAAGAGTAGATATTAGCAATGTAGCCTTCTTTTGAGTAATCGACATGAAACCAGACTGGTTTAAGGTTTAGGAACCACTGCCAGGGTTGAGATTGATAGCCATGAGTAGCATCAAGGTTTGTTTGGTACCACCAGATTTGATTGTGAAGTTTGGTGAAATGAATCCAGTCTTTACCCTGTAGAAACATCTGTCCATAAGACATGATGTAAATAGTAAAGGGGATTAGTCCTAGTGCTACCACCATTAACAACCCATGATTAACTAAATCATTCCATTTTATTTTTTTAGTGATGAGTTTTTTTAGCCACTCAATAACTTCTAGTAAACAGATGACTATTAGTACCATTAGCCCAGACCATTTGCTGCCCATAGCCAGTCCAGCCATTAAGCCAGTTAAAAATAGTTTTTTATTCTGAGGTTCTTTTTTATATTTAATGTAGAAAATTAGAGTTAATAAGATGAAAAAGGTGACATGAATGTCATTCATGGCAATTCGAGATTGGACTAGCAACAAACCATCTAAAGAAGCTAGTCCAGCAGCTAGTAAGCTCAGCCGCTGATCATTAAAAAGTTCCTCACTTAGCTTATAAATTGCCCAAATCACACCCACTCCAAATAATACTGAGCTAATTCTCCAAGAAAAACTACTACTACCAAGAATTCTAATAAAAAAGCCTTGGGTATATTTAGCTAGTGGTGGGTGGAGCCAGTCTATGGCTGTGTTGGGCTCAATAGGACTATGCCACCACTCAAAAGCACGTGAGTCATTGGCAGCGATTAATTTAGCAGTGACAACATGATAAACCTCATCAAATATATAACGATCGGGAACGTGAAGCCGATAAATACGAGTCACAAAAGCAAAAAAAAGAATTAAAAATAGAATTATTTGCCCATGTTTGATTCGCATTTAAAAATTAGCTCAATACATAAATTATTATCATTACCGAGATACCAAATAGAAAAACTGTGGTTAATAAAGGTCTATCTCTTAGTAAAACCTTTTCTGGAGATTCACCTTGATTGTCTTCATAAACTAACTGAAGGTATCTCATGATGCCATAAATAACAAAAGGCACGGTCAGCATTAATAGTTTTTGTGACTGAAGCGTGCGGGGCAGGATGCCGTAAAAAGTAGCAAATTTTTCATCTGGTCTGATGGTTTCATCTTGAAAAGCAAATAGGGCATAGGAAAGCCAAGTCGCATTGGCAAACATGCCAGTGTATTGATCTAATAAACGCTGACTATATCTTTTTAAGGTAGGCCTTGTTTCACCTAGATCTTTGTTATCTACATCAGATCCAACTAAAAGAGTTCGCTCGCTTTGACGTTTACCAACGGCTAAAAATAAAGAAGCGGAGATGACTGTTAGTAAAAACCAGACACTCATGTGTAGGTTAACTACCACCGCTCCAGCATAAATTCTAATTAAAAATCCAGTTGCAATTGAAGCTACGTCTAAGATTGGAATATGTTTGAGCTTAGTAGCATAAGCAATTTGCAATAGAAAGTAGGCCACTATCATTATTCTAAAAAATGGTGCAAACCAAAATGAGCTTAAAAAAACTACAGTTAGGCCACAAATAGCCACAAACCAAGCAATTGGCTTTGGTAGCTTATCTGATGCAATAGGTCTCTTCTTTTTAAATGGGTGTTTTCGGTCGGCATCGTAATCAATAATATCGTTGATGATGTAGATGCTGGAAGCTAAAAATGAAAAAATTATGGCTGCTAAAATGACGGTAATTAAATAGGGAAAACCATCACTAGGATTATAAAAGAAGAAGCCAGAGAAAACTAAAGCTGCAAAAAGAGCAATGTTTTTTATCCACTGCTGTGGTCGAGCTGATTTAAGGATTAAAAATAAAGTGTTATCTGTTAGATTCATGTAGATTTTTAGATTGCTGAAACTTAGCCCAAATGAGAAATCCGAAGACTAAGCTCATTACTAATGCTAGTGTTATTATCTTACCCCATGTATTGAGGCGAAGCGAGAGTAAGCCTAGTCCTAAGCTAGACATCCAATAGAAAACAGCAATTCTTCTTCTACCCCAACCCAATACATCTAATAGTTTGTGATGGAGATGACCTCGATCTCCCCAAAAAGGAGATTTGCCAGCTAAAATTCTTCTACTAATGGTGAAAATAGCATCGGCAGTAGGTATGGCTAGCACCATCAACGTCGTAGCGACTTTCGCTCCAGATAGGATTGCTAAAATACTTAAGAAATAGCCTCCCAGCGATCCAGCTCCGTAACCAGGCATTATTTTTTGAGGATACCAGTTCCAAAATAATAGACCTAAATATGATCCAGCAACTATAAAACTTAGGTGCGCAGTATTAAATTGAGTGGGATCATCGATGAACTGATATGAAAGAAAGCCAATCATGAGTGCAGCCACACTGACAAAACCTGGTAGTTGACCATCAACTCCTTTAGACCAGTTAACTATATTCATGTTCCAAACTATAAATAGCAGTGCAAAGAGATCAGCTACTATCCAAATAGTACGAGTTTTTCCAAAGAGAAAAATTGGAATTTGGGGTTGGTTGAGGTGAATTACTTCACTGGAAAAAGGATTAGTAATGTAGGCAATGCCAATTCCTGATCCAACTACAATTAAAGCCGCCAAAGTATTAATTCCTAATCTAAGTAAGGGGTGGATGTCAAAAATATCATCCAAAGTACCACCAATAACAAGCAATAATCCCCCCAATAATATACCAATTAAATATTTATCTATTTGTAGAAAAATTATCGCTGTCAGCAAGATACCAATATAGATGACTAAGCCACCACCTCTTGGTACTGCTTTAGAATGAGTTTTTTTGGCATGTTTTATTTTTTTAGGATCGTCGACCCAGTTTTTTGATTTATAAAATTTAATTACAATTGGGGTAATCAGAAAACTAATAGTAAAAGCGATAATAAAAGGCCACATAAAATTAAGTAATAATTGCCAAAATTCTAAATAAAGCTAGTCCTAGAATTAATTGAATACCAACTGTAGTCCAAGCAAATAACTTCATCAATAGTTGATCCGCGTGTTTGGCTATTTCAGCAATCATGAGATGAGTAAGGCCAATAAAAAGTGATATTGTTGGTAGCAAAAATAACCAGCCTTTAGAAGTAAGATGTTGTGATGATCTGGCTAGTGAGTAAAAAAGAGGTACTTGTGGTTGAATACGGAAAAAAAAGATCAGCGTAACAAGAAACATTGTCATCACAGTTAGAGAAGATACTAGGAATGGTGTTTTTAGATATTTGGGAATCCTGAAGTGTGAGTTCATAGTGTGCCTAAAGAAACTAGCTCTGGCAGGCGTTTCCACAAACTAAAATTAATGAAGTTGGAGTTAAGTACATAATATTTTTGTAAATACTGATCTAGTCCGGGTAGTTTTTCATGTTCATCATCCATGACTATTATAAAAAGTGGTTTTTTAGTCTTAACACTATTAATAGTTTCTTCATAAACACCTAAATCCTTAATATGAAATGAAACTGTAAATCTACCAGTTGGATTAGTTTTAGTTAGAGCATAGAGCATGGGGTTGGTACCCCAAATAAATATTTCATTTACTCCAGACTGATTAATAATTTCAGCAGCTTTATAGTTATCTGTCATGAAGTAATTAAAAGATTGTCGATATTCTTGTCTAGTTATTTTTCCTGAGACTAAAGATAGAAATCTTTGATAGTAAGAAAATAATGGGTAGGCGCCAAAATTAAGTAGTTTTAGAGCTCCTCCAAAGAGAATTAATAAAACCAAACTCATGGAGATAACTGACTTAAATTTTTTAGTGCTTTTTTTCTTAAATTCAATCATGAGAATCAAGTTACCCAGTAATAAAGACAATGCTGGCACTAGCTGTTGGAAATAATGGGGATAAGGTCTATTTGAAAGTAAGGCTCCGACTAAAGATAGAATAAACCAGCCAAAAATTATCTGGTCTTTGGGTTTAAAATATTTTGATTTTAAAGTTAGAGCTAGATAGATTAAAGCTGCGATTGATATTTTCCCCGGCAAAGTAAAGAATTGTTCTAAAATTTTATTTTGGAATGGTAAGCCCCAATTGGCAGCATAGTGAAAATTGTAGAGTAGACCAAACTGAAGATAGTCCTGACCAGAGCCGATTGAGATAAAGTAGATAATTGAGATTAAGATAGGAGTAATAATTCCTAACACTACAAATAGAAGATGAAGGAGAGTTTCTTTTAGTAATCGCAGCCATTTGGCTCTAGTTTTGGGCTCAAAGAGTAGATTTATTTTATTTGTTAGCACAAACCAAAATATTGCTAACCAAGCCACCACATCAAATAGTCCTGGCACTTTTGTTAATATAGCTAGACCAAAAAAGATGCCGACTAAATATAATTTGAATTTATCATCTACTCCAGACAAGCTCTTTCTTTTATTAAGAAAATACTCAAAAATTTTAGTTTTAAACATGATCCACGCACCGACTAAAACAAATCCCATGACAAACAACTCACCATTGGGAATATTGCCCTCGAACCACGGGACTGAGGTTAGAAAAACAAAAATAAATGTCGAGATGATGACGGGTAGTTGTTTTTTTAGTAACTTATTAGCCACTGCATAAAAAGCAATAGTGCTAATTATCATCCAATTCAGTGTTAGAAATCTAAAACAAAGTTGAGTGGGTACGGCTGCTAGAAAATAAATAATCGGGGTTTTGTGATCAACTATTTCTGTGTAAAGTCTTTCGCCATTTCGAATTGCATTGCCAATTGTTAAGTAGATGCCTTCATCTCCATACCAATATGGCTCAAAAAAACTGGGTATTCTTAGAGCTATTAGTAGTGCTAAAGCGAGTAAAAGGAAAAGATGGGAATGGAGCCAACGATCAATTTTTTTTGCTAAACTAAGCATGGTTGTATTATGCAGTAAATTCTCAATCGAATCTAGACCTTTTCTGTAACCTTATACTCGATGTATTTGCCAAACATGAGCCTAGTGTGAGCATCAATTCCTGGTAAAGCAGAGAAAAAGAAACCTGCAATGGGAAGTAGTAAAAATTCTAATGGCTGACCGATATAAGAGAATATGGTCCGTTTTTTAGGGTGAGGAGGACGGTTAATGGCATCAATTATGAAAATGACAAACATAGAGACTAAGGAGAGAGTCAGTAAAAATGAAGTTACCTGAGGCAATGTCTTACCAAGCATAGTACGATTAAACTCCTCATTTAGTAGTGGGGGTAATATAGCTGAGACAGTGACTGCAAACCAATTAACTGGCCATAAGAAATGGTCTTCAATTACTTTCAGAACTCTAATGGTTTTATCCCAAAAAGGAACACCTTCTGTGAGCACATATTGACGGATAATATAGGCGTCATCAGAAACTCCCCAGGCCCAACGCTTAAGTTGCTCATACTGGTTTTTGAAGGCATCCATTCTGGTATTAGATTCAACTGCATCTTGATATACTGGCAGAAAGATTGGATCAACTTCAAAGTCTCCCTTTTTAGCAAAATAAGATTTAAAGAACAAGCGATAGTCTTCAGGGATAACGTCTGTGTCCCAATAACCAATTTCATGAACATGTTTGAGAGAAGTGGAATAAGTAGAAAAATTAATTAGGCGATCTTTTCTCATTAAAATATACATTTGGGTGACTGAAAAAATTGAAGCCATTACTCTAATTGGAGCCGGTACTCGCCAGATATTATTGTAAAAAACAATACTCCCCTGCCAAATTTTATTATGTGGTTTATCAACATTCAAAAATTCATAGGTTAAATTTGCGAAATAATGGTGATGCATGACAGCGTCAGCATCTTCACTAGTGACGGTGATGTTTTGGATTGGAATGTGACGTTTATCTACTAATTGTTGCTTGACTTCTTTGGCTCCCCAGCAAGTATTAGCTGATTTTCCTTTTACCTCTCCCTCAATATCTGGATGGAAGGTGACCCAAATGTGGCCAAATTTATTTTTAAATTCTTGTTGTAGTTTTTGAGCTTTTTCTTTGGCTGGTTTGCCCTCTCTTTCTTCAAAAGAAATCATGACGTGGAGATTTTTAGTTGGAAAAGATTGCTTAGATAGAGCAGTTAGGGTACGACGTAAAATGTAAAGTGGTTCTTTGTAGGTAGGAATAACAATTGCGTGATGAATAGTTCGCCATTTTTGGGGAAATTGTTGTTTTAGATCTGTAATCCAATCAAATTTTTTAGTAGCTTTAATTTTCAAATGAGCCATTATAGAAAGTATCGCGACTGTAAGTGAACGATACAGCCAATAAACTGCGAAAGTAATGACGTAGTAAGCAACTAGAGTCGGAAATACAAATGAACCCCAAAATGGGAATAAAATTAAAGACCAAGATACGAAGCCGGGCAATATTTCTAAAGCACGCTTGGTCCGAATCGGATGGCGCCGAAAGTAAGTTTTTATCATTGATGAGGTATTGTACAGGAGTAAGGGTGAAAAAAGAAATAATTATTGATTATAAATCAATTAAATTTGGGATTAAATTTAGCTCGGTTTTTAAATACGCTGCAGTTTTACTGATCATCCATGGTTCACAAACTTGGCCGCGAAATTCTTGTGGTGGTAAATAAGGGGCATCTGTTTCCAGTAGAAGCTTATCTTTGGGTACTAATTTAATTATCTCTCTTAGTTCATTAGCATTGGGATAAGTTAGATTGCCACCCACGCCAATATAAGCTCCTAACTCAATCATTTCTTTTATATATTCCCTAGGTCCAGAGACACAGTGAAGAATGAATGGTTTTTTAAATTGATAGTTATTCTTAACAATTTCTAGAATATCCCAGTAGGCTTGGTTATTTTTTTCTTTATTTCCACCTTTATCGCGAGCATGAATTATAAGAATTTTATCAAACTCATTAGCTAGCTGAACATGCATCTTAAAAGCTTCTTTTTGATTGTAAGTGGCGAGATCTCTTTCTTCTTCTTTTAAACGATAGTAATCTAAGCCAGTTTCACCAATACCAATCACGTTTTCATTGTCATGAATGATAGATAGTGAAGCAGCGTGCTCATAAATAGTAGTGGGTAAATCAGCCGCAGAAATATGGTTGTATTCATTGGGGTGGATGCCAATCGCGGCGTAAAGATTTTCATCTTCTCTAGCTATCTCAATTGCTCTACGGCTGGTCTCGATGCTGGCACTAGGAACTAAAGCCTTTTTTACCCCATGTTTTTGAGCTTTTTGCCAATGTTCTTGCCAATTCTCATATAAGGGCGACAGATTGTAGTGACAGTGAGTATCAAAAATCATAATTTAAGTTAATCTAGGAAAAAGTGGTTTTAGAGCAGTGATCTTTAATTGACTGAAGTGGTCTAAAATTAGCTCAGCTGTTTCAGGTATAAAGGGTTGAAGGTGGCGTGAGATGATTTGAATTTTTTTTACTGCTGCTACTAATATTTCTTTTTGTTCAT
>CAYXMW010000014.1:7894-13182 GCA_964466145.1 uncultured Pseudomonadales bacterium
CGTGAGATGATTTGAATTTTTTTTACTGCTGCTACTAATATTTCTTTTTGTTCATTACCTTCTTTTTTCCAGGGCTTAGTTTTACTTAGATATTGATCTGTATTAGTAATTAAACTTTTAATCCATCTCAAGGCATCAGTTAAATCATAGCTGTCCATATTTTTAATAAAGACTTTATCTAGCTTCGAAGTTGAGTTGTCACCAATGTTATTTTGTTCACACATCTTCGCTACTCTAGAGCAGAGGTTGCCTAGTCCATTAGATAGATCTGCGGTATATATTTCATCTAGTTTTTTCCAGCTGACATCCATATCTTCGCCGAATGGTCCCAGGTTCATTATTAAGTATCGAGTAGCATCAATCCCATATTTATCTACCATTTCATTGGGGGCAATTACATTTCCCAGGGATTTACTCATTTTTTGTCCATCAACACCAATAAAACCGTTGATAAGAATTTTCTTAGAGCTAGATAGTCCAGCAGCCATGAGCATTGCTTGCCACATCGCTGATTGCTGGCGTAAGTTGTCTTTACCTGCTAGTTGAATACCTGGCCAAAATTTATTAAAATTATCTTGATCATTAGGCCAGCCCAGAGTAGAAATGTAGTTCACTAAGGCATCAAACCAAACATAGATGACGTGATCATCATCACCTGGTACTGATACTCCCCAAGGCATTTTTTCTTTGAGGCGAGAAATACTAAAATCTTTTAAACCCTGCTTAACAAAATTAGTAACCTCTTTTTGTTTTCCAGCTGGTTTTACAAACTCAGGGTTTTTTTGGTAAAGATCTAAAAGCTGATCTTCAAATGCACTAAACTTAAAAAAATAGTTTTCTTCTTCTCTAATTTCTAGCTCACGATTGGGGTGAAGCGGACATCGACCATCTTCTAGTTCTGAATCAGTTTTTTCTAGTTCACAACCAACACAGTACTTGGTTTTATATTTATCTTTATAAATATAGCCATTAGCATCGCAGCGTTGCCAAAATTCTTGGGCAGCTTTTTTATGATCTGAGTTTGTGGTGCGAATGAAATGATCGTAGCTTAAATTTAATATTTTTTTTAAGTCATCGAACTTAGCTGCATATTCATCAGTATAAGTTTGAGGATCTTGATTGTTTTCTAAAGCTTGCTGATAAATTTTTTGGCCATGCTCGTCTGTGCCAGTATTAAAGATGACCTCTTTTCCCAGCAGCCGTTGATAGCGAGCAATCACATCAGCAGCCACAATCTCTAGAGCAAAACCAATATGAGGCGCTGCATTAACATAAGGAAGAGTGGTGGTCAGGTAAAAACTTTGTTTGTTCATAGTTACAACATACTATTATATATAGACAACCTTAATTTAAGAAGGAGCTCCACTGGTTGATTGTATTTAGAGGATAAATGTGGTTTTATAAAGGTAGCCATGTTTAATGTGGTTATATAGTGTGTATTGATTTGTTATACTTAGATAGTATAATAATCACAACCTGCTACATAGTTTGAAAGATTATTGTTATGTGGAAATTGGCTAAACTAAAAAGGTTTTTCCGTAAATTTATTTCTTTTTTTCTTATTTTTCAACTTTCATTTTTTCAATTAGCATCATTTGCCATTCCTCAATTAGTTTATGCTCAAGCAGTAAGTGAGTTAACTGCCAGTTATGATGCTACTGCACACGAATTAGATTTAGCTCTTTCTCAAAATAGCGAGTCTGAATATAGGGTTTACTATCAAGCTGATCAGCTCGAAGCTGTGACTGGCAATTTTGTTGCAGAAGAAAGTATCTTTTTAGGCATTTGTTCTGGGGAAGATTGTGTTGAAGATGTGGTTAATAGGCTGGTAGTTAAAGTTAATGTTGATAATGAAGTTCAAGTACAGCGTTTAGAATTAATTGATGATGTTTTAAATTTAGTTGATTCTTATACAAGTGTTAGCTTAGAGCTTGATGATGATGAACAATTTTGGCTGGAAAATAAAACAGCTCAGGGTTGGCAAGAAAATGAAGATGGTTCTTATACTATAGATAATGTTGAGCTAGATCATGTTTATACTGCTCCACAAAATGATCAAGTTTCAGTTACCTTCACACAGCTTCCAGCTGATTCTGGAAATTTGACGATCAAAGAAGTCATTCTGAGTGAAGAGCAGGTAGAAGAATTAAATGCTTTAAGCAATGTAGCTTTTGATATTACCTCCGACATGGAGGATGGGAGTTTTGAGTATGATTTGATGTTGCCAATTCCAGAAGGAAGCGATGATGATGCCCAAGTGATTTTTGCGGAAAGTATGGAGGAGTTAAGTGATGCAAAAGAAATAGAAACCGTTATTGAAGACAAGCAAGCAAAGGTTGAAAACTTGGATCACTTTACAATTTTTGTGGTGACAACTCCGCCAGCTTTGACGGGTCAAGTTTGTGTTTATGCGGGAGCTACAACTAGTGCTGATTGCTATGTCACTATCCAAGCAGCAATTGATGCTGCTGATCCAGGAGATGCTATTCAAGTTAAAAATGGTACTTATTTATTATCATCAACTCTTAATGTAAATGAAGAAGTTAAAATAATTGGGGAAAGTAAAGCTGGAGTGATTATTGATGCTTCTGGAAATGGTACTGGTTATGGAATCAAAATATCAGCAGACAATGTTGTTATTAAAAGATTGACAATTTTACCTCCAGTTGTTGCAGCAAATTATGGCACAGGTAGCGGAGGGGGTTTTGCAATTCATGCTTCCAATACTCCAAACCTTGTTACAAATCTAACATTAAAAAATATTACTATTGATGGTGGGAATAGAACAGGATTTGATCTTCATGGTGTTGATGGGGGAAATTTAAAAAATTTAACTTCTAAAAATGCTGCCTACGGAAACGGAATTAGTTTAACTGGTTCATCCAATATTACCTTAGAAGGAATTAGAACAGAAAATAATGTTTGGGGTGGAATTGCCTTATATAATTCAACAAATACTAATCCAATTAGACCTACTAGTAATATCATGCTATTAGGGTCAACTTTTACTCAAAATGAGGCAAATCCTTTATATGCCCAAAATGAGTTTAGTTTGACAATTCATGATATTGATGCTCAAGGTTTTGACTATGTTGTTAAAAATCCAGATTTTCGAACTGATATAGATGCAAGTAAATTTGTTTTTTATCAAAAGACGTTATCTGAGGCACATATCTTTTCACTTGGTTTGCAAACCGATCTTATTCCAAACACAGCTTCAACTATTCAAAATATCGTTGGGGATCATTTTTATGTGTATGAAACAATGGAAATTGCTAGAGCAATTAATGATGTTTTAGAAAATGGAACAATTAATGTTGCGGCGGGAACTTATATCGAAGATGTTGAAGTAAACAAATCTGTAACAATTATTGGAGCAGGGCCTACAACGATAGTTCAGCCTACTGCTTCAGCTAATCCGGCATTTACAGTATCTGTTGATGATGTAACTATTCAAGACTTGGAAATTACACATCCAACCATACTTACCTATGGTGTTACTTTAGTTACAGGTGCTACAACAGGCTTTACACTTCAAGATGTGGACATAACCAATATTGGAGCAGCAATTGCTACAGGAAATGGACATGGAATATATATTTATAATTCATTTTCAGATCTTACTGTCACGGATTGTTTCTTTAGCTCTGGCTATCAGGGTGCCACTTCTAGGGGCATAGGTATTTTTGCGCCAAATAATCTTACGCTGAGCGACTTTGATATTTCAGGATCTACATTTGAATATTTTTTCGTTGGAATCTATCTAAGATCTGCTATAGATGGAATGGATGTTACTACTTCTACTTTCGGTCCTTTTGAGTTGGAAGATTGTACCGCCGCTGTTGCTGGAATTTATATTGGTGATGGTACTGATGATAACTTTGATATTGAAAATATAAATGTTACAGGAAATACTTTTACCGATTATGGTCGTGGTGTATATGTATGGAATTATGCTGCAAATGCTAATATCGACAATTTTGAAATCAGTGGTAACACATTCACAAACTCGATATGGAGTTCGGCCGTACGTTTTATTATTGGACTGAATGGTATAGAAGATTATTCTATCAATGGAGACGGAACTGGAGACGGAATCAACATTGACGACAATGATTTCACGCAGGGTTTTGATATTGGAGCAAATGTTTCACTAATTGATTTTAGGACTTATGACGCCAATCTATTATCATCTAAAGTTGCCGTTACTAATAATGATATTACTTTTAGTGGAGCACCTTATACCGATGCAATGTATGGTATCAGATTCTTTGTTGGAGGCGATGGATTCTATAGTACCACTGTGAGTGGTAATGTTCTTAGTGGTGGAGGCACTGGAGGTGCTGGTATTCCCTTTTCAACAGGAATTAATCTATATCACAAGGCTGCCAGTAATAACTGGGCACATGATTTAGAATTAGATATTTCTGAAAACCAAATAACAGGTTTTGACCATGGTGTTAGCATTTATGATGCGACTAATAGTTTATATGGTGATCTTCCTATCGGAAGCGATATAAATATTAACGAGAATGATTTGTCTGGCAATGCACTTTATGGCATTGCATACGGAACAGGAGAAGCAGTTGATGCTACTAATAATTGGTGGGGAGATGCTACTGGGCCATTCGATAATGATGATGCTGACGGCAGTATTCCAGCTGACAATCTTGAAGGACTAGGAGATTCTGTAGAAGGAGCTGTCACATATTGTCCATGGCTTGATGCAGAAAACGGAAATCCTTTTGGACCATGTATTGATAAACAAAATCCGGTAATGGATTCAATTACATATCTTAGAAATGGTAATCCAATTACTCAGGCAGGTACGGCAGCTGATCCAGTTTATACTCAAGCTGTCAATGAACTATCTTATAGCGCTTCATTCTCCGATGACTTGAAACTCAGTCATCACGTTTTTGTTATTTTTAAAGAAAATTCAAGTAATCCAGGATATCCATCATGGAGTGATTCCTATTGCTCTTTTGCTGGAACAAACAATAGATCGGATTTAACTAGTACAACTGATTCTATTAGTGATGTAAATTTTGATAAATGTACTAGCTCACTTATTGATGGACAATATGTCGTCGTGAATCAAGTTCGTGATGCATTGAATAAACTTGGTGAAAGTTATGATTTAACATTTGTTGTGGATAATGATGCTCCCACTTCTAATCTTTATATTCAAGGAGACTTAGATGAAGGTAAGGATTTGTCTCACAATAATGGTTGGCACGGTGAGGGTTGGTATGAGTCATTCGATAATGTGAATTTACTTATTCAAA
>CAYXMW010000015.1:0-6478 GCA_964466145.1 uncultured Pseudomonadales bacterium
AAATTGGAATCGATTGTCGGCTGAGTGGAATATCTCATGCCGGTATCGGTCGTTACATCGAAAACCTAACGTCTCGTCTTCCCAAAGAAGCACCTGAAATTGACTGGGTCTATTTTTATCGCACTCAAAATCAAATTCTACCTGACCTAGACGTCAAGTATGTTGAAGCCCCAATTAGACATTACACTCTTCAAGAACAAACTCAGCTAATTTCTATTTACAATCAAGAAAAATTGGACTTACTCCATGTGCCTCACTTTAATGTGCCTGTCATGTATGGTGGCAAACTAATCACCACCATTCACGACTTGCTCTGGCATGAACAGCGAGGAAATCACGTCACCACACTTAAACCGTGGGAATACTGGGGAAAATATATGGGGTATAAATTAGTCGCTTCAGCTGCAATCAAAAAATCAGCTAAAATTTTAGTGCCCACACAAACAATCAAGCAAACGCTAAGTGAATATTACCCAGCTGCAAAAGATAAAATTATCGTCACTCATGAAGGAGTAGATGAAAAAATACTCAAATTTAAAAAAGAAAAAATAAAAAAACAGCCACAATCTTTAATTTATGTTGGTTCACTTTATCCTCATAAAAATATTAGCTTAGTTTTAAAAGCACTCCAAAAACTACCCGATTGGAAACTAACCATCATCGGCTCCAGAAATGTTTTTCAGGACCAAGTTAAAAAAGAAGCTCAAAAACTAGAGGTAGAAAAACAAGTGGAGTTTACTGGCTATTTGAGTGACGAGAAACTAGCTCAAAGAATTAAAGCTGCTACGGTACTGGTCCAACCATCTTTATCCGAAGGCTTTGGATTAACTGGAATTGAAGCTATGGCCCTAGAAACACCGGTTTTGGCTTCAGATATTCCAGTATTTAGAGAAATTTATCAAGATGCCGCAGTTTACTTTAAACCCAACTCAGTCGATAGTTTTATCAAGTCTTTAACCAAGAAAAAACCAACTCCAAAACAGATGACAAATATAGTTAAGCAGTACTCTTGGGATGAGATGACTAAGCAAACTATTAAAGCTTATCGATCTCTTTTATAATAACCACACATGAAACCTAAAGTTGCTTTAGTCTATGACCGTGTCAATACCGCCTATGGCGGGGCAGAGAAGGTTTTACTAGCTCTTCATCAAGCTTTTCCCAAGGCCCCTCTTTATACTTCCGTTTATCATCATCGAGCTAAATGGGCCAACGTCTTTGAAATCAAAACTTCATTTTTACAAAAAATTCCTTTTGCTAGCAAGTTTCATCGACTCCTAGTTCCACTCATGCCACTCGCCTTTGAATCTTTTGATTTCAGTGAATATGACATCATCGTCTCCATCACCAGCGCTGAAGCTAAAGGAATAATTACCAAACCCAATCAACTCCATATCTGTTATTTACTTACTCCGACTCGCTACTTATATAGCCATCGCACTCACTATGAACAAAATCACTGGCCATTTAAGATCCCTGGACTCCGCTTTTTTAGTCAAAAAATATTTAATTACTTAACTTGGTGGGATAAAGTAGCTGCCAAGCGCCCTGATCTAATTATTCCTATCTCTAACCTAGTTAAAGATAGAGCCGAGCAATATTATCAACGCCAAGTTGAAAAAGCTATCTATCCACCATTTAATCCAGAAGAATTAACTACTCCTAGTACGGTCAGTAATTATTTACCATATTACTTACCCAAAGAATTCTGCTTAGTCATTTCTAGGTTAGTTTCATATAAAAGAATTAATCTAGCTATCCAAGCCTGTCAAAGATTAAATAAAAACCTAGTTATCATCGGCACTGGACCACAAGAGTCAGAACTTAAAAAAATTGCCAATCAAAACACTTATTTTTTGGGAAATGTTACCACCATTCAACGCCAAGCGATTATCTCTCAAGCTCAAGCCATCCTCATGCCTGGGGTAGAGGATTTTGGAATTACTGCCATCGAATCAGTTTTGTCTAATAAACCAATTATTTTGCATCAGAAATCAGGAGCAGCTGAACTAATTAAAAATGAGCCCGGAGTAATTTTACTCAAACAACTTTCAATTAACGAACTAGTGGCTGCTATAGAAAAAATACCCACTCTGGAGTTAAAAAATAGCTCACCAAAGAAAAAATTAGCAAAATATGCTATAAATGACTTTACCAGACGGTTCCAGACAACCGTTTTTAGATTTTATGAACAACAGAAAGGCCGCTCATGAGCGCTCTTGATCATACCTATGCAGTTATTCTAGCCGGAGGAGGTGGTACTAGGCTTTGGCCAAAATCACGCAAAAAAAATCCTAAGCAATTTCTAAAATTAGTTGGCAAACAAACAATGCTACAAGTGGCAGCTAATCGCACCTCTAAATTTATTCCTTGGAATAAATTTATTGTGGTCACTAATAAACTTTATGAAAAAGAAGTTAAAGAGCAACTTCCAGAAGTTCCAGTAGAAAATATTATTGCTGAACCAGAAAAAAAAGACACTGCTTTAGCCATGCTAATTGGCAGTTTATTTGCCAAAAGCAAAGATCCAAAAGCAATTATTGTCAATGCCGCTTCTGATCACATCGTCACTGATGAAAAAGAATATATTCGCGTCATGAAAGCAGCCATAAGCGCTGCAGCCAGTAATGAATATTTGGTTTCGGTCGGTATCACCCCCACTTTTCCTTCAACAGGATTTGGTTATATTAAAATTGGCGAAGATCTAAAAAAACTAAGCAAGGGACTTTCCCTATTCAAAGTTGATAGTTTTACTGAAAAACCAAATAAAGCTACTGCTAGAGCTTTCATCTCCACTGGTAAATACTTCTGGAATGCCAATATGTATGTTTGGTCTGCGAAAGCTATTTGTGAATCATTTGATAAGCACATGCCTAAAATGTACAAATTTAGTAAGGATTTGGCAACTCAATCTTCTCAGAAATTTCATGAGATGTTGCCAGCAGTTTATAAACAAGCTGATAACATCTCTATTGATTATGCTATCTCAGAAAAAGCTGATAACTTAGTCTTGATTCCTGGAGATTTTGGCTGGAATGATGTTGGTAATTGGGGTGTAGTTTATGATCTAGGGACTAAAGACTTAGCCGGCAATGTGGTAGTTAGCGAAAATGGAAAAGCTCACGCTCTTTCTATCAAAGCTCACAATAACTTACTTCACACCAATGATCGTCTCATTGCAATCTTTGGAGTTGATGATTTAGTAGTAATTGATACTGATGAAATTCTATTGATTGCTCCTAAAAATAAGTCTCAAGAAGTCAAACAGCTGGTCAACCGCCTTAAAGAAGAAAATAGAGACGAATATTTATAATTTTCTATATGATTTCCTTTCAACATCAAAAAAGAATTCTTGACGTCACTACAGCTTTAGTTTTAATGGTACTTTTTTTACCAGTTTGGATAATTGTCCCAACCCTAATATTTATTGAATCTGGACTACCAATCTTTTTTACTCACCGTCGAATTGGAAAATGGGGAAAAGAATTTGATTTATTAAAATTTAGATCGATGGTAAAAAACGCCGACGACTTACTTCACAATCATGATAAAAAACTATTAAAAAAATTCAAGGATAATGATTGGAAGTTAGAAAATGACCCTCGGATTACAACCTTAGGAAAAGTCTTGCGCTCACTCACCATCGACGAGTTTCCACAAATACTAAATGTGCTCAGGGGTGAGATGAGTATGGTCGGTCCTCGAGCTTATGTCAAAAAAGAACTTCAAGAACAAACTAGAAAATATCCCAACACCAAAAAATATGTCAGTCAAATTATATCCGTAAAACCAGGTATTACTGGTCCTTGGCAAACTAGTGGTAGAAATGAGGTTTCATTTAAGATTAGGGCTAAAATGGACGCTGACTATGCTCGAAAAAAATCTATTTGGGAGGATATAAAAATTCTTCTCAAAACTCCCCAAGCTATGATTTCTAAATGGTAGCTGTTATACTTTACCTATGCCCGAAACCTCTACTACCAACACTGAAACTTCTTTGTCAGAAGAAGAATCTATCCTAAAAAAAATCTCATTCGAAGAAGAAGATGACCAAAAAAATATTAAAAAAGAAAATTTTTTCCAAAAACATAAAAAGCCTTTAATAATCACTGGATCAATATTGGGATTTTTAATCATTATTATCAGTGCTTTGGGATTTTATAGTTTTAAAATTCTAACTACTTTTAAAACACAGGCTGCAGAAGCTAAAATCACCGCTCAAGCTGCCTACACTAATTTCAAAAATCAAAATTTACCAGCGGCAGAAGAAGAGCTCAAAAAATTATCTCAACAAGAAGTAGATATTAGAAAAACATACAGCAGATTGAGTATTTATAAATATATTCCTTTTGCTAGAAATTACTACTTTGATGGAGAACACGCCTTTAACGCTGCTGAGGCAGGATTGCGGGCTGGACTAAAAACAGTTGAAGCTATCACCCCATATGCAGATGTGTTGGGTTTTGCGGGTGAGGGCACATTTACCGGTGGCACTGCTGAGGATAGGCTGAAATTAATTTTAGAAACTATTGATAAAATTTCCCCAATTTTAGATGACATCACTGCGGAGTTAAAAACAGTCCAAACAGAGTTGGTAGAGATTGATCCCAGTCGATATCCAGAAAAAATTCAAGAACAAGAGGTTCGCTCTTACATCATTACTGCTAGAGACTCAGCTCAAACAGCTATTGATTCGGTTACTCAGTACAGGCCAATCTTAGAACAGCTTCCAGAGATAATGGGCGCTAAAGGTGATCGAAAAAAATACTTAATTCTTTTTCAAAATGACAATGAACTACGTCCCACCGGTGGTTTCTTAACTGCTTACTCAACCATTTTTATTGAAGATGGTAAAGTTACTCCAGAGAAATCAGATGATATTTATGAGCTCGATAAAAAATTCTATGAAAATATTCCAATTCCAGAAGAGCTAGGCCGATATCTAACCACAGAAAAATACTGGAATCTTCGTGACATGAATATTTCTCCAGATTTCAAAATCTCAATGGAACAATTCCTAGAATACTATCTAGAAATACCTGGGGAGCCTGATGATATTGATGGCGTGATCGCAGTTGACACGGAGTTTTTAACCAAACTACTAGCAGTTCTTGGACCAGTAGAAGTGCCTGGATACGGTACATTTAGCGCTGAAAATGACCCTCGTTGTGACTGTCCTCAAGTTGTCTACGCTTTATCTGAAATAATTACCCGTCCGACTCCATATCTTCGGGATGATCGAAAAGGAATCTTGGGACCAATGATGAGAGCTATTCTAACCAAATCTTATGGGGCTCCTAAACAACAGTGGCCAGAACTATTCCAAATTGGGGTGAGTAGTATGGAAGGACGCCATCTCCAACTTTACTTCATGGATGAAACTGCACAATTAGCTGCAGAAGCTATTAATGCTGCCGGCACCATGACTCCAGAAGAGAACGCTGACTTCTTAGGCATTGTGAATGCCAATCTAGGCGGAGCCAAATCAAACCTTTTTACAGAGTATGAAGTTTTACAAATAGTCTCAGCTCCTGAAAATGGCCGAATTACTAAAGAAGTAGAAATTACTTACCGTAATATTAAAAAAGCTGACAACTGCAATTTAGAAGCTGGTTTACTTTGCCTAAACTCAACCCTAAGAGATTGGACTAGACTTTACCTGCCAACTGGCAGCGAGCTAATAGAAGCTCAAGGATTTAGCGAGGAAGCTAAAGAGTATGATGAAAATGATTTTCACGTCATTGATGGCTTCTTTATTCTAGAGCCACTGGGACAAGCTAAGCTAAAACTAACTTACACAGTTCCATATGAAGATACGGAGACTTACAAAATAAAACTCTGGAAACAGGGTGGAGTCGATCCTATCAAAACAATTATGGATGTGACTGGTGGGCAAGAAGAAATCTTGGTGGATAAAGATACTCTTTATGAAACACCGTTCTAGAAACTTCAGTGTTGATGGGATTATTCTTAAAAGAAATAAGGTGGGTGAGACAGACCGCGTCATAACTTTACTAACTCAAGAATATGGGAAGTTAGTTGCTGTTGCTAAAGGTGTGCGCAAGCTTTCTTCTGCAAAAAGAGCTTTTCTGGAGCCAGGAAACCTAGTTAAAGCCTATTTTGTTAAAACAAAATCTCTACCACTACTAACCCAAGCTAAGCTAATTAATGACTGTGGTCTGGTCAGAAATGACTTAGTTGAAATCAGAAAACTAACTCAATTTTTAGAAATTTTAGAAAAATTATTTGTGGAAGACGAAGTAGAAGCAGATCTTTTTAACAACATCTTAGAGTTGCGACAAAAAATTTCTGATCAAGATATTAGTAATGGTCAAATTAAAAAAAGATTAGAAGATTTAATAGAAAAACTTGGCTTTCCTCACCCTAAAGAAACTAAATATAGCTCAGTTTTAGACTATGTTTCTTCACTCACAAATAGACCAATGAGAAGTTTCGAGTATCTAGTCACACCAGACCA
>CAYXMW010000015.1:6578-12408 GCA_964466145.1 uncultured Pseudomonadales bacterium
TATGGTCCGATGGGGGCAGAATTATTAAAAAATATTAAAGACCTGTGGTGGAAGTATTTCATTACTACTCGCCCTGATATGGTTGGACTCCAATCTCAAATCCTCCTGCATCCAAAAACTTGGATTGCCTCTGGTCATGTCGATGCTTTTCACGATCCATTAGTTGAAGATAAAATTACTCACAAACGTTATCGTGCTGATCATATTATTGAAGAGTGGCTTGAAAAAAAGGCTGAAGGCCTCAATCTAGGAACTCTAATTGTTGAAGACATGAGCCTTGAAGAAATGGCAGTTTTTATTAAAAAACATCACCTTATCAGTCCAGATGGCAATCAGCTTTCAGAACCCAAAGAATTTAGTCTTTTATTCGAGACTGAAATTGGCTCTGTGGCTGGAGAGAAAACCACTGTTTATATGCGTGGAGAGACTGCTCAGGGTATTTTTACTAACTTTAAAAATGTTTTAGACTCCACCCGTGTTCAATTGCCTTTTGGAATTGGTAACATCGGCACTAGTTTTAGAAATGAAGTCACCACTGGTCAATTTATCTTTAGAACCCTTGAGTTTGAACAAGCTGAGATTGAATATTTCTTTGATCCAAAGAAAGAGGACTGGCAAGAACTGATGACTACTTGGAAAGATAGTATGTGGAGTTTTGCCACTCAAGAACTTGGGGTAAAAGAAGAAAATCTTCAATGGCGGCAACACACTGATAAAGAACGATCTCATTACAGCCTCGACACTTGGGATTTAGACTACAAATATCCTTTTGGCTACAAAGAGCTGTGGGGTATAGCATATAGAACAGACTATGATCTCAAACAACATCAAGAACACTCTAATAAAAACCTAGAATACACTGATCCCAATACTCAAAATAAATTTTTACCTCATGTCATTGAGCCAGCAGGTGGAATAGCCCGTTTTTTCTTAATGGCTCTTTGTGATGCTTATTGGGAAGATAAAGAAAATAATCGGACAGTTTTAAAACTCCAGCCAAGCCTAGCACCTTATAAAGCAGCTGTTTTCCCTTTAGCTAGAAACAAACCAGAGCTGGTAAAAATAGCTCGAGATATTTTTGATAATCTAAGCCAAGAGTATCATCTGGCTTGGGATGAACGCAGCAGTATTGGCAAGCGTTATCTTTATCAAGATGAGATTGGCACTCCTTACTGCATTACCGTTGATTATGAAACCTTAGAAGATGGTGCTGTCACTATTAGAGATCGAGATACTACAGATCAAACTAGGGTAAAGATTGAAGAACTTGCAGAGTACTTAGAGCAAAGAATATAATAAAAATTAGGTAATAACTAATCATAAATCTCATGAAAAAAAAACTCATTATCGCCGGCGTAGCCTTATTAGTTATTGGGGGAGGTATTTTTGCCTTTACCAAGTTACGCTCCAAACCAGCCACCACTGAAGAAACCACTAAAAAAAAGCGCATTGAAGAGCCCACTAATATTATCGCTGTCGCCGACAGACCATATCTGCAGATTATCCCTCATAGCGATGGCCACAACCTTAGTATTGAAGTAATTGAGCTTAAAAAAGATGCTACGAGTGTCGAATACGAGCTTGAATATCAAGCTGGATCGCTTCTACAAGGTGCTTTTGGCCAATTAAGTCTTGATTCTCTACCAGCTACTAAAAAAATCTTACTTGGTAGTTGTAGCGCTGGAGGAGCCTGTACCTATCATGAAGATGTCCAAGGAGGCACCCTCTTAACTCGTTTTAATGGCCCAGAATCATATGCCCTTAAATCTCGTTGGAAATATATTATCAACTCAACTAGTGAAACCGCTTTCAGCTCTCAAGATGCTAAGTTTCAGATTGACTCAGCTAATTTAGCTAGACAATCATACTTAGTCATATTTAATACTGCTGGTTATCCAACCAGCCTAGAGTCTGAGCCTGTTTCCGAGCTTTACTCACTAACTACAGCTAGTAAGCTAACTGGAGAAGCCGAGCTAACTATTCGTGCTGAAGAAGAAGGTGAGCTGATTATCATGGGCTACAATGGCTCAGTATGGCAAGAGTTTGAGACTACTGTTGATGGTAAAATGGCTACCGCAGAAGTAGAGCTGATGGAGCTCTATACAGTTACGAAATAATAATTTTAAATAAAATTAAAAGACCACCTTTTAGGTGGTCTTTTTTTATCCCCATAACTAATCTCTAACACCCGAAAATCGTTCGGGGTTTACTTGACTGTTTCCAGAGTGTACCTTTTGGCTATGGTAAGAAATGGTAAATAAGCTTATAGTATCCAAGATGTTCATCGGCAAATACTATCACGCTCTAGAAGAAAATAATCGCATTTCATTACCAAAGAAATTTAGAGAAATAGAAACAGATTGGGTTGTGACTCGAGGATTAGACGGTGGTTTGTTTTTATTTAGAGCTACGAATTTTAATCAAGAACTGAAAAAACTTTCGCAGCGCACCTTCACAAAAAAAGCACATCGTGACTTTATCAGATTAATGACCAACGAAGCTCAAGAAGTTATGGCTGATGACAATGGTCGAGTTTCTCTGCCCGAGTACTTGATTGAGTTTGCCCAGCTAAAAAAAGATTTAGTTATTGTTGGTAGTTATGAGCGAATAGAAATTTGGGATAGAGATATTTATCATAAGTATTTAACTCAAATTGAATCAGACGCTGAAAAAATTGCCGAAAGATTAAATGACGAATAAAAAAATTCATGTTCCAGTCATGCTCCAGGAGGCTATTGAAGGCCTCAATATAAAAGCCGATCACTGGTACATCGATGCCACATTCGGACAAGGTGGACACACTCAAGAGATTCTTTCTCTAGCAGGAAAAGTTGTCGCCTTTGACTATGACCAAGAAAATATCGTCGCTGGAGAAGAAAAGTTTGCTGCAGAAATTAAGAATAAAAACTTGATCTTAGTTAGGGAAAATTTTAATCAACTAAAAAAGATAATTAATCAGTTACAACAAACTCGGCAAGTTGAAGAAATCAACGGAGTCTTATTTGACTTCGGTACTACCAGCGAGCAACTGACTTCAATTGATAGAGGACTAAGTTTTTCTGGGCAAGATCAAGAGCTAGATATGAGACTAGACCAAAGACTGGGAGTCAAAGCTAAAGATCTACTCGCCATCATGAGTCAGAAACAACTTCAAAAAATCTTTGAAGTATTTGGCGGAGAAACTGAAGCTAGAAAAATCTCAAAAGAAATTGTTGAGCTGCGAAAAAGTGATCAATTTATAGCTACAGTTTCAGAACTAGCAACTCTTGTCTCAAAAATTAAACATCATAGCTCTAGAAATATTCATCCGGCCACTAAAGTTTTCCAAGCGCTAAGAATTGCCGTTAACAATGAGTTAGAAAATATTGAGCAGTCTCTGCCACAAGCATTAGAAATCATTAGCTCTGAAGGAAAAATTATCACGATCGCTTTTCATGAAGGAGAGGACAGAATCATTAAAAATTATTTTAGGAAATGGGAAAAAGAAAATAAAGGAGTTCAGGATTCAAAAAAAGTTCTCAAGCCAACAGAACAAGAAATATCAAAAAATCCAAAATCTCGCAGCGCTAAGCTGAGAGGTTTTATAAAAAAATAATAAAAATTATGTTTAGAAAACAACAAGGTGAATGTCAAAGACAGAGAAGGTGCCCTGGGGTACAACTATATCTAGCTTACTACACAGCAATTGGCTGTTTGATTTTATTTCAAGTAATTTACACTCTTTATCAGACTAGCCTAGTTGTTGCCCATGGTCGTCAACAAAGAACTCTAGAAAATACCCAACATCAACTGGCAGAAAAAAAACAATTACTCCAAGGAACTTTAGCCGAAAAGACTTCACTATTGGCTTTTTCAGAAACAGATGGCTTAACTAACTATCAATTAATTTCTAGTCCAATCATTATTGATAAATCCATTAGTCTAGCGGCAGCTAATTAGCTTACAATAGTCACTAATGATTAGTAAGTACTCCAAGTCACGCTCAAAATCTTACTCACCTTCAATTAGAAATAAAGTTGTTATCTTCAGTATTTACTTTGGTTTATTGAGTATTTTATCAAGATTATTCTATTGGCAAATTATTGAAGGATCTTGGCTAAAAACTGCAGCTAACAATCAATACCAACGCACCTTAACCCAACAGGGAAAACGGGGGCAAATTTTTACTAGCGACAAACACCTCCTAGTGGGCAATATTTCTAAATATCGCCTCGTTGCTTACCCTCAACTTCTGACAGAAAGCCCAGATAAAATTAGCCAACTCATCAACCCAATTATTATCAATGATTATGAAGAGTATCAAGATGCTAGTGAATCAGCAAAAAAAGAAGAATTATCAAAAAATCTTCAACAAACTATTAAACAAAAACTAGAAAAAAAAGAGGCTAAGTGGGTTTCCCTTTTACCCAGCTTAGCTGAAAAAACTAAAAATAGAGTTGAAGAACTAGATATAGCTGGCCTAGATTTTGAAGACACCTCAGTCCGTTTTTACCCAGAAGCATCGATGGCAGCCCATCTAACTGGCTTTGTAGCTAAAGATGAAGGGGGGCAAGATGTTGGTTATTTCGGAGTAGAAGGCGCCTTAAATAAAGAACTTTCTGGGAAAAAAAGAAAAATTACCTTGACTACCGATGCCTTTGGATTCTCTTTATTGGGCCAAAAAAACTCTTCTTCAAACTCAAATCAAGGTCGAGATGTAGTTCTAACTGTACAGCGAGATATTCAATCTTTAATAGAAACTGAATTAAAAAAAGGTATGGATCGTTATGGAGCTAAAGCTGGCGAAATAGTAATAATTGAACCCCAAACAGGTAAAATATTGGCCCTAGCAGCTGAACCAAAGTATGATCAAGAAAAATATTATCAATACGACCCCTCTCTTTACAAAAATCCACTTTTAATAAATCTCTTCGAGCCTGGCTCAATTATGAAAACCCTGACTGTATCTGCTGGTATTGATACCGAGTCAATTACTCCAGACACGCAATGCCCACGTTGTGATGGCCCAAAAACAATTGGTAAATACACCATTAGAACTTGGAATGACGAGTATCACCCTCAAATTAACACGAGTGATGCTTTAGCAAAATCTGACAACATCGCCATGATCTTCATCGCTGAAGAAATGGGGAGTGATGTTTTTGAAGAATACTTACGAAACTTTGGTATTGGTGAAGAGTTGGGAGTAGACCTTCATGGCGACAACAGCACGCCTTTTCCTCAAAAATGGGGTCCAGTTGAACTAGCGACTCGCTCTTTCGGACAAGGTATTAGCACCACTAGTTTACAAATGGCTAAAGCTGTCTCTGCCATTGCTAATCGTGGCCAATTAATGCAAACCCAAGTGATTGAATCAGTCATTGATCCTGATGGAGAAGAGATCGTGGTTCAACCTAAAAAAGTTAGACAGGTTATCTCGGATAAAACTGCCCAACAAGTAACAGAAATGATGGTTTATGCTGCTCAGAGTGGAGAAGCTCAATGGACTTACCCAAAAACTCATACTGTGGCAGCCAAAACAGGTACCTCCCAAATTCCTGCTCAAGATGGAGGATATAGAGAAGATGCTACTATTGCCAGCTTTATTGGCTTTTCTCCGCCAAGCAATCCCAAGTTTTTAATGCTAGTTAAGCTAGTTGAGCCTCAAAGCTCTCCTTGGGCTGCCGAAACAGCTGCCCCTCTCTGGTATAAAATTGCTGAAAAACTATTCCTAAGTCTTAACATTCCCCCTGATCATCAGGAGCCCATAGGTTATAATTAGTTATATGCACAGCATTTTGCGTACCAGCTACTTTTCCTGCGTTTCACTTGAAAAAGCAGGGTCCGTAAT
>CAYXMW010000016.1:0-9011 GCA_964466145.1 uncultured Pseudomonadales bacterium
CTCTAAGCTCAATTAACGATATCTCTTCAGATCAATCCAACACGGTTGTGTTTGCGTTACCACTTGAGGTTTTAAGAGCGCTAGAGGGTTTATCTGGGAAGAAGAAATAGGTTATTCACCAACTAAATATTTCGCCGACCAAGGCCGGTAACTAGAAGAGTAGGTTTCTTCATTAGTGATTTTACCAGCTGCATTTCTGATGATGTGAGTAAATTTAGCTTTTACTCCCGCTACGGCCCAGTCAATTTGCTTCTTAGTACCAGTGGGGAGTGATGGGTCTGGATAGTACTCAGCTGGAAGGGATGGAACATATCCCCAAACTCGGTGGTCTTTGATTTCTGTGGTGCGACCATCGCTAGTGCCATATATTTCTATTTTCATATATAAATTTTCACTATCAGTATCTCCATGAATAAGAATATGGTGATCGGTGTCATTGATAAAACGTAGATCAATGTTTCCAGCGTAGACGGTAGCATCTATGCCAGGTTTAGAATTAAGCTCGTAATAACTGACTCTGTAGCTATGGGGTAGGCGAAGAGTTATGTTTAATCCAGCATCTAAAATAGCTCTAAAAGTAGTGGTGCTGACTTGGCAGACTCCACCTCCGTCCCCAAGCTCTGTCTTTCCATCTTTGATTATATAGGCACTACGAAAACCAGTTTGAGCTGAGACTTCACCTAGAGTTCTGTTAAAAGAAAATTCTTCTCCGGGAGCAACAATAGTGTTATTTATTCTTGTTGTAGTCAAAGCCACGTTGTAGATTCGATTGCGGATGGAGTGATCATACTCACTTTCACCAAGACCAATCCTTTCACCGATACCAAGGTCGTTGGTACTAGCTAAAGTAATTTCTGGTTGGGTGGTTTTAACTGGGAGCTCAAGTTTAGTATTGGATTGGCTGTAAATGCCTACTTTTATCTCTTCAACATTATCTAAAATAAAGTTATTGATAGTATCTGTTAAAAGATTGATAGTTTGATCTTGATCTAGCTCCAATCCTTCTCGGTGGGGGACAAACTTATCAACTATCAATGTTTTCTCATTAAATTCAAACTCAGCATTTTGAGCTGGTCTTGCAACTATGTCTTTCCAAGAATCAAGCAATGAGCTAATTATTTCTTGGTTAAATCCAGTTGGAAAGGTGAGTAAGGAAATTAGTTTTTGATCGCTCAGATCAAGCCTGACATTTTCAGCGCTTAAGATAAGTCTTTTATTTACTAATTTACTAGCTCTTTCTCTAGCAGTAACAATTTGCTTTTCATTGAGAATGGTGCTGGTAGAAGCAACTTTAGCTTCTATGATTTGTTCGTGGCCAATATTTGAGAATATTAACTGGCTAGTTTCTTCAGTAAGTAGTTCCCGGCCAGGTTTTCCCTCATCAATAACTAAACTAGATGGGGAACCGCTGTAGTTTAGAATAGCTTTTGAGTTATAGCCAGTTAAATCAACTCGTTTTTTTAGTTCTTCTACAAAGAATTTTATTTTAGCTTCGCTATATATAAGGTGGGTTTTAAATTCTAGAGGAGTGAGTGAGGCTTTGGTTAGAATCCATAGTTTACTTATGGGAGAGCCAACTCTACCAACTTCATATGCTTGGGATATGGCTTGATTATATTTTCGACTAATTTTGAGCTGGGATGATGAAGAAGCTAGTTCGATACCGTCCACTCCAATGACGGTCGAATATTCTGGCGGAAGTTTAAGCTCGTGTTCTAGAAGTTGTAATGTTTGGCTTTTAGTTAATCCACCTACGTTAACACCATCTATTTTAATTCCAGGATAAATCCTCTCTTGAAAAAGAAAGAAAAAACAAATACTGCCACTAATAGCTAAAATAAAAACACCTGCCATAAAGCCAGTTAGCCATGGCAATATCTTTTCACTTGTGATCATAATCAAGACTACTATATACTATATTCAGTTTCAGTATGTCAGATAAGTCCTTGCCTAAACCAGTATTACCCAGAGATTCATCGCCTGGAGTTGGTGGTAAACCACAAATGCCACCCTCAACTAGGGTTCAATCCCCATCGTTGGCTAAAAAGCCTACGCCAGTTTCTACGCCTGTCCAAAAATCAGTGCCATCTCCAACCAAGCCTTTACCTACACCTCCGCCAACAACGAAGCCTCCGGCTGGTATGGTAAAACCACCTATTTTTTCTGGGAAACCAGCTCAGCTGCCAACAGCAGGATCTAAGTCGCCATCTCCCACCACAGCTTCTACAAGCACAGCGCCTACAAGTAAAATACCTACTAAATCTCCACCTCAGGCCCCACAAAGTAAGAAGAAGCATTCCTTTGCTAGTGTAAAAAAGTCTCCATTTAAGTATTTACCATTTATTATTGGGGGATTAGTTTTAATTGGGATTGTTTGGTTTGTAATTAGTAAGCTTGCTGGCAATAAATCTCAACCAGCATCTAGTGGAGACGATCAGTCCTCTCAAGCTAGAAAGACTGTTCCAGCAGAACAAATATCTTTAATATATTGGGGATTGTGGGAGCCAGATAGCTCTATTAGAAATGTGCTGAATAAGTTTGAAGAAAACTTACCCGGTGTAAAAGTAAGTTATGTAAAACAGTCTCATAAAGATTATCGCGAAAGATTGCAGACAGCAATTGCTTCTGGCAATGGACCAGATATTTTTAGATATCATGCTAGTTGGACACCAATGCTTGCTGAAGAATTAGCCCCTATGCCTCAATCAGTGATGAGTGCGGCAGAGTATCAAGACACTTTCTATCAAGTGGCAGCAAAAATGCTAAGTATAGAAGGACAGATTGTAGGCATACCCCTGATGTATGATGGCTTGGGCTTATATTACAACAAAGAAATGTTAGTAGCTGCTAATTCAGAGCCACCAAGTACTTGGGCAGAGGTTAAAATTTTAGCTAATAAATTAACAGTTAAGAACGGAGATGGTCTTAAGCGAGGTGGGATGGCAATTGGTAATGCGAGCAATGTCGAACATTTTGCAGATATCTTGGGGTTGTTAATGCTTCAAAATGGGGCTGATCTAGCAAACCCTTCTTCCAAAGAATCACAAGACGCTTTGTCTTTTTACACAAATTTTGTTATAGAAGATGAGGTTTGGGATGATAAGCTGCCTAGTTCTACAGTGGCTTTTGCTAGGGGAGACGCAGCAATGATGTTAGCTCCTAGTTGGCGAGCTCATGAGGTAAAAGCGATTAATCCAAATTTAGATTTTGGGATTGTGTCAGTGCCTCGCTTAGGTGATGATCAGTTATCTTGGGCAAGTTTTTGGGCAGAGGGAGTGAGTAATAAATCAAAAAATAAAGATCAGTCGTGGGCATTATTAAAGCTTTTAAGCTCAAGAGAAATTCAGAGAGAGCTTTATGATGCTCAAAGTCAGGTTAGATCTTTCGGAGAGATTTATTCTCGAGTTGATTTAGCAAATGAGTTGGCTGGAAATGAGTTGGTGGCACCATTTTTAGAAGATGCGCCTACGGCCTCTGGTTGGCAGCTGAGTTCTTATACTCACGATAATGGTATTAATGATTTATTAATTAAGTATTACGAAGATGCCATCAATGCGGTTTTGGGTGGTGAAACAGTTGAAAAGGCTTTGGAAACAGTTACTCAGGGTACTACACAAACTTTGCGCCAATACGGTGTAAAATAAACTCATGTCAATTTCTAGTGCGGCGGCAGTTTTACTGACGATTGCTTATGCTGATCAATTTAATTTTCCTTTGACTAAAGATGAGATACGACAGCGCTTGATAAGAAAAACGGGGAAGAATGATTTGAATAAATCTCTATCTTTTTTAAATAAAATTAACCTAATTAAGCCTCACGGTCAGTTTTGGAAGCTAAATAATAGTGGGGCTGAAAGTAAAATTAGATTAGAGAGAGAAAAAAATTCTCAAAAAAAATGGTTGGAAATAAATGAATTATTAAGAGTAATTAGTTGGATTCCTTGGGTAGAAGGCGTGGCGGTGACGGGTTCATTGGCAGTTAATAATGCAACAGCTAATGATGATATTGATTTAATGATAGTAGTAGCTCCTCGAAGACTGTGGCTGTCTCGAATTTTGGTGTCTCTATCATCTTTGTGGAATGGCAAGCGTCGAACTTGGAAGGGAAATGAAGAAAATAGCTGGTGTTTTAATCTTTGGCTTGATGATAAACACTTAAAACTTCCTTATAAAAAAAGAAATTTATATTCGGCCCATGAGGTTTGTCAGGCAAAATGGATTTTGGATAAAACGGGAGTGAAAAAAAAGTTTTATCAAGCTAATTATTGGGTCAAAAAATTACTACCGAGTTATTTTATTAGTAATTATAAAAACACCATCAAACACTCAGAGGTTGGGGGTGATAGATATCAATCAGCACCAATTTTACGATTTGTTGGTCGAAGGCTTTTAGATTTACTAAATTTACTAATTTTTATCCCCCAGTATTCTTATATGTATCCTCATATGAGTCGAGAAAAAGTAAGTTTAAGTAGTGCATATTTTCATCCCCGAAGTAGTAGGGGTCAAGTCTATCAAGGTTGGCGACGTTCTTTAAGTAGATTGTCGGGTCACAAGCGGCGGCTAGTTTTAGTGACTGGTGTTTTTGACTTATTTCATCAAGAGCACCAAAATTTTTTAAGAAAAGCTAAGGCTGAGGGGGATGTGTTGGTGGTGGGTGTAGAGACAGATAAAAGAGTTAGAAAAGATAAAGGCTCTAATAGACCCATTAATGATCAGCAAAAAAGATTGCAGCAGCTGCAACTTTTCCCAGTAGTAGATTTAGCCTTTGTTTTGCCAGAAAAGTTTAGTACGACCGAAGAACACTTGTCATTGCTAAAATTAGTTAAGCCCCATATTCTAGCAGTGTCTTCACATACGCCGTATCTAGAGGAAAAAAGGTGGCTGATGAAGCAAGTGGGGGGTGAAGTGAGAGTGGTATATCAACAACACGCGGACACTTCTACGACTCAGATATTAGCTAGAAAATGATAAACTATGGAGTAATCTATGGCTAAAAATAAGACTATCTATAATTGTCAAGGCTGTGGTGCTAGTCATCCCAAGTGGCAAGGTCAGTGTAGCCAGTGTGGTGAGTGGAATACTCTAGTAGAGGAAGTATTAATAAAAGAAGTAAAAGGTCTTGGAGCAAGAAAAACTTTTTCTAAAACTGAGGTGGAGAGTAAGTTGGTAAGTTGGAGTAAAGTGAAAGCAAAAAAAGGTAATGATCAGAGAATTTCGACTCAGATTGTAGAATTTGATCGGGTGTTAGGTGGTACGGGGAATAAAATGGGTATCGTTCCTGGGGCAGTCATGCTTTTGGGTGGAGAGCCGGGAATTGGTAAGAGCACCCTTTTAACCCAGGTGGTATTAAAAATTGCTAGTCAGCAGTTAGCTGCACCAATTTTTTATGTTTGTGGTGAGGAAAGTCCTCAGCAAATTGATTTACGCATCAATCGAATTTTAGCAAAAGAACAACAAAAGATTCCAAAAAAGAATTTGGAGTTTGTGACCACAATTGATGTTGATGAGCTGGTGGAAATTATTAAAATTAAGAGACCATCGCTAGTAGTGGTAGATAGCATCCAAGCGATGACTACTAGTGAGTTATCTGGTGCTCCGGGTAGTGTGGGCCAGATTAGGGAATCAACTGATCGATTGGCTGGTGTGGCTAAAAGATTACACATTCCAATGTTTTTAGTTGGTCATGTGACTAAAGATGGAACTATTGCTGGGCCTAAGACACTTGAACACATTGTGGATGCAGTTCTCGAACTAAGTGGTGAGAGAACGGGTGAATTAAGATTACTAAGAACTCTCAAAAATCGTTTTGGAGCTACTGATGAGGTGGGAGTTTTCAAAGTTGATGAGGTGGGGTTGGCAGAGGTAAGTAATCCAAGTGAGTTCTTACTGGAAAATGCAAAAACTACTGAGCCAGGATCGGCCACCACTTGTGTGATGGAAGGTACTCGGCCACTCTTGATAGAAGTACAGGCTTTAGTAGTCAGATCACAGTTGGCAATGCCAAGAAGAGTAGGGCGAGGGATAGATTTATCCCGAATTCAGGTTTTGGCGGCAGTTTTGCAAAAGCATTGTGGGCAACCAGTGGAAAGTCATGACATTTTTTTAAGTGCAGCCGGTGGGTATAAGGTGACTGAGACGGGAATTGATTTAGCTTTGGCGATGGCTTTAGTTGGTTCTTTAAAGAACAAACCTTTACCTCAAAACTCTGTTTTTATCGGTGAGGTAGGGTTATTGGGGGAGATACGAAAAATTAACTACCTTGATAGACGGATTAAAGAAGCCAAGAGACTCGGATTTAAAAAAGTTTACTCAAAAGAAACGCATGGCAGCGTTCGTGAGCTACTAAAACAAATTGGTTTTTAGACTCTAATCAAACTAACTCTTTTTCTTAGCGTATCTTTCTCGACTAACCTGAATGACTTTATTTTTATTTTTATTACTGCTTTTAGCCAGGGATAATGTTCTAGCGGGGAAGGGTTGAGATAAAATTCCATCGACAGTAATCTTATTAATAATCTGATAGCGTCCCAATGAGACTAAGTCTTCTACAGTAAATTTATTCCCATATTCTTTTTCAAACACACTTGCATCCTCAGCTCCCATCACAAAACTAGCAATATTACCGCAGTTGCCAAAAATAGCCTTTTGAACTTCTTCAGGAATTTGAGCAATATATTGATTAGCCAACACCAAATCTAATTTGTATTTTCTAGCCTCAGAAAGAATCTTAACAAACGAATCAGTAGCAAAGTTCTGGAACTCATCGACATAGAGATAGAAATCACGTCGATCTTCTTCAGTAATGTTGACTCGGCTCATGGCTGATAATTGAATTTTAGTAATTAACATCGCTCCCAGTAAAGTGGCATTATCCTCACCCAACTTACCTTGAGATAAATTAGCTAATAAAATTTTTCCATCATTCATCACATCATCAATACTAAAAGAACTAGTGGTGGTGTTGACTACGTTTCGCACTAGGGGAGAAGAGACAAACTGACCGACCTTATTAAGAATAGAGGCAATTTGTTGAGTTCGTTCTCGCTCATGGAGTCTGTTAAACTCATCCACCCAAAAACTTTTTAAAATTTCATCATCAAGATGCTCGATAGTTTTGGTTCGGAATCTTTCATTGGTTAGAAGTTTTAAGATGTCAGATAGTTTTGATTGAGGCATCTTGAGTAAAGTTAATAAGGCATTACGCAATATATACTCAAGCCTTGGACCCCAAGAGTAGCCGTATAGTTTTTTGAAAACAGAGATAATTCCAGAGGCGATTAGCTCGCGATGCTCGACGTTTTTACCCTCAAAAAGGTTGATCTGGACAGTCCGATTCACATCAGCAGGATTAAAATAAACCACATCATTAATTCTATGTGAGGGAATATAGTCAAGAATAGTTTCGACTAAGTCACCATGGGGGTCAATCACACACATTCCCTCATTCTTTTTAAGGTCATTAATAGCCATATTAGCCAAGAGAGTAGACTTACCAGTGCCAGTTTTACCGATCACATACATATGGCGGCGGCGATCATTTCTTTTAATGCCATAGACATGAGTTTCATTTCTGTAGTCAGTGCGGGCAAAGGGATTTATTTCATTTTTTAATTCAGGATCCATTTGTGTGGTAACAATGGGTAAGTTTTCTGGCGGTTCACCAATTAAATTTTTACCCCAAGCTACATTTGGTACGCCTTTAAGACTTTCATTGGGGAAGTGATAGAGAGTTGCTAATTCCTCTAGAGAGAGGTGTTGCTTGGGAAGTAAGTTGAAATGACGCTGATGTATTGTTTTGGTAAAGTAGTTTTTGAGTGCGTAGACTCTTCTTAAAATTAATTCATTGCCTTCACTTTGTGAAATAGCGCGAAGACTACTAGCGATAGTTTCAAGCAACAAAATACTTCTTTTTTTAGTTGGTGTTTTGACTGCGACTCTAATAGATGTTTTTAAGCCTCGAGTGCTTAGTTTTTTTTCAATTAAAGCTTTTTGAGGGTGAGAACCTGATTTTTTAGCCAAATCAGCCAACTCTTCAAGCTGAGTGCTTTTACCATGTATTTGAGAAAAGCCGGTTCTTTTCCAACCATCACCATCGTCTCCAAGCACAAACTGGATTACCATTTCTTCGCCGGGCTTAGTTTTAGATAGAGTAGATAGTAAGGGAGCGAGTGGATCTACATCTGCAAAGTCTTGATAGGTCTTGAGCGGTAAATATTGATTGTTTTTAAGTTTTAGGCTACCTAAACTGATATATGAGGCTGGGGATGACTCTAAATCTTTAGAAAATAAGGCATCTAAGGGGTCAACCTCAAGTTCGGCAATTAAAGCTTCAGGATAGTTAGCGCTAATCGCTCCTTTTAAGTATTCACTCAGACGATAGGGTGCATAAACTTGAAAGTAAACAGTCTGATTATTAACCACTAGCTCAAAACTTAAATGCTCATTTTTCCTGATTAGTTTCCACCACCATTTATCTCTGAGCTTGGGAAAAGTAGAGAAGAGCTGGGCGGCTGCTTCAGCTGTTTTTTGATTATCTTGGCTAGTTCTAATTTCTAGGAGAACGTGCGGAACGGGCATATGAATATTATAGCGGTTAATTTACTTAATTCTCATAGGAGATGTTTTTGGGGTAGGCGGGGGCGAATGTTTTCCGAAGAGATTTTTTTTAGTTTTTACACATTATTGATTGCACTAATTTATCTGTGGATAAGTAGTTAATTAATGCCTGGTATTTGTAAAAAAGTGACAATATGGGCTTATTTATTAAATAATTATAGGTCTTGACAGTGGCCATTAAATAGTTATACTTGAGTGATAGTCTTTAAAATAGCTTTGCATTTTGCATGCCAACTGAATTTTTTTTGTTTTACTCTAAAATTCAGGACCTGCAATATACGGAGCATCTTACGTACCGGCTACTTTTTTTCGCTATGCTTAAAAAGATAGGGTCCGTAATAAAAAAAAGCATTATTACCGCTGAGCAGAGCCACGAATAATAATGCTTTTTC
>CAYXMW010000016.1:9111-10423 GCA_964466145.1 uncultured Pseudomonadales bacterium
AAAAAAAAGCATTATTACCGCTGAGCAGAGCCACGAATAATAATGCTTTTTCTGTTAAGAGAAGATAATCATTTAAAAGACTATCTATATCTCGATGGTGAATACAGTAACAGCTTTAAAGATGGATGTAAATTAGATCTTAATATAGTAAAATATAAATAAATAAATCAAATGGCTGTTGGGTGGAGGTTCGGCCGTTGGGCAGGCTGCCGAGTCTCCACCTAGCATCTATTTACTCAAGCAGAAATCTTGTTATCTCAAGTAGTTGTATCCTATAATATTGACTATTGTATTATATTTTGATATAATACTTAATCTTTTGATATACACAGTATTTTGCGTATCTGCTCTTTTTTTGCACTACGTTTAAAAAACAGGATCCGTAATATGAAAGTAAATTTACTTATTTTTCCATCTTTTTTAAGAACTTCTTTTGCGAAAACAAGGTTGTCTTTGGCTGGGAGAGAATATGACGGGCCTATCCTAAAGAAAAAGAAAAAAAAGTCGTTTTTAACTAGAATGATTAGTTCTTTTTTATTAACCATCTCCGTACTGTCTTTATTGACAGCGGGATTATTGATGTTGCCAGATTTTTATTATCAAATTTTTCCAGCTGATACTGAGCCAATTATTGCCTTGGAGTCAGGTACTCCATTAGGAGGGAATTTTGATCAAGGAACTCAAGAAATTACTAAGCTAGCAGAAGAAAAAATTGCTTTACCAGATAAAAATGACAATTTACCAACAGGAAATTGGCTAGTTATTCCTCGAATAGGGGTAAGGACGCAGTTGAGATCAACAGCAGATCCCGCTGAAGCTTTGAAGCAAGGGGTGTGGATGTCACCAAGTTATGGCAAGCCAGGCGATGAATATGATCTGCCAATTATTTTGGCTGCTCATAGGTTTGGTTGGGACTGGTGGTGGCAGACTGATTATTGGAAATACAACTCATTTTATAATTTACCAGATCTAGAGCCAGGCGATATGGTGGAGATAATTGTAGATCAGCGTAAGTGGACTTATGAGATTTATGCTGGCGAGCAGGGGGAAGAGATAACTGATTATGAGGCTAATTTAGTTTTATATACTTGTAAATTTTTAAATTCGCCCTTGAGGTACTTTCGTTATGCTCGATTGATTGATTTAGAGCATAATACTCAAGACTAGGTTGACTTTTTGGGAAATAGTTGCGATAATGAATTATTCCTATCGAGGAAATTTTAACTCCCTTCAAAAAAAATAAGAGTATGTAATTTTTAGTCCTGATAGTTAAGTAATAGTTATTTTCATCATTTTTATGACAGATAAAAAA